>CALZOZ010000053.1 GCA_945828095.1 uncultured Clostridia bacterium
TTTTTTATTTTTTTGTTAAATGGCATTCCATTTTTTATTGGATTTATGGTATACTATATCATAGATTTATGAGTTTAGCGGAGGCAGCTTAAAAAATGATTGATTTATCTCAATATAAAAATATACACTGCATTGGAATCGGAGGCATCGGGCTGTCTGCCATTGCAGAAATTTTGCTGTCAAGAGGGTACAGCGTTTCCGGCTCAGACATGAAGGAGTCGGACATAACTTCAAAGCTGGCACGTGAAGGTGCCAGAATATTTATAGGCCATAGAGCAGAGAATGTAGACAACGCCGATTTAGTAGTTTATTCGGCGGCAGTGGGAAAGGATAATCCTGAAATCGTCAGAGCGGCCGAAAGAGGCATCGAGGCCGTAACCAGAGCTCAGATGCTGGGAGTGCTGATGGACGAATATGAAAACAGCATAGCTATATCCGGAACCCACGGCAAGACTACAACCACCTCTATGGTTTCTTTGATTTTAGAGAGAGCAAAGCTTGAGCCGACCATTCTGGTGGGAGGCAATCTGGCTGAAATCGGCGGCAATGTGAAAGTCGGCCACAGCAAGTATTTCGTTACTGAGGCCTGTGAGTACATGGACAGCTTTCTCAGCCTGAGACCTAAGATAGAAATCATACTGAATATCGACTCGGATCACCTTGACTATTTCAAGGACATCGAACACATCGTAAGCTCCTTTGACAGGTTTGCGTCTTTGGTGCCGGAGTCGGGCATTATAATAGCATACGATGCCAATCCTTTCGTGAACAGGGTAATCAAGGGACACAGCAATGTGGTGACCTTTGGACTCAACGAAAACTGTGATTACTGGGCATCGGACATTCTTTTCAATGAAAACGGAATGCCGGCCTTCAAGGTAAATCATGGCGGCCAGACTCTTACTACGGTTCAACTTGCTGTTCCGGGAGAGCATAATATACTCAATGCACTGGCGGCATTTACATGCGGACATACGCTGGGAGTTGATGCAGAAACTATCAAAGCTACTCTGGAGGGTTACAGAGGAACCCAGAGACGTTTCGATATAGTCGGAATGACATCGGAGGGTGTTAAGATCGTAGATGACTATGCTCACCATCCGACAGAAATCAAGGCGACTTTGGATGCTTCACAGAATGTGCCTCATAACAACCTCTGGTGCATTTTCCAGCCTCATACCTATACCAGAACCATGGCACTCTTTGATGAGTTCGCCGAGGCATTTAACAAGGCTGACAAGCTTATTCTGGCAGAAATATATGCGGCTAGAGAAAAGAACATCTACAAGATTTCATCGAAGCAGCTGGCAGAGCGCATAATGGAGACACACCCAGGCAAGGAGGTGCTCTTTATGGAGGACTTCAGAGAAATCGCCGATTATATCAGCGAAAAGGCTCAGAAGGGCGACATGGTCATCACCATGGGGGCAGGCGACATCTACAAGGTAGGCGAAATGCTCCTCGAAATGTAGCTGCAAAAGACCGGGAGGTACGAGATGACTTTAGAAGAATATAAGAAGGCAAGCGAAAAGCGGCTTGAAATCAATATAAAACACATGGAAAAGGGTGTTCGCTTTGTGGATATCAATACAGCGTATATCGACGAGGGCGTAATCATCGGCGAGGGAACTCTTATAGGCCCTTGCGTAACCCTCGTAGGCAAAACTGAAATAGGCGCGGACTGCGTCATACTGCAAAACACCAGAATTGTGGATTCGGTCATTGCAGACCATGTGGAGATTCAGAGCTCTGTAATCGTGGAAAGCTCTGTGGGAGAGGGAACCAAGGTTGGTCCTTTCGCCTATATGAGACCGGGAAGCAGAGTGGGTAAAAACTGCAAGGTGGGAGATTTTGTGGAAATCAAGAATTCCTCCTTCGGAGATGGTTCTAAGGCATCGCATCTGACATATATAGGAGATTCAGATGTGGGATGTGATGTTAATTTAGGCTGCGGCGTGGTATTCGTAAACTACGACGGAACCAATAAATATCGCTCGACCGTTGGCGACGGAGCGTTCATCGGATGCAACAGCAATCTGGTTTCTCCGGTAACGGTGGGCGATGGTGCTTATGTGGCGGCGGGAAGCACGGTAACCGAAAATGTGGAGGCCGATGCTCTTTACATCGCACGTGCACGAGGCACAAAGAAACAGGGCTGGGTTTCATCAAAAGGGATTTTGAAGAAAAAGAAAAAATAACTGTCAAATTACACGAAAAGAAAGACGAGGTAAGAAAAAGTGAGAAGCGGAGTATTTGCTGACTACAAAATCTTTACAGGCAATTCACACAACGAGTTAGCTGAGGAAATCGCAGGAATTATGGGAAAGCCTCTGGGCAAGGCTACCGTTACTAAGTTCAGTGACGGCGAGATTTCTGTGAACATCTGGGAAACCGTAAGAGGACTGGACGTATACATCATTCAGTCAACATGCAGTCCGGTAAATGACAATCTTATGGAACTGCTCATCATGATCGATGCTATGAAGAGAGCTTCAGCAGGCAGAATCAATGCAGTAATCCCATACTACGGCTATGCACGTCAGGATAGAAAGGCAAAGGCAAGAGACCCGATTACAGCTAAGCTGGTTGCAGACCTGATTATGGCTGCAGGTGCTGACAGAGTGCTTACTATGGACCTTCACGCAAACCAGATTCAGGGATACTTTGATATTCCTGTTGACCACCTGCTTGGTATGCCTATTCTGGCTAAATATTTCAAGGAAAAACAGATGGATGATCTTGTAATAGTATCACCTGACCACGGCAGCGTAACAAGAGCGAGAAATCTGGCTCAGTACCTCAACTGCCCTATCGCCATTATCGATAAGAGAAGACCTGAACCGAACAAGAGCGAAATCATGAACATCATCGGTAATATCGAAGGAAAGAACTGCATCATTATCGACGACATGATCGATACTGCAGGCACAATCTGCAACGCTGCAAACGCCATCAAGAATCTGGGTGCCAAGGCTGTATTCGCCGGAGCAACCCATGCTGTATTATCAGGACCTGCAGTTGACAGAATCAAGGATTCCGCTATTGAAGAAATGGTTCTTCTTAACACAGTTCCTCTGCCTGAGGAAAAGAAGCTGGACAAGATGACTTTCCTGTCCGTAGCACCGCTCTTTGCAGAGGCAATGACAAGAGTATTCACAAACGGCTCCATCAGTGTATTATTTGATTAGTTGAAATAGAAAGGATCGTACTACATATGTATATAATCGCAGGTCTTGGGAACCCGGGCAAAAAATACGAGAACACTCGTCATAATATGGGCTTTATCGCCGTTGACCTGCTGGCAGAAAAGTACGGTATCAAAGTCGATAAAATCAAGTTTAAGGCCATGGTCGGCGAAGGCAGAATCGCCGGCCAGAAGGTCCTGCTTGTAAAGCCTCAGACCTATATGAACCTGTCGGGAGAGTCCATCAGGGAGGTTATGAGTTTTTACAAGGAGGACATAGAAAACCTTATAGTAATCTATGACGACATCGACATCCCTACGGGAACTATACGACTGAGAAAGAAGGGCAGCGCCGGCACCCACAATGGCATGAGAAACATCGTGTACCTTCTGGCAGACGATGGTTTTCCTCGCATTAGAGTGGGTATCGGAAGCGAAAAGAAGGTGGATCTGATTAACTATGTTACCGGCGGTGTGACTAAAGGCGAAAAAGAGCTTCTGGAGGGGGCTCTCGTCAAGGCCGCAGATGCAGCGGCTGCCATAGTGGAAAAGGGCATTGAAAAGGCTATGAACGAATATAATGTAAAGCCGAAAAAGGAAAAGAAGGAAAAGGAAAAGGAGGAACCCGCAGGGGAAGCAGAGAATGATTAATATTTCAGGCATTTCAGAGAGCCGCGTTGCTCCTGTCTGTGCCTATCTCTCACAAAAAAAAGATCAGAGTATAATCATAGTTTCCACTGATGTGAGAGCTAGACGATTGGCTCTGGATCTTTCTTTTTTTGTTAAAGACAAAGAGATAATGGTGCTGCCGGGGGAGGAACCGTTTTTCCTCAGATACGACGCCAAGAATCACGATCAGATGATCGAAAGACTAAAAGCACTTAAAGCCTTGCGCACCGGTCAGCCGGCGGTGGTAATTGCGCCGGTTTCTGCTGCCATAAAAAAGATGACCCCTCACAGTCTGTTTGAAGAAAACACCATCAAACTTAAGCGAGGCGAGGACATCGACCTTGAATTTGTTAAGGCCAACCTTGTGAAGCTGGGCTATGAAAGAATGGAAATTGTAGATGGCAGAGGACAGTTCAGCGTCCGCGGCGGTATCATCGATGTGTTTACCCCGGACGGAAACCACCCTTACCGTATTGAGCTTTTCGGCACAGAAATCGACTCCATCAGGACATTTGACGAAGATACCCAGCGTTCACTGGAAAACCTTAAATACATTGAAATATATCCTGCAGAGCAGATTACGGCATCAGAGGATGTTTTCACAAAGGCTGCAGATAAGCTGCGAAGAGACTATACCAAGGCGGCTTCGTCAGCGGAAAGAGCCGGCAAACCTGAGCTTGCGGATAAAATTCAGAGGACTGCAGGCGAGCTTTCGGAATACATTGAAAGAGTTGCCAACCAGCAGCTCCTGGAAAACTATATACACTATTTCTACGATAATCCGGAGTACCTGTGGGACTATATGTCCGGCGGCTATGTGATGATAGATGATCCGGACAGAGTGTACGAAGCGCTGGAACTTCGTGACAGGGAGCAGCAGGAAGACTTTAAGGTTATGCTGGAAAGAGGCCAGGTAATCGGCTCCGATGCTGCGGGATTATCTGATACTTCCGATTTTATGAAGGTGTTTAAGCAGCCGGATGTGACTGTATTTACGCCTTTTCCTAAGAGGGTGCAGGGAATAGAGACCTTTGACAATGTATACAACCTGCAAAGCCGCCAGACCCTGACCTTCAGCGGCAAGATGAATGTGCTGGAAACGGAGCTTAAGGCCTATGTGAAAAAAGGCTACAAGGTGACTATAGTCTGCTCATCAGAGGAAAGACTGTCAAACCTTAAGGAGTTCACGGAGAGAATCGGCCTTGAGGGCAAAATTCTCTTTGAAAAGGGAAGCCTTACTGCAGGCATAGATTTTCCTACAGAGAAGCTTTGCTGGATAAGCGAAAGCGACATATTCGCAAGCCGAAAGACAGGCCGCAAAAAGAAAAAGTTCAAGGATGCGGGTCAGAAAATCCAGTCCTTTGCCGACATGCGCGAGGGCGATTATGTGGTCCATGAAAACCACGGCATAGGCCGTTTCATAGGCATCGAGCAGCTTTCCGTGGAAGGCGAAAAAAAGGACTACATTAAAATCAAATACGCAGGAAACGATATGCTCTATGTTCCCGTTGAGCAGATGGATATCGTTCAGAAATATATAGGCTCCGACGGTGGAGCACCTAAAATCAACAAGCTTTCCGGCGGCGAGTGGAAGGCAACCAAGGCCAAAGCTAAGGCGGCGATTGCAGTTATGGCAAAGGATCTCATCGACCTTTATGCCCAGAGAAAGATGGAAAAAGGCCACAGCTTCGGGCCGGACACCGTATGGCAGCGTGAGTTTGAAGACAGCTTCCCATATGAGGAGACCGACGACCAGCTTCGATCAATAGAGGAAATCAAAGCTGATATGGAAAAGCCTTTCTCCATGGACAGACTGCTCTGCGGTGATGTGGGCTTCGGCAAGACTGAGGTCGCAGCCCGTGCACTGTTCAAATGCGTGGCAGACGGCAAGCAGGCGGCGGTGCTGGTTCCAACTACAATACTGGCAAATCAGCACTATTACACTCTGAAGGAGCGCTTTGAAAACTTCCCGTTTAAGGTGGAGGTACTCAGCCGTTTCCGCAGTCCCGCTCAGCAGAGCGAAATCCTGACCCGTCTGGAAAAAGGTCAGGTAGACCTAATAATCGGCACCCACAGACTTCTATCAAAGGATGTTAAGTTTAAAGACTTAGGCCTTCTGGTGGTTGACGAGGAACAGCGTTTCGGCGTAGAGGACAAGGAATCCATCAAGAAACTAAAGACCAACGTTGACGTGCTGACTCTTTCGGCTACACCTATTCCGCGTACTCTTAACATGTCGCTGACGGGCATCAAGGACATGAGCCTTATCGAGGAGCCGCCTGAGGAAAGATATCCTGTGCAGACATATGTTTTGGAGCAGGATGACCAGCTTCTTAAGGAAATAATTGAGCGTGAACTGGGCAGGGGCGGTCAGGTTTACGTTGTATTTAACAGAGTCAGAGGCATACAGCAGATTGCAGATAAGATTTCCGAACTGGTGCCTGATGCTGTGGTGGCAGTAGGCCACGGACAGATGAACGAGCATGCTCTGGAAAACGTAATGCTCAGCTTCATAAACGGTGAAAGCAATGTGCTGGTATCCACCACCATAGTGGAATCCGGCCTTGACATACCAAATGCCAACACAATGATAATAATGGATTCGGACCGTTACGGACTTTCACAGCTCTATCAGCTCAGAGGCCGTGTGGGACGTTCTAATAGACTGGCTTACGCATACCTTATGTACCAGAAGGATAAGGTGCTCACAGAAGTGGCCGAAAAGCGCCTTCGTGCAATCAGAGAATTCACCGAGTTCGGTGCCGGCTTCAAGGTAGCTATGCGAGACCTTGAAATCCGAGGAGCAGGAAACCTTCTGGGCACCGAGCAAAGCGGCCACATGATGAACATAGGATACGAACTTTACTGCAAGATGGTGGACGATGCAGTCCGTGCACTTCAGGGCGAAATCGTCAACGACAACAAGGAGGAAACTTCCGTTGAAATCCCTGTTTCCGCCTATATTTCAGAACGCTACATCGAAAATGAGACCCTCAAGCTTCAGATGTATAAGAAGATTGCGGCGGTTCGCTCTTATGACGATGAGGACGAAATAATAGATGAACTTCTTGACCGCTTCGGTGATGTACCTCGAGAAACGGTAAATCTGGTGAAGCTTTCACATATCAGATATCTGGCAGAGGAAATGTCAGTGACCAGGATTCATCAGGTTAAGGAGGAAAGCCTGCCGGGAGGCAGAGTCAAGACTGTGTCGAGAGCAGGAAAGCCTGCCGCCAATGCAGACAATGTGAAGCTGGTATTTGATTTCGCAGCAAAGAACCCGCTCAGCGGATACGCACTCTTTAATCTGACCGAAAAATTCGGACCTCGTGTCTTCGTACACGGCGGCACGGAGCCTTTCATACGACTCACCACACCACGCAAAAGCATGCTGGACGACTGCATTGAGATGCTGGAGGTGCTCAGCGACGGACGCAAAAGCGCGAAGGTGTAGCACGACATCAAGCCTGTTTATGCAAAATTTTCTTACAAAGGCCGCAAACCGTTGTAATTAAATCTAAAAACGGAAAATGTTTCAGATGAGGTCATAAAAAAACACCGTTTTCAAGTTTAAAACGGTGTTTTTTGCCTCAATATGGGCCTTCCAACTGGTATCATAAATAATTTTTTTCCGATATGCAACTTTTTTATGCGGCCTCTGGCGATTTGCAAGAAAAAAATGCATAAAACACAGTAACCTAGTTTTCCATCTGTCTAGCTAGGAAGGAGGCACCGATTTCCGCCGCCTTCAGCTCCGGATCACCCAGGGTCTTGGTTTCCTTAGATAAGACGGTAATCGAACCTATCGGGTCGCCCTGGGAAATAATGGGGACCACAATCTTGTTGTCGCTGAGATAGCGATTTTTGCTCTGGATGATTTTATCCAGCTCGCTGTCCACTTTCTTTTCCACAAAATCCTTTTTACTGCTGCCCCATGCCGCGATAACCTGATCCGTATCGGATACAATAATAGTAGCCCCCAAAACCTTGGAAGCAGTCTCCGCATATTCATCGGCAAACTGGCTGAGCTCGTTAATAGGGGAATATTTCTTTAAAATAACCTCACCTGCGCCGCCGGTGTAAATCTCCAGCGGGTCACCCTCCCGAATCCTGAGAACACGCCTGATTTCCTTTGGCACCACCACTCTGCCTAAATCATCAATTCTTCTAACAATACCTGTAGCTTTCATGTATTTTCCCTCCGTTTTGTCTGGTAAAAATAGTGTCTGTAAAAGTGCGGGAAATATACCGCCCGACGGTGCGAAAAAATAATTTTTTTAAAGTCCGTTTTATTGGAGAAAGGGATGGTGTATAATAGAGCCATAGCAAATTTTGCTGAGACAGCGGAAAAAAGTGGAAGATGCAAACGATCAGCGAGATAAACGGAGGACGGACACATGATAAGAAAAGCAGCCCTGACAGATATAGATGCCATTGCATCAATTTACGATCATATTCATACCGCGGAAGAATCGGGAGAAGCCACAATAGGTTGGATTCGCGGAGTTTATCCTGAACGTGAGACAGCACTGGCGGCACTGGCACGCGGGGATCTGTTTGTTCAGACAGACGAAGTCAAGGGTGAATCAGTGGTTGTGGGAACCGCAATCTTGAATCAGGAACAGGTGGACGTGTACGAGGGTGCGCCATGGAGATACGACGTTCCTGATGACCAGGTTATGGTAATGCATACTCTGGTGATCGATCCATTTGTTAAGGGACGCGGTTACGGGCGTGAATTCGCAGAATACTATGAGCAGTATGCCCTGTCGAAGGGGTGTCACTACCTGAGAATAGACACTAATTCCAGGAACACGGCAGCGAGGGCCTTTTATAAGAAGCTGGGGTATGAAGAGATTGGCATTGTACCATGCGAATTCAACGGCATCCCCGATGTAAAGCTGGTGTTGCTGGAGAAGAAGATATGATATCGTAATACAGAAAACGTCCAAAATATTACAAAATACGACCAAAATATGCACTTTTTTCCAATATCTAGTTGACATTAATAAGCTTGGATTGTAAAATTCTCCTACAATTAATTTACATTTTTCTATGCGTTTGCAGGAGGTTTTACATATGGCGAAATATAAGCAAAATGAGAGAATTCCCTTTACCGATGATTTAATGTTTTCATTAGTGGTGCGTGACGAAAACATCTGCAGGCAGCTTCTTGAGAGAATACTGCCTGATGAGAAGTTTGGAGAAATCCGCATTGAAGGCACGGATAATGATTTATATGTAGAAACACAGAGGTCAATTAAATTCCCTCTTGGTGCTCACGGTGTCCGCTTGGATGCTTTCATAAAGTCCGGCAATGTGTGGGCGGAAATCGAGCTTCAAACTTATACAGGCGACCATATTGCCAAACGCTCAAGGTATTATCAGGCTAATATGGATCTTGACTTCCTCAACGAAGGTCATAAATATAGAGAGCTGCCACGCTCCTATGTCATTTTTATATGCACATATGACTATATCGGAGCAGATTTACCTGTATATCATTTTGAAAAATTTGACAGGCAAAATTGCTTGCAATTTGGTGATGAAGCATATAGTATAATATTAAACACCGCTTGCTCACCGGAAAAGGTGCCTGAGCCATTAAAAGCTCTGTTTGAGTATATTAACGACCCGACAAAAGGCTCAGGAGATGCGCTTGTGGACGACATTGACAGACAGGTGAGCAAATTCAATACTGATGAATGGAGGCGCAGGCATATGACATTGCAGGAACTGATGGATAGAAATTACGAGCAAGGTCTTGAGCAAGGCCGTGCCGAGGGTGAAGCTGCCGGTATAGAAAAAGGCCGTGCCGAAGGCGAGACCGCTGGTCAAGCAGCGGCTACGCTTAAATTGGCACGAAACTTTAAGAACGCAGGAATATCTGCAGAGGTTATTGCTGAGAATACAGGTCTGAGTTTAGAGGAAGTAGAGAAACTCTGAAGCGGGCTAACTTAATATGACTATTTAAACTGTGCTGAAAGTCCGGCACAGTTTTTTTATCGCCAGCCGCGCGACCACATACGAAAGCTGACCGTGTATAACGCAGTTATAAAACGAAATGGGGTACCGACACCGAAGGATGCCAAGACGATGGAAAAATATATTATCGAATTTTACAGAGAAAATGAAGAATACGGTTGTTTCAGCAACTGGTATCCGGCAGAATTTGACTATGCGAGAAGACACTTGCTACACCATAGTCAAGCGTGGTGTGCGTGCCAAGTTTGAACAAAACCCGGAGTTGCTAAGGGTGTTGTTAAGCACAGAATCTGCGGTGCTGGCAGAATGTTCGCGAAACGATAGAAAATGGGGTATAGGTGTGGCAGTGAGCGCCCCAAGGTATATGGAGACGGATAGGTGGACAGGCAAAAACTATCTGGGCAGAATTCTTATGGAGGTCCGTGATGAACTGCGAACTGCTGCAGCTTTCGGAGCATTGGGCTATGAGTATGCCAGAGACATTGATTTTGAACTGTGGCACGAAAAAGCGGGAACTCTCCATCAAAATCCAAAGTTCCATTTCTGGGAAATGAAGCAGGATATTTATGATATATGGAGGATGAGCAGGATGCAGAAAAAGGGCTGAGGTGTTGAAGCTTCAGCTTTTTTTCTTAGGAAAATGGAAGGAAAATAATTACAAATGTTACTTTAGGGCTATGTGACTGTAAACGGGTGTGCTGGAAGGTGAATGTATTGTAATGGAGAGAAGAACATGGTATAATTAATTTAAAAAATAAAGTGGAAATAACACAATAAATTGAATTATAGACATCATAGACATCGATTGAAAATAGAATAGGAGGTTATGAATGCAGAAATTAATTTTAGCATTACGCGAATTTAATAAAGAAAGAGATTGGGATCAGTTCCATTCTGAAGAAAACTTGGCCAAATCGATTAGTATTGAAGCTGGAGAACTGTTGGAATGCTTTCAATGGGATAACAAATATGATATGGATGATGTATGTGAAGAACTTGCAGATGTCTTGTCATATTGCATTATGCTTGCGGACAAGCTCGGGGTTGATATCGAAGAAATCGTATTAAATAAGCTTGAGAAAACAAAGGAAAAGTATCCGGTGGAAAAATCTCGAGGTGTAAGTACAAAGTACAATAAACTGTAGGTGAATAGTATGGCAGTAATTGATAGAATAAAGTTCAATGCAAATATCTCTGAACAGTTGAAAGAAATAAAGCATTACGGCAAACAGGTTGGAGAAAATTGGCCTGTAGTATACATACTAAACAATGAGGATGAAGCATATGTGGGAGAGACGCATCATGCTTCTGTTCGTATGACCCAACATTGGATGAATCCTCAAAGACGCCTTTTAAAAGAGATGATGCTGATAAGTGGAGAAGACTTTAATAAATCTGTAATACTTGACCTTGAATCATTCCTCATAAAGCATATGGGAGCAGATGGAAAGTTCAAACTTCAGAATGGTAATAATGGACTTCAGGATCATGACTATTATAATCGTGCCAAGTATGAGGAAAGTTTTAGAAAAATATGGAACAACTTAAAGAACAGTGGTGTTGTAAATCATACGATAAGCGAGATTGAGAATTCAAATCTATATAAATATTCACCATATAAGAGTCTCGGGGAAGAACAGTTACTTGCGGAACGTGAAATTCTTACATCCTTAGAAGAGTATGGTTGCAATGATAGAGGAGTAACTGTAATTATTAGAGGCGGCGCAGGGACAGGAAAAACTATTCTTGCGATATACCTGATGAAACTTTTCGCTGACATCAAAAGTAAAATGGATATAAATATGACATACGATGATTACCGCGACGAGGATGCAGAAACAAATATTGCAGCAGATAGCCTAAAAGAGATTGAGAAGATAGGGATTGTTTTTCCTCAGGCGACGCTTAGATCATCTGTAGTTGATGTATTTAATAGCATTAGTTCACTTAATAAGAATATGGTATATAGTACAACGGACGTCGTAGATAAATGTGTTGAAACTGGACAGAAGTTTGACTTATTGATAATTGATGAGGCTCATCGTCTAAAGTGCAGATATAAGGGCCATTTGAGTTCTTATTCCAAATTTGATGAGTGTTCAAAGGCTGTCGGCATGAAGAAAGAAGAGGGAAATGAATTAGAGTGGATGCTTCGATGCAGTCGCAATCAGATTATTTTTCGAGATGAACTTCAAATAGTGAGACCTTGCGATATAGATACAGACGACTTTAAAAATATTTTGGAGAAAAAGTATGATAATACAATTGTTGAACTTGAACTAGAAACACAGTGGCGCTGTGAAGGTGGAAATAGTTATATCAACTATGTAAAAGGACTTCTGGGAGAAAGCCTTTTAGAACGTCAAAGTTTTAGAAACTATGATTTCAAGATTTATAGAGATGTAGACAAGATGATTGAGTCAATAAAGAGAAAAGATGCTGAGATAGGCCTTTGCAGAAATGCTGCTGGATATGCCTGGAGATGGTTATCTAAGAAGGATAAGAATGCTTATGATATTGAAATTCAAGGACATAAATATAGGTGGAATTCTACTTATAAGAATTGGATTGCAAAAGAAAATTCGGTAAATGAGATTGGGTGCATTCACACACTACAAGGGTATGATTTAAATTATGTGGGACTTATTATAGGTGAAGACATAAAATATGACGAGGATACATGCAAAATATATGCTGATAAGAACAGCTATTTCGATCAACAAGGTAAGTCTGGCGTAGCAGATAATCCAGAGGCTCTGAAAGAGTATCTGCTTAATATTTATCTTACTCTAATGACTAGAGGAATCAAAGGAACTTATATTTATGTGTGTGACGATGCTCTCCGAAAATATTTTGAGAAATATATTGATGTTGTAGAGTAACAAGAAATGTATTCTTAATTGTGTAGCAAGTATAATAAGCCAGAAGCGGTTAACCTTCCAGAATTCAAAATGAATTTTGGATTGAAGGAAGGTGGTATTATGGTTAGAATCACAATCTCCATTGGCAGATTCCGGATTACTATTTCCATAAAAAAATAACTGCTCCATGCTTGAACCCATAGCAGTTATTTTTTAACCGTGAAGGTTAGCCGTTTTCAACGGTTTTCCTCTTGACACCAATATATCACAGAATAGTTAAATTTTCAATAAGTAAAATAGACCCATAGCGAAAACTTCTCTACAGAACGAAATCTTGACAGTACAGAGGGGGAAAAACAAAGGAGAGCAAAATGAGCGAAAAGGAACCGGAAAAAGACAGACAGCAAAGTAATATATTAAGATACATCATCGGATTTGGCGCGGTTGCTTTGGCATTTTATTGTGACAAAATGACAGAATATCAAACTGGAGAAGCCCAATTGCCGTATATTCTTCTCATGATAGGACTATGCCTTGTTGGTTTGATCATGCTTGTACCGCTTGCCTTCCGGGGATTTCCGGAAGCTATCGCCAGAAAGAGCAATAAAGGGAAAAAACCATCAGGAGGTTCATACGACGGCGAAGCTGTGGATTTTTTTGGAACCCATCCCTATGACACCACTTACACGGACAGCCATGGCACAAGCTGGGATAATACATTCTTTGATGATTAAGTCCAGCGGTGATATGTCAAGCGAAAAATGAGTAAAAAAGCATATATTTTTTCACGCATCTTTCGAGAGCAAAAAACACCCACCTAAGCCCTGTCGGTCAAGTTTTCAAAAATGAGCAGGGCGT
>CALZOZ010000054.1 GCA_945828095.1 uncultured Clostridia bacterium
AAAAATTTTTGTCCCCTTTTTGCCTTTTTCCTGGTTATTATATATGAACGTTATAACCGAAGGGTAAACCACAGAAAGGAGAATTATAAAGATGAAAGGGAAAAAAGGAATATTGATTGTTATGGCTGTAATATTAGTATTACTCGCAACACAAATGGGATTTTGCGAAACAAAAGAGGAAGCAGAATCGGAGCCCGCTTTTTTTACGGAGCACTTAAATTATACAATGATAAAAACGGATACTTGGAATATTCAAAATACTCAAAATTCTCAAAAGAAAATGGAGCAGCTTGCATTAGATGACAAAGATCAGTTTTTTCATAATAACGGACTGGCTATGACAACGGATTTGTTTCGAAAGGGCGAGTCACATGGAAATTATTTGGTTGCTGTTTATCGTGCTGTACGAAATGGAAGAACTACGGAAAGCTATTACTTTACAACAGAACCTAAGGAGAATAAAGCAGCTTTGGTAAAACGTGTGACAGAGCAAGAATTAGAGCAAATGACTCAAGTAGCGCCGCTTGCTGTGGGAAACGAAACCAGAACCTTTTCTTGGGTAGAGGAAAAAAACGGAAAAGAATTAGCAACATTGACTACGAATGTAGACCTTCTCAGAAAAACTAAGAATGCAAGCATAAATGGTGTAGATGGTTCTATTTGGGATATTACGACATTTACGCAATATGAAAAAAAAGAAGCTGTAAGAATTAATAATTATTATACCCGATTGAGTGCGGATAAACCAAATCAACAATTATTGGCTTACGGGCCTATTGGTGATAGTACCGGTGGAACGCTTAATGTAAACCTAACAGGAGGGTTTAATGGTGGTACTCCGGTTCCGGGCATTGGTTATAGCTTTAGTATTTCCGGTTTTAGTGTGAAAGATTACAGCAGTCTTTCTGGTAAATACGGAAGATGGAAATTTTATGACGGAATAGGAAACCTGAAAAGCATGACAACGAAGCCGGGTATCAGGGTTTCAAACACATCGGGAAGCCTAGTTATTGAATTGAGTCATACAACAGACAATAACAGTGGTATTGACGGATATGCGGGTGGACTGCAGACAGGGGTCATCCAAATATGGGTAACAGATAGATAAGAATTGCAGGAAATCAAGTGAAAATTAGACTGCGGACAAAAACGGCTGTTAGGCTTTGATTTGTCCGCGGTTTTTACGAAAAACAATTATACAAAGCGTCAGAGTATAACTTTTTTGGTGCGAAATATGCGAGAGTATTTGATAGACTAACGCATAATACATATGTTAATGACGACGCAACAATTGCAACTGAGGCAGGAACTTTATATAATAATGCTGTACAACAAAATGGATACTGTACATATTATCCAAATATTTGGTTGGAAGGAAATAAAAAATGAAGTGTCCGTATTGCGGTGAAGAAATGCGCAACGGTGTAGTATACACCTCTCCAAACGGGGTCATATGGATGCCCGAAAATGTTAAGCTAAAGTGGTTTTGGTCGCGCGGAGATCTGCTGAAGAACGGCGGCATAGCTGTAGTACCGGCAATGATTAAGCCAAACGCCACTCTCAAGGCGCAGCTTTGCTTTAAATGCAAAAAGATGATAGCCGACATAGAAAATATGTGAAGTAAAAGACAGAAAAAAGTGGAAACCACAAGTACTATATGACGTGTTTCCCCAGAAAAACTTAAGATCTTTATTGGGTTAATCGCATCATGTCATAACTGTTTATAACAGGGGTCAAAGATTAGAAAGGATTAGAGAGTGAAATGAAGACTGGTAAAAAATTGAGTTATGTGGTGATAACATGTGGAATTTTGCTCATAATAGGGCTTTCGTTTTTTTATCCCAAGCATTTACTTGATCAAGCAACGGAAGCGGCAATGATTGAAACGGCGAGAGAACTTACAGAGGCTGTAAAATCGGGTAAAATCTTAGAATATCAAATGCAGGAGTACAAAGGTGTTTCGCCGGAAGTTGAAACAGGCAGTACAACATACAATGTTTTAGGCCATTTTCAAGTGGTATTAAGGGACGATGGCGGAAAGGAAAGGCGTATGGATGTTTGCAGATTTTACCTCATGGAACGGGTGAACACCACAAGTAGCGGCAGAAAATGGGTTGACAAGTTAGAGGGAGATGAACAAATCTATATCCGCACAGGCGGCAGGCTGAACCGGATAGATTAATAATTAAAGAATAAAAGAAAGACATGTCGGCAGAAACCGGCATGTTTTTTAGAGTATGACGGGCATGCCGTTTACCGTTGTTGTACAAATCCGGCAAAACCGGCGAAAAAAAACAACATCGCCCTATACTGGTCTCGAAATTTGCCCTCGAACGATCCTCGGCGTTGTAAAAATTCCCAGGCCACTCCCTTTCCCCGCCGGACACCCCGTGAAAAGCCAGATGCCAAAACTTTTTCCTGAATTCAAAAACTTTTACTTGCTTATTTGACAGGAATGTTATATAATATTAGACTGCCACACAAAGTAATTTGTTTTAGAAATTAAGGAGTGATAAAGATGCCAAAACCTATACAAGTAGGTAGAAAAGAACGTATGACATTCGCCAAAATCAACGAAGTCTGCGAAATGCCGAACCTTATTCAGATTCAGACAGACTCTTACAACTGGTTCATCGAAGAGGGTCTCCGAGAAGTTTTTGAAGACATTTCTCCTATTAAGGACTATGCAGACAATCTGGTTCTGGAGTTCATTGATTACTCACTTACCGATGCTCCGAAATACGAGCAGGAGGAGTGCAAGGAAAGAGATGTAACATACGCTGCTCCGTTAAAGGTCAGAGTAAGACTGATCAATAAGGAAACGGGCGAGGTTAAAGAGCAGGAAGTATTTATGGGAGATTTCCCTCTGATGACCGAAAAGGGAACCTTCATCTACAACGGTGCTGAACGTGTTGTAGTAACTCAGCTGGTTCGTTCCCCGGGACCTTACTACGATGTAAGCGTTGATAAATCCAATAATAAGCTTTTTGCAACCACCATAATCCCTAACAGAGGCGCATGGCTGGAATACGAAACCGACTCCAACGAAATCATTTCCGTAAGAGTTGACCGTACCAGAAAGCAGCCTGTAACCACCCTTCTCAGGGCATTGGGATTCGGAAGCAATCAGGAAATCATCGATATTTTCGGCGAGGACCCTCGTCTCATGAAGACATTAGAAAAGGATACAGCCGGAAACTATGAAGAAGGTCTTAAGGAAATCTATAAGAAATTAAGACCTACAGAACCGCCTACAGTAGAAAGTGCCAAGGCTCTTTTGAGCTCTCTGTTCTTTGACCCTAAGCGCTATGACCTGGCTAAGGTGGGCAGATATAAATATAATAAGAAACTGGGTTTATCAAACAGAATTGTAGGCGTAGTGGCAGCCGAAGATGTAATAAATCCTGAGACAGGCGAAATCATGGCCGAAAAAGATCAGAAGATCGACCGCGCTCTTGCTATGGAAATCGAGAATGCGGGCGTTGAATATATCTTTGCCTACAGCCCTGAAAAGGAAAAGGCAGGCCAGGTAACAAAGGTTATCGGAAACAACTTTGTCGACCTCCAGCAGTATGTTAATTTTGACATTTCTGAGCTGAAGGTGGCTGACAAGGTATTTTATCCTGTCCTGAAGGAGATATTGGCTGCAGCTTCATCTGATGAAGAATTAAAGGAAATGCTGGTAGAAAGAAAGAACGACCTTTCACCTAAGCACATCCTTATCGAAGATATAATCGCATCAATCAGCTACATTTTAAACTTAAACTATGGCATCGGATCAATTGACGATATAGACCATCTTGGCAACAGAAGACTGAGAACTGTTGGAGAGCTTCTCCAGAATCAGTTCAGAATCGGTCTTGCCAGAATGGAAAGAGTAGTAAAGGAAAGAATGACTATTCAGGACATCGACGTTACTACTCCGCAGGCATTAATGAATATTAGACCGGTAACGGCAGCTATCAAGGAGTTCTTTGGAAGCTCCCAGTTATCACAGTTTATGGACCAGAACAACCCGCTGGCAGAGCTTACTCATAAGAGAAGACTTTCTGCACTGGGACCTGGCGGACTTTCCAGAGAAAGAGCCGGATTCGAGGTTCGAGACGTACACCACTCCCACTATGGCAGAATGTGTCCTATCGAGACTCCTGAAGGTCCTAACATCGGCCTTATCGGTTCACTTACAACATACGGTATAATAAATAAGTACGGTTTCATTGAAACTCCGTACAGAGTTGTGGATAAGGAAACTCACATCGTAACAGATGAAATCCACTATCTGACTGCTGACGAAGAGGAAATGATGATTATCGCCCAGGCCAACGAGCCGCTGGACAGCGAGGGTCATTTTGTAAACGCCAAGGTTGCTTCAAGAGGCGAGCACGGTGAAATCGCCCTTATGCCTAGAGAGCAGATTGACTACATGGACGTTTCACCTAAGCAGGTAGTATCTGTTGCGACAGCAATGATTCCTTTCCTGGAAAACGACGACGCTAACCGTGCCCTCATGGGTTCCAACATGCAGCGTCAGGCAGTTCCTCTTCTGGTAACCGAAGCCCCTATAGTAGGTACCGGAATGGAATACAAGGCAGCAAGAGACTCCGGAGTAGTAATTCTGGCAAAGAATGCAGGTACTGTAGAGTTTGTTGATGCTGACACTATTGTAATAAGAAGAGACGACAATAACGAGAAGGACAGCTATCACCTTCTCAAGTTCAAGCGTTCCAACCAGGGAACCTGCATTAACCAGCGCCCTATCGTAGCTCACGGTGAGCACATCGAGGCAGGCGAGGTTATTGCAGACGGTCCTTCAACTGACCTTGGAGAAATCGCTCTCGGAAAGAACCTTCTCATCGGCTTCATGACCTGGGAAGGCTACAACTACGAGGACGCTATCATCCTTAACGAAAGACTTCTTATGGAGGATGTGCTTACATCACTTCATATCGAGGAGTACGAGTCAGAAGCAAGAGATACCAAGCTGGGACCTGAAGAAATCACCAGAGATATTCCTAACGTAGGCGAAGATGCCTTAAAGGATCTGGACGAAGAGGGTATCATCAGAGTTGGTGCAGAGGTTAATTCCTCCGACATCCTGGTAGGTAAGGTAACTCCTAAGGGAGAAACTGAGCTTACTGCAGAGGAAAGACTGCTTCGTGCAATCTTCGGTGAAAAGGCAAGGGAGGTCAGAGACACTTCCCTGAGAGTACCTCACGGTGAGACAGGTATAGTAGTAGATGTTAAGATTTTCTCAAGAGAAAACGGCGACGAGCTTCCTCCGGGAGTAAACAAGCTGGTAAGATGCTACATCGCAACCAAGAGAAAGATCAACGTTGGAGATAAGATGGCAGGACGCCATGGCAACAAGGGTGTTATTTCCAGAATTCTTCCTGAAGAGGATATGCCGTTCCTGGAAAACGGTCAGCCGCTTCAGGTAATGCTTAACCCTCTGGGCGTACCTTCCCGAATGAATGTAGGACAGGTACTGGAAGTTCACCTTGGTCTTGCCGCAAAGAAGAAGGGATGGTACATTTCCACCCCGGTATTCGACGGTGCTACTGAGAAAGACATTATAGAGCTTCTCGACGAATGCGGATATCCTAGAACAGGTAAACTCCGTCTCCGTGACGGCAGAACCGGCGAATGGTTTGATAATCCTGTAACAGTAGGATACATGTATATGCTCAAGCTCCACCATCTGGTAGATGATAAGATTCACGCCAGAAGTACAGGTCCGTACTCCCTGGTAACACAGCAGCCTCTGGGTGGTAAAGCTCAGTTCGGCGGTCAGCGTTTCGGAGAGATGGAAGTATGGGCACTGGAAGCATACGGCGCAGCATATACACTGCAGGAAATCCTTACAGTTAAATCCGACGATATCGTAGGACGTGTAAAGACCTACGAAGCAATCGTAAAGGGCGAAAACATTCCTACACCGGGAATTCCAGAGTCCTTCAAGGTACTGATTAAGGAAATGCAGGCCCTCGGCCTTGATGTCAAGGTTCTGTCCGAGGACAACGAGGAAATCGAAATCAAGGAGTCATCAGAGTATGATGATGATATTCCAAATCTGGAATCCATTATGGACATTGAAACCGAGAGAGGAAGCGATGAACAGCTTTTCAATGCCGGTTACAGTGAAGAAAAGAATCCGGATGAGGAGGATGATTTCGGCTTCGAGGCGGAAGAACCTGACGATTTTGCGTTCGATGATTTTAAAGATGAGTAATTTAAAGAAAGGGGAGGGGCTCCTTGAACAATAACGTAAACAACGATTATGAATTAAATAATTTCGAATCTATACAGATCAATCTGGCATCTCCGGAAAAGATTCTTGAATGGTCCCATGGCGAGGTAACCAAGCCGGAGACCATCAACTACAGAACTCTTAAGCCTGAAAAGGACGGACTTTTCTGCGAAAAAATCTTCGGACCTATGAAGGACTGGGAGTGCCACTGCGGTAAGTATAAGAGAATAAGATATAAGGGTATCGTCTGCGACCGCTGCGGCGTAGAGGTAACCAAGGCCAAGGTAAGAAGGGAGAGAATGGGCCACATCAAGCTGGCTGCACCTGTTTCCCATATCTGGTACTTCAAGGGAATTCCGTCAAGAATGGGACTCTGCCTTGACGTTACTCCGAGAAACCTTGAAAAAGTGCTGTACTTTGCTTCATATATAGTAACTGACCCGGGAGATACCGGACTTGGCTACAAGGAAATTTTAAGCGAGCAGCAGTACAGAGATGCTAAAGAACAGTACGGAGACAGATTTGAAGCCGGCATGGGTGCAGAAGCCATCAAAAAGCTTCTCACAGATATCGATCTTGAGGAACTGTCAGCTGACTTAAGAAAGAAGCTTAAGGATGCATCCGGACAGAAAAAAATCAGAATAGTAAGAAGACTGGAGGTTATCGAAGCATTAAGACTTTCAGGAAACAGACCTGAATGGATGATTCTCGATGTGATTCCTGTAATCCCGCCTGACATCAGACCTATGGTACAGCTGGACGGCGGCAGATTCGCAACCTCCGACTTAAACGACTTATACAGAAGAGTAATCAACAGAAACAACAGACTTAACAGACTCCTTGAGCTGGGCGCTCCTGACATTATCGTAAGAAATGAAAAGAGAATGCTTCAGGAAGCTGTTGACTCACTTATCGACAACGGCAGAAGAGGCAGAGCTGTAACAGGCCCTGGCGCAAGACCGCTGAAGTCTCTTTCTGACATGCTTAAGGGTAAACAGGGTCGTTTCAGACAGAACCTGTTAGGTAAGCGTGTTGACTACTCAGGCCGTTCCGTAATCGTAGTAGGACCTGAATTAAAGTTCTACCAGTGCGGACTGCCTAAGAAGATGGCACTGGAACTCTTTAAGCCTTTCATCATGAAGGAGCTGGTTGAGCAGGGCTATGCTCACAACATCAAGAGCGCCAAGAGAATGGTTGAAAAAGTCAGACCTGAAGTATGGGACGTACTGGAAGGCGTTATCAAGGAGCATCCTGTAATGCTTAACCGTGCGCCGACACTTCATAGACTTGGTATTCAGGCATTCGAACCGGTACTGGTAGAAGGCAAGGCTATTAAGCTTCATCCGCTGGTATGTACAGCCTTCAACGCCGACTTCGACGGTGACCAGATGGCCGTTCACGTACCGCTTTCAGTAGAAGCACAGGCTGAGGCAAGGTTCCTCATGCTTTCAATAAATAATATCCTTGCACCTAAGGATGGTTCCCCGATCACCACTCCTACACAGGACATGATTCTGGGTTCATATTACCTGACTCATCCGGGCGTTGAGGAAAGAAACACTTATGCTGAGGTTGGCGATGGAAAGGTATTCACAGACCTTGACGAAATGCTTATGGCATACCAGAACGGTTCTGTAGGAATTCACGCAAAGGTTAAGGTAAGGATGTATGCAGAGGGCGATACCAGAGGAAAGCTGGTTGAATCCACTGTGGGCAGGTTTATCTTCAACCAGGGAATACCTCAGGACTTAGGATTTGTTGACAGAGAAAAGGATAAGTACTCACTTGAAGTAGACTTCCTCTGTGACAAGAAGAAGCTGGGAGTTATTATCGACAAGTGCTACAGAAAGCACGGAAATACAGGTACTGTAATCATGCTTGACTACATCAAGTCCATGGGTTACAAGTACTCCACCAAGGCAGCAGTTACTATCAGCGTAAGCGACATGGAAATCCCTGAAAATAAGTGGGACATCGTAGCTGAGGCTGAAAAAGAAGTAGATAAATACGAAAAGGCTTATCGTATGGGTCTTATGTCCAACCAGGAGCGTTACGAACAGATTATCAAAATCTGGTCCAAGGCTACAGATGATGTAGCTGACGCACTGATGAACTCCCTTGGCTCCCTGAACAACCTGTTCATCATGGCCAACTCCGGAGCTCGAGGCAGCAAGAACCAGATCAGACAGGTCGGAGGTATGCGTGGACTTATGGCTAACGCAACCGGTAAGACTGTAGAAATTCCTATCAAGTCAAACTTCCGTGAAGGACTTTCCATACTGGAATACTTCATTTCTTCAAACGGTGCAAGAAAGGGTCTGGCCGATACAGCTCTTCGTACAGCCGACTCAGGTTACCTGACAAGAAGACTTGTAGACGTATCTCATAACGTAATCGTAAGGGAATACGACTGCGGAACTGACGAAGGTGTTGAAGTAAGAGCCTTTACAGACGGTAAGGAAGTAATCGAACCGTTAAGACAGAGAATCGTAGGAAGAACTGCACTCATAGATATTACTGACCCTAACACAGGAGAGGTTATCGTAGAGCAGAACGAAGAAATTCTTGAAGATGCTGCAGCAAGAGTAGAGGAATGCGGCATTGAGAGTGTAGCAATCCGTTCAGTAATGACTTGTCATTCCAGAACCGGTATCTGCGCTAAGTGCTACGGCAGAAACCTTGCTACAGGAGAAGAAGTTAACATCGGTGAAGCAGTTGGTATTACAGCAGCCCAGTCCATCGGTGAACCTGGTACTCAGCTGACAATGAGAACCTTCCATACAGGCGGCGTTGCCGGCGGAGACATCACGCAGGGTCTTCCTAGAGTTGAGGAACTGTTCGAAGCAAGAAAGCCTAAGGGACTTGCAGAAATCTGCGAGGCTGACGGACAGGTAATTTCCATTGAGGCAAGAAAAGACAACAAGACTGAAGTAAGGGTAAGAGGCGAAGAGGAAGACAGAACCTATGTCATCCCTTACGGTGCAAGATTAAATGTTAAAGAGGGAGACATGGTATACGCAGGCGGACAGATTACCCGCGGACCTCTGAACCCTCATGATATACTCAGATTAAACGGCGTGGAAGGCGTATATCAGTACCTGCTTAAGGAAGTACAGAGAGTATATAAGCAGCAAGGTGTAGATATCAACGACAAACACGTTGAAGTAATCGTAAGCCAGATGCTTTCCAAGTACAAGATTGAAGACTCCGGTGACACTGACCTGCTTCCTGGCGGACTTTACGGCAAGTTCGAGCTTGAAGAAGCTAACCAGAGAGCAATAGAAGAAGGTGGAGAACCTTGTACAGCAAAGAGAATCCTCCTTGGTATCACCAAGGCTTCACTTGCAACCAATTCATTCCTTTCAGCAGCATCTTTCCAGGAAACTACAAGAGTCCTTACAGATGCAGCTATCAAAGGAAAGAACGACAAGCTGCTTGGTCTTAAGGAAAACGTTATCCTCGGCAAGCTGATCCCTGCCGGTACCGGAATGAAGAGATATAAAAATATCGATGTAGATTACGGTATAAATGCTGAAATTATGGAAAACTATGAGCGTGAGCAGGAAAGACTCAGAATGGAAGAGGAAATGGCCAGAGCAAACGCTGCAAGCTTTGACATGGACGGCGATTCGGCAGAGATTGACACTGAAGAAGTCTTCGGTCAGCAGGTTTATGAGACCGATGAGATGACTGAAGCGGCAGATGCTGCAGATTTTGTGGAACTTGACTAGATTTTAAGCTAGATTTCAATTGACACAGATAATAGATTTGTGGTAAACTATATGTTGGTTTTGAGCCCATTTGACCTAAAATGAATGCGTTTTAGGTCATTTGGCTTGAAAAAATAAATACGATTTCTAAGGAAAGGAGAAAAAGGATGCCTACTATCAATCAATTAGTACGCGAAGGTAGAACCAGTGCTGTTAAGAAGTCAACAGCTCCTGCTCTGAATAAGGGAATGAACTCATTAAAGAGAGTCGCTACTGACACTCATTCACCACAGAAGAGAGGCGTTTGCACTTCTGTAAAGACTGTAACACCTAAGAAGCCTAACTCAGCACTGAGAAAAGTAGCGAGAGTTCGTCTGACTAACGGTATTGAAGTAACTGCTTACATCCCTGGTATCGGTCACAACCTGCAGGAGCACTCTGTTGTTCTTATCAGAGGCGGCAGAGTTAGGGACCTTCCTGGTGTAAGATACCACATCATCAGAGGTACACTTGATACAGCCGGTGTAAACAACAGACTTCAGGCACGTTCAAAATACGGCGCTAAGAGACCTAAAGTCAAGAAATAGAGTTTCTCTTTATGTGTCTGCGGCACCGCCGCCGGCGCAAGGTGGAAACTAAAAAGAACGGTAGAGAGCATTCTTTTGTTATACAAAGAAGCGCTCGCGGCCATCACGAAGATAGGTCGAGTACCCCGTCAGCAAAACCTGCCCGTCTTTTAATTGCGGGATCGGCAGGAGTAATCCCCGTTTAACCGAGGGTGAAGAATTGTGCAATTAATTACTAAAATAACTATATTGTGCAGATAGTCTCGTACTAGATAAGACAGAAACGAGGACTATCAGGCGAGGAGGGAAGAGAAGTGCCAAGAAAAGGTAACGTACCAAAGAGAGAAGTACTTCCAGATCCCGTTTACGGAAGCGTTGTTGTTGCAAAGTTAATCAACAGCATCATGCTTGACGGTAAAAAGGGAACTGCTCAGTCAATCGTTTACGGCGCATTTGACATGATCAAGGAGCAGACAGGTGAAGAACCTTTGGAAGTATTCGAAAAGGCAATGAACAATATCATGCCTGTATTAGAAGTAAAAGCAAAGAGAATCGGTGGTGCAAACTACCAGGTTCCAGTAGAAGTAAGACCGGAAAGACGCCAGACTTTAGGCTTAAGATGGCTTACTAAATACACCAGAGCCAGAGGCGAAAGAACTATGGCTGAAAGACTTGCCAAGGAACTTATGGACGCAGCTAACAACACAGGTGCATCCGTTAAGAAGAAGGAAGATACCCACAAGATGGCAGATGCTAACAGAGCATTCGCACACTTCAGATGGTAATCTCCTTAAGGCAGGCTAATATGACTAAGAAAAAAAGTAGAAGGGAGGATAAATAGATGCCAAGAAGTTTTCCGTTGGAAAAGACTAGAAATATCGGTATCATGGCTCATATCGATGCCGGTAAAACAACTACAACAGAAAGAATCTTGTTCTACACAGGTAAGACCCATAAGTTAGGCGAAACCCACGAAGGTGCAGCTACTATGGACTGGATGGAACAGGAACAGGAACGTGGTATTACTATTACCTCTGCCGCTACTACAGCACAGTGGAAAGGTACAAAGATTAACATTATCGATACACCGGGACACGTGGACTTCACAGTTGAAGTAGAAAGATCACTGAGAGTACTGGATGGTTCCGTAACAGTACTTTGTGCAAAGGGCGGAGTTGAACCTCAGTCCGAAACAGTTTGGAGACAGGCTGATAAGTACAAAGTTCCTAGAATGGTCTATGTTAACAAGATGGATATAATGGGTGCAAACTTCTTCAGAGTTGTTGGAATGATTAAAGACAGACTGAAGGCAAACCCGGTTCCTATTCAACTGCCGATCGGTGCTGAAGACACATTCGTTGGAATTATTGACTTAGTTACAATGAAGGCAGAGATATATAAGGATGACCTCGGTAAGGAATTCGAAATTACAGATATTCCTGCAGATATGGCTGATTTAGCTCAGGAATGGAGAGAGAAGTTAATCGAATCAGTTTGTGAAACAGATGAGGAACTTATGATGATGTTCCTTGAAGGTGAAGAACCTTCCATGGAGCAGATCAAGGCTACTATCAGAAAAGAAACAATAGAAGGAAGAATGGTTCCGGTACTTTGCGGATCTTCATACAGAAACAAGGGTGTACAGATGATGCTCGACGCAGTAGTCGACTACATGCCGTCACCGCTTGATATCCCTGCAATCAAGGGTGTTAACCCTGAAACAGGTGAAGAAGACGAGAGAAAGGCCGATGATAAAGAACCGTTCTCAGCTCTTGCATTCAAGATTATGGCTGACCCGTTCGTAGGCAAGCTTGCATTCTTCAGAGTTTACTCCGGAACATTACAGTCCGGTTCATATGTTTACAACTCTGTAAAGGGCAAGAGAGAGAGAATCGGTCGTATTCTTCAGATGCATGCCAACAAGAGAGAGGAAATCCAGGAGGTTTATGCTGGAGACATTGCCGCTGCTGTAGGTCTCAAGGATACTACTACAGGCGACACACTTTGTGATGAAAAGCACGAAATTGTTCTGGAGTCAATGGAATTCCCTGATCCAGTAATCGAAATCGCCATCGAGCCTAAGACTAAAGCCGGTCAGGAAAAGATGGGACTTGCATTAGCTAAATTAGCAGAAGAAGACCCTACTTTCAAAACTTATACAAACCAGGAAACAGGTCAGACCATCATCGCAGGTATGGGTGAGCTCCACCTTGAAATTATCGTTGACAGACTTCTTCGTGAATTCAAGGTAGAAGCAAATGTTGGTAAGCCTCAGGTATCATACAAAGAAACTATCACAGGAACTGCAGACATCGACAACAAGTATGTTAAGCAGTCAGGTGGTAAGGGTCAGTATGGTCACGTTAAGATTAAGGTTTATCCGAGAGAGCCGGGTTCCGGATTCGAATTCAAGAACTCCATCGTTGGTGGTGCTATCCCTAAGGAATACATTCCTAAGATCGAAGAAGGTATCGTAGAAGCTATGCAGAACGGACCTGTTGCAGGATATCAGGTTGTGGACGTAGGCGTAGAGCTTTACGATGGTTCCTACCACGAAGTTGACTCTTCAGAAATGGCCTTCAAGATTGCAGCTTCCATGGCATTCAGAGAAGCATGCAAGAAAGCATCTCCTGTATTGCTTGAACCGATCTTCAAAGTTGAAGTTACAGTTCCTGAAGAATACATGGGCGATGTAATCGGCGACATTTCTTCAAGAAGAGGTAGAATCGAAGGTTCCGACATGAACCTGGGCGCAGTAGCAATCAGAGGATTTGTTCCTCTGTCAGAAATGTTCGGATATGCTACTGACCTGAGATCCAAGACTCAGGGCCGTGGTGTTTATGTAATGCAGATGGATCACTTCGAAAAATTACCTGACCACATGGTTGAAAAGATTAACAAATAACTAATTATATAACCTTTAAACAGGAGGAAAATTAAAATGGCAAAACAGAAGTTTGAAAGAACTAAACCGCATATTAACATTGGTACCA
>CALZOZ010000055.1 GCA_945828095.1 uncultured Clostridia bacterium
GATTCCTCTACGTCTCGTGGGCTCGGAGATGTGTATAAGAGACAGATTACAAACCTTAGATTATTCTCTTGTAGTCTTAACTTCGATTTCTCCTGCGATAATCTTCTGAGCCAGGTCATCTGCTTCTGCCTTAAGTTCTTCGCTTACCTGCTGAGTTGAATTTTCATCGCCGTAAGCGATTGCGATATATCCTGTAGCCATATCAGCAACCCAGTTTCTTCCGCCTTCAAAACTTTCCTCTTCGATATATTTCTTAATAGCATCGTAGATGGAATCGCCAACTTCCTTAATCATTGAACCGATAATTACATCGTCAAATTCAGGAGCTGAAATTTTCTGGTCCATATCAACGCCGAATGCATAGAAACCGCCTTCCTGAGCTGCTTCAAACACACCGTTTCCTGAGTTTCCTGCAACCTGGAAAATTACATCTGCGCCCTTGTCGTGAAGAGCCTGTGCACATTCCTTGCCGCCGGCCGGATCTTCAAATCCGTTATCTCCGGGAACATAGTTCTTGACAAACTTGATGTCTGGGTTTGCATACTTAGCGCCCTGCTCATATCCAACGAAGAAGTCGTTGATAGTAGCGTTGTCCTGTCCGCCAACAGCACCGATAACGCCTGTTGTGGACATATTTGCTGCAATGTATCCTGCAAGGAATGAACCTTCATTCTGTGCGTATGTGATGCACAGTACATTAGGAAGGTTTTCAAGTCCGTCAGCTACATTGTCGACCCAGATAAACTTGGTGTCAGGATATTCGGAAGCCACATCAGTAATCTCCCAGAATTCCCAGCCTACAGGAACTACTATATCTGCTGTATCTGCAGCATTCATCATCTGCTGTTTGTGGTTCTCATTTTTACATTCGATATACTTTACGGTTACCCCAAAGTCTGCCTGAAGTCTTTCCGCACCTTCCTTAGCTGAGTCGTTGAAAGACTTATCGCCAAATCCGGTAGGTACAACTACGCAAACTGTCAATCCTTCCCCTTCAGTGCTGTCATCGCTTCCGCATCCAACCAGTGCAAACACTGAAAGAATGAGAGCCAGCACTAATAAAAGTGAAATGCTTTTTTTCATGATTTTCCTCCGTACTTAAAGTAAAGAATAATTTCATACCGCTTTAGTATACCACTTTTTGAGGGTCATTGCAAGTTTTTTAGCTTTTTTAACCCTAGTGCTATCTCATGGCCTCTTCTACGGCAACAGCTACAGCTACTGTAGCGCCAACCATCGGGTTGTTTCCCATGCCGATATATCCCATCATTGCCACGTGAGCCGGTACTGAAGAAGATCCTGCAAACTGAGCGTCAGAGTGCATTCTGCCCATAGTGTCTGTCATGCCGTAGGAAGCTGGACCTGCTGCCATGTTATCAGGATGAAGAGTTCTTCCTGTACCGCCGCCTGACGCTACTGAGAAATACTTCTTGCCCTGTTCAATGCATTCCTTCTTGTAGGTTCCTGCAACCGGATGCTGGAATCTTGTCGGATTGGTGGAGTTTCCTGTGATGGAAACGTCTACGCCTTCCTTATGCATGATGGCTACACCCTCTCTTACATCGTCTGCACCATAGCAGCGAACCAGAGCACGTTCACCCTTTGAATAAGGTATTTCCTTTACAACCTTCAGCTCGCCTGTATAGTAGTCAAACTGAGTCTGTACATAAGTAAAGCCGTTTATTCTTGAAATGATCTGAGCAGCATCCTTGCCTAAGCCATTGAGAATTACTCTCAGAGGTTTCTTTCTTGTTTTATTGGCTGACTTGGCGATACCGATAGCACCCTCTGCAGCCGCAAAGGATTCGTGACCGGCCAGGAAAGCGAAACAGTCTGTCTCGTCACGAAGGAGCATTGCCGCCAGATTGCCGTGTCCCAGTCCGACTTTTCTGTCATCAGCAACAGAACCCGGCAGGCAGAAAGCCTGAAGTCCCTCTCCGATAGCCTCAGCAGCCTCGGCAGCGGCCTTACAGCCTTTTTTGATAGCGATTGCAGCGCCTGCAACATAAGCCCAGCACGCATCCTCAAAGCATATAGGCTGGATTTCCTTAGCAATCTTATACGGGTCCAGTCCTTTTTCCTTGCATATTCTCTCTGCATCTTCAAGGCCGTTGATTCCGTATGCAGCCAGTGCCTTTTCTATCTTTTCGATTTTTCTGTCGTAGTTTTCAAAAGTAATTTTTTCGGTTCTTTCACTCATTTGGGCCGCCTCCTATTCCTTACGCGGGTCGATAGTGCGAACCGCTTCGTCAAATCTGCCGTATTTCCCGCTGGCCTTTTCAATGGCTTCCATAGGCTCGATTCCGGCTTTGATGTTATCCATCATTCTGCCCAGATTTACATATTTATAACCGATGATGTTTCCTTCTTCATCAAGGCCTGCCTCTGTGATGTAACCCTCTGCAAGTTCCAGGTATCTAGGTCCCTTTGCCTTTGTGGAGTAGATAGTGCCCACCTGACTTCTTGTTCCCTTTCCAAGGTCTTCAAGTCCGGCACCGATTGCAAGTCCGCCTTCTGAAAAAGCAGACTGGCTTCTGCCGTAAACAATCTGCAGGAACAGTTCTCTCATGGCAGTGTTGATAGCATCGCATACAAGGTCTGTGTTGAGTGCTTCAAGCAGTGTTTTGCCGATAAGGATTTCACCTGCCATGGCTGCCGAATGAGTCATGCCTGAACATCCAAGTGTCTCTACCAGCGCTTCCTCGATGATTCCGTCCTTGATGTTAAGTGTAAGCTTGCAGGCTCCCTGCTGAGGTGCACACCAGCCCACACCGTGAGTAAGTCCGGAAATATCGGATACTTCCTTAACCTGCACCCATTTTCCCTCCTGCGGGATAGGAGCAGGACCGTGATATGCACCCTTGTTAACAGGACACATATTTTCTACTTCTTTTGTGTATATCATTTTTTCCTCCTAAAACGGGATGCTTGGTCTGCACCCCGGCTGAATCAAATTGTCTTGCCAAAGTCATTATAGCCTATAGAAGGGCGGAAAGCAACCATATCCGACATTTCAATTTTTGCATTTTTTGGTTTCAAAAAATCGAATCTTTTTCGTTGTATTTATCGTAATATTTTGTTATAATTATTACAGCAAATTAGAAAAGAGGTGTTGAAATTGCCTAAAATCAAACCAATATCCGATTTACGGAACTATACAGAAGTACTTTGCGATGTATCCGAAGGCTCGCCTGTTTTTCTGACTAAAAACGGACGCGGTAGGTATGCCATCCTTGACATCAACGAATACGAAAAAATAATGGCATCTTTAACTCTGCTTAACGAACTTTCTCGCGGCAAAAAATCAGGAGAGGAGGGCGGCTGGGTTTTACACGAAGATGTAAGTGCCTATTTTGCTTCAAAAAAAAATGACTAATACTCTGCAATATTCAGCTCTGGCAGTTAGTGATTTAGATGAAATATGGGACTATTTTGCTGATGAATGTGGTAATATTGAAGCAGCAGAACAAACAGTGAATACAATACTTGGCTCGGTTGAAAACCTCAAAGAATTTCCTGAAATAGGAACCAGCCTGAATAAAATAATACCTATAGAAAGCAACTATCGTTTTTTAGTTTCCGGACAGTATCTTATTTTCTACAGAATTGAGGAAAGATATGTTTATATTGATCGTATAATCCATTTTAGAAGGAATTACATCAGCATATTATTTGGCGAAATATCATAAAAAAACAGTAAGCACAAAAACAGCTGCCCTACATGGCGAATCCGACCTGCATGGCAGCTGCTTATTTTACACATATTTTCTCATATATTTCAGGGCGTTCTTTTCCAGGCGGCTTACCTGAGCCTGACTTATGGAAATCTCCTTTGCAACCTCCATCTGAGTTTTTCCCTCAAAGAACCTCATATTCAGGATGTGTCTCTCCCTTGGTGTCAACTTTTTCATGGCCTCGGAAAGTGAAAGATTTTCTATCCACTTCACATCCGTATTCTTAGTATCCTGTACCTGATCCATAACATATATGGCATCGCCGTCGTCATGAAAAACCGGCTCAAACAGAGATACAGGCTCCTGGATAGACTCAAGTGCCATTACAACATCCTCTCTTTTAGCCCCCAGCTCATCGGCAATCTCCATTACCGTAGGTTCCCTCTGCAGTCTGCTTGCCAGTGCCTCCCTTGCCTGCAGAGATTTATATGCCAGATCCCTCATGGACCTTGATACTCGAATAGAATTATTATCGCGGAGATAGCGGCGAATCTCTCCAATAATCATAGGCACCGCATATGTGCTGAATTTCACTCCATGACTGGTATCAAAATTATCCAGTGCCTTAATCAGCCCGATACACCCTACCTGAAACAGGTCATCCGGGTTTTCTCCCCTGTTGGAAAATCTCTGAATCACACTTAGCACCAGTCTTAAATTTCCCTGAATAAACTTATCTCTGGTCTCCTTGTCCCCTGCCTTGACCTTTTCTATCATTTCCATCATTTCCGCCTCTTTGTAAAGAGGCAGTTTGGCAGTGTTTACACCGCATATTTCAACCTTGCTCGCCATAGTAACACACCCATCCTATCGTAAAATATTATTTTTGTTATGGTTTTGTTATGTACTATGGAAGCATGTTTAATACGGGCCAATTTAACCCAGTTTTTTAATCTCCCGCTGCAGTCTGGTTATTATCCTCTTTTCCAGACGCGATATGTATGACTGCGAAATCCCTAACCTGTCTGCAACCTCCTTCTGTGTCATCTCTCTGCCGCTTTTGAGACCGAACCGCATTTCCATCAGTTCCTTCTCCCTTGGCTCAAGCTTATTCATGGCACTATACAGAAGCTTTCTGTTGACTTCCTCCTCTATGTGCTGTGATACTATATCATTTTCAGTGCCCAGGATATCGCTGAGCAGAAGCTCGTTGCCATCCCAGTCCACATTTAAAGGCTCATCAAGGCTTACTTCGCTCTTAAGACGCGTATTTCTCCTGAGGTACATTAGTATCTCATTCTCAATGCATCTGGATGCATAGGTGGCAAGCTTGATTTTTTTATCAATTTTAAACGTGTTTACCGCCTTGATAAGGCCGATAGTTCCTATGGAAATCAGATCTTCCACATTAACTCCGGCATTTTCAAATTTTTTAGCGATATAAACAACAAGCCGCAGGTTATGTTCAATCAAAACACTTCTGGCATTCATGTCACCTTCGGCATAAGCCTTAAGCATTTTTTCCTCCTCGTCAGAAGGAAGGGGCGGAGGCAGTACATCACTTCCGCCTATGTAGTAGAGACTGCGGCTAAGTTTTAAAAGTGCCCGTCCGCAAAGTTTCTCTATCTTTTCAATCAATTCTTTTATATGACACTTAATCGTCCTATATAATCCCCTCATCTAAAACCTCTCTGCTCAGCAGAACCTCAAAATCTCCAAAATCGCCCTCATAGAAGGCCAGTGCTGCCCCTCTTATTTCCTTTTCGCCAAAAGTGATGCTGTCAGTCCGTATACCCTTAAGGAGGCCCTTTTCCGTTCCCACCGCCTTATAAGGTATAACTACAAAACGGCTTCCCATGGTCCCGTCATGCCCGGCTTCAATATCCTCCGGCCGGAAAGGAAGTTTCGCAGCACCTTTGCTGTCAATCAGTGCAGCCGGCCTACCCGTCAAAGGCTCTCTCAAGCTGTTACCAGAATCCGCGAGAGCCTCAAACGAATAAACCCGCCCCTCTATGGTTAAACACACTTTTCCCCTGGTGATATTCTCCATCCGTCTTTCCTTTACCAGTTTTATAAAGATCCAGGTCAGTGCAAATGCGGGAACTGCAAGGCATATGAGCATGCCATATGTCAAAGGTTCAAAATACAGGGCACCATTGCCGCTTACAGCAGGTATCTGTCGCCATAATGTAAAGGCCATGGCTGCCCCGCCGGAAAGGAAAGTCAAGGCCAGGAAAAGGAGGGTTGTTTTAAGGAGCCTCTTAAGTTTCAGCGGTTTCTGCCCGAAAACGACCATGCAGATAAGTACCGCCAGTGCCAGCCTTACCATCGCACCTGTCAGGCCTGAAACGGGAATGAAAATGGTAAGACCTCCAATCCCGGAAATAATGCCTCCAAGAAATATGCGCAGCCACAGGCGTGATTGTCTTGTGTACTGTCCCGCCAACCTGGCTGTGAGAAACAGCAGCAGCGCCCCCGTCAGGAAGTTCTCTAAAAAAAGATATTCCAGATAAATAACCACTTTTCCTACCTCGCTTTTTTATCATACAACAGCGGCAGTGAAAAAATTGTCGAAAGCGGGCAGTGTGGTGGAAAATATTTTTATGCATATAAAAGGTCTCAAAAAACAAAAATAACAGCCGCACCTGCATTCACATTGAGCAAGTACGGCTCTTTTTCATTTCATCCTCAAATATTTCTTTTCTTTTCCTCCGTCCCTTTGAATCTGATAAATTCCCCGGGTTGAAATCTGCTTCTCCTCAAGAACACGCTGCACCGGCTGTATGGAGTCTGTTCTCAGATACAGCCCTGTTCCGCATGACCTTATTAGTTCCGGCGGCAGCTTTTTGAGGGTAGAGCTGATGCCCTTCTCTTCCAGCATGTCTCGTGCATAAGCAGCCTTGTAAAAAGACGAGAAGGAAAGAATAAATTCTTTTGTCGTTCCTTCCGGTATGATAAGTTTCTCCATAATTCTCCGCTCCTTTAAAGTTACTTCCCATATTCTTTTCCTTTGTATGTAAGCATTCGCTTGATAAGCTCTGTAAAGGAGGCCTTTTCTACATCGCAGTCAGAAACCAGGTCACATTCACCTACCACCTTGCCGTCCTTAAGCACCTGCAGTGTGCCCACCTTGTCTCCGGCCTTGAGAGGCAGGGCAACCTTGTCGTCCATGAGGACCTTGCTTTTTACAGAATCGGTCTCACCCTTTTTTACCAGGGCTGTTATCCTGTCTGCAGTGACTGCTGTGATTTTCTGCGGTGTTCCCCTTTGAATCTCTGCCGTAGTTATCTTCTGACCTTTTTCGGCAGCTACATGAGTCTCGAAATTGGCAAAACCGTAGTCCAGCATCTTGCATATTTCACCGTTTCTGATCTTGGCCGTTTCACAGCCCAGGGCTACTGCTATGAGGTGCGTCTGACCTCGGGTTGCCGAAGCGCTGAGACAGTATCCCGCATCAGAAGTAAATCCTGTTTTGATGCCGTTACACCCCTGATAATGTTTAATAAGCTTGTTGGTATTGGTCAAGCCGAATTCCTTTTCTTTGCCCGGAAGTCCTACTGTGATAGTGCTTTGCCAGGTTGTGAACCACTTGTGAGTTTCCTCATGTTTATATAGTTCTTTTGACATTAGTCCTATATCATATGCACTTGAGTAGTGATCTGCTACAGGAAGACCATTGGTATTGACAAAATGGCTATCCTTCATGCCAAGCTCTTTAGCCCGCTCGTTCATTCTTTCCACGAAGATTTCCTCGCTGCCGGCCACATACTCGGCTAACGCCACACACCCGTCATTGGCACTGGCCATGGCCACCCCCTCCATAAGCTGAGCTACAGTATGGGTTTCACCGGGTTCCATATACATCTGGCTGCCACCCATGGATGCCGCTCTTTCGGAAATGGTTACCTGATCGTCCAAAGTAATCTTGCCGTCATCCACAGCATCCATTACAAGCAACATGGTCATTACCTTGGTAACAGATGCCAGCGGCAGCTCCTTGTGAGCATCCTGTTGAAACAGCACTTCTCCCGTTTCCGCATCAATCAGTACGGCTCCCTTGGCCGCCACCTGAAATGCCGCCTCCGGCCCCTTATCTTCAGTGGGCACATCGCCTACGGTTTCCAGCTCAATAGGTTTCTGGGACGGCAGACCGCTTTTAATCTTTTCCACACCGACGAAAGCGCAAAGTATGAGCGTGACACCTACCAGACTTGAAACTACCCTTTTCCACATAAAAAAGCCACCCCTCCACATAATTTCAGTATCAGTCACTTCAATGTATGTGAAAGGGCGGCCTGCTATTCCTTATCTCCAAAGTAAAATTCCAATGTGTCATCTATTTCGGCAAAATCCACCTGACACCTGCCGTCAAATATTGCCACCGGAACTTTGTCCCTGAACCCATATATCTGAGGCAAGGCATCGTTTTCAATGTCATAGACGATTACCTTTTTTTCTTTATGATCGATAATCCAGTATTCTCTTACACCTGCTTCCGTATACTTGGAAAGCTTCAAGGTCATATCCTTCCGCCGTGTTGAGGGCGACAGAATCTCTGCCACGAAGTCCGGTGCTCCTTCAATTCTCTTTTCCGTCAGTTTGCTTATGTCGCAAAGAACGAGAATATCAGGTTGTACCATGGTCTTGCCGTCCTTCAGCAGATGGACATCCACAGGTGCGGTAAAAGGAATGCATTTCCCTTTGTTTTTCCTGATAAAATCATTGAGAACGCTCCATACAGCTCCCGATACGACCTGATGAGGTGTAAAAGGTGCCGTCATGTAGTATAGTCTGCCGTCTATCAGTTCAAATCTCATATCATCCGGCAGCTGGCAGTAGTCATCTATAGTATACTCTCCCTGTTTCTTGCCGTTGTATTCAAACATAGTTTCTGCAACCTTGCTGCCGCCGCCTCCGATGCAGCCTCCAAAGCCGTCGCTGAGAACAGACTCCAGGGCAAGTATGGTTTCATACCTGGGCTGTCTGGTTATACCTGAAAAAATCTTCTGAATTGTACTTAGCGGCACTCCTGAAAGCTCTGCCAGCTTTTCGTTGGAGTATCCCCGCTCCGCCTTCTTCTTTTTCATTTCCTCAATGGTCATTGTATCGGCACCGCCTTTCCTTATTTATACCTTAATTATACCGTAATCATTCCATTTAGTCAATAAAAAACACCGAAGCAAATATCTCACCCCGGTGCATTAATAAGAAACTATTTTAAATCAGCATTACCAGCGTTCCCGCCACGATGAGGACCAGTCCTCCTGCGGCTTTCTTTGAAAGGTGTTCGTGGAAAACTATGTATGAGAATGCGATGGTTACCAGAATGCTCAGCTTGTCAATAGGAACGACCACGCTGGCAAGGCCGTCGTGAAGTGCCTTATAATAGCAAAGCCACGATGCTCCCGTTGCAAGTCCGGAAAGGCATATGAAGCCCAGTTCATTCTTCGGAACTTTATGTATCTCGCCTTGTTTACCGGTGGCAAATACCATCACCCAGGCCATAATCAGCACCACTACAGTACGGATTGCTGTTCCCAGATTGGATTCTACTCCGGAAATACCGACCTTTCCTAAAATAGCGGTTAAGCTGGCAAATACCGCCGAACCCACCGCATAAAACAGCCAGCCCTTGCCCTTTGATTCCTGAGGCTTAGCATCTTTTTTCTCAATCATCATGAAGGTTCCTATAGCTATGAGTACCACAGCTATGGCCTTCGTCAGGCTGATCTCCTCATGAAGGAAAATGAAGGCCAGTAGTATTGTCAGAACCGTGCTGGACTTGTCGATAGGCACCACCTTGTTTATATCGCCTATCTGCAATGCCTTAAAATAGCAGAGCCATGATGCTCCCGTAGCAAGGCCGGAAAGTATGAGAAAAATCAAAGTTTTCCCACCAATGAAGCCTATTTGTCCCTGTGAACCTACCACGAAAACCATGAGCCATGAAAAAGCCAGTACCACTATGGTACGAATTGCTGTAGCCACGGTAGAGTCCGTCTGACGAATACCGCATTTTGCCAATATCGATGTAAGACCGGCAAAAATTGCCGAGCCAAACGCATATACTATCCACATAAAATTATTCCTCCAAACCTATTATTTCCTTTATCAGCACAGGACGCTGACATGGCTCGTCTGTAATTATAAAGGCCTTTTTTGCCTCTGCCATTGCTGCATCTACCTTTGCTCTGTCATTTCCATAGAACACAGCCAAAGTTTCACCGGCGGAAACCTTATCGCCCACCTTTTTATGTAGGTAAACCCCCGCCGCAAGGTCGATTTCCGACTCCTTGGTAGCTCTTCCTGCACCCGTGTGCTGAGATGCAAGGCCGATGGTTCGTGCCGCTATTTCAGCAACAAATCCATCTTTTTCAGCCTTAAGTTCGTCTTTAACAGATGCCTGAGGGAACAGGCTGTAATCCTCGATAACATCAGGATTGCCGCCCTGGGCCTCTATGAATCTGCCAAGCTGCTTAAGCCCGCTGCCATCTGCCAGAGCCCTTTTAGTCATGGCATAGCCTTCTTCCGGGCTTGATGCTCTGCCGCCCAGGTATACCATGATTCCGCTGAGCTTTTCGGCAAGCTCGGTTATGTCTTCAGGACCCTTTCCCTTAAGAGTATCTATTGCTTCGATTACTTCAAGGCTGTTTCCTACCGCCCTGCCAAGGGGCTGGCTCATATCGGTTATAGCTGCCACTGTCTTACGGCCGGCATCAGTTCCGATATCAACCATAAGGTTGGCCAAAGTGATTGCATCATCCAGGTTTTCCATGAATGCACCGTCGCCGCATTTCACATCCAGAACGATAGCATCGCTGCCTGCAGCCAGCTTTTTGCTCATAATGCTGGATGCAATTAGTCCGAAATTGTCAACGGTTGATGTCACATCTCTGAGTGCGTAGAGCTTCTTATCTGCAGGCGTAATGTGGGCAGTCTGACCTATTACAGCCATTCCCACCTGATTTACCTGATTGAGAAAATCTTCCGGTGCAAGGGATGTCCTGAATCCCGGAATGGATTCCATTTTGTCCACAGTGCCGCCGGTGAATCCCAGCCCTCTGCCGCTCATCTTGGCGATAGGCACTCCGCAGGCCGATGCCAGAGGTGCTACGATAAGGGTTGTCTTGTCTCCAACGCCGCCGGTAGAATGCTTATCAACCTTTATGCCCTTAATCGGCGAAAGGTCGATGGTATCTCCGGAATAGCGCATGGCATTGGTCAGGTTGAAGGTTTCCTCCCTGTCAAGACCTCTGAAAAAGATGGCCATGAGAAGTGCCGACACCTGATAGTCCGGAATATCTCCTGCCACATATCCGGTAATCAGCCAGTCTATCTCATCCTTGGAAAGCTTTCCGCCTTCACGCTTTTTAAATATTATATCGTTCATGTTGAATGCCATATCTATTTCCTCACTTCTTCAAGGAAGCTCTTTCCGATTTCAGGTGTTTCAACGGCTAAAAAGTCGGATACAGTTGCTCCCACATCAGCAAAGGTTTCTCTTGTGCCCAGATTTACCCCCTGCTTCAAGCTCTTGCCATATACCAGCAAAGGTACATACTCCCTTGTGTGGTCCGTGCCCTGTGCAGTCGGATCGTTGCCGTGGTCGGCGCAGATCATCAGAATATCTTCATCACCCAGAGCTTCCATAAGTTCAGGCAGCCTTGCATCGAATTCCTCAATGCACTGACCGTAGCCTTCAGGGTCACGACGGTGGCCGTATTTAGAGTCGAAGTCCACCAGATTGGTGAAGATAAAGCCCTCAAAGTCCATCTTCATAGCCTCAAGAGTTTTATCCACACCGTCCATATTGCTTACAGTGTGAACGCTTTCCATAATGCCTTTTTCATTGAAGATATCACCGATTTTGCCTACACCGTACATCATCTTGCCGCCTCTTGAAACCATATCAAGCACAGTGTCCGCAGGAGGTGTTACCGCATAGTCTCTTCTGTCAGAGGTTCTCTCTCTCTTGCCGTCCTTTATAACGTAAGGTCTTGCAATAACTCTGCCGCAGGCCCAGTCGCCTACCAGCAGGCGGCGGGCGGTTCTGCAGATTTCATATAGTCTCTCCAGCGGGATAACATCAATGTTTGCCGCAATCTGAAATACACTGTCAGCAGAAGTATACACGATAGGCTTTCCCGTAGCCTCATGTTCAGGTCCCAGTTCCTCGATTATTGCGGTGCCCGATGCCGGATAATTGCCCAGACACCCAACGCCGATTTCTTTTTCAAAAGCTTCCATGAATTCCTTTGGAAAACCATCCGGATAAGTCTTGAAAGGTACATCGGTCTTAAGTCCGGCGATTTCCCAGTGTCCTGTGGTCGTATCCTTTCCTGCGGAAATCTCCGCCATCCTGCCGTAGCACCCTTCCGGTGCCTCAACTGCCAGTCTGCCGCTTAAGACTCCCTCTATATTTCCCATGCCCAGCCTTAAAAGGTTAGGAATATTAAGACTTCCTTTCTTTTCAACAATATGTCCGAAAGTATCTGCCCCAGCATCGCCGTACCGGCCTGCATCAGGCAAAGCCCCTACGCCCAGGCTGTCTGTTATAATTAAGATTGCTTTTTTCATAGCTTACCTCCTTCTGAATCAGAATATCTGTATCGGCTTACCCTCCAGGTAATCCAGGGATACAAGTTTATATTCAACTCCGTTATAAACGCCGGCAATGCCGTTTTTAAAGGCCTCTTTCCCATGTAGATGACCGTATACGCAGGTTTTCACCCCGTATTCTGTAAGCAGCTCGGTAAAAGCTGACTTCTGCTGCTTATCGTTGGTTGGGGGAAAGTGCAGCACGCCTATAATAGTGTCCGCTCCCGCTTTTTTTGCATCCTCAAGGGACATCTTAAGTCTGGCGGCCTCCCGGTCATATATTTTCCTGTCATGTTCACTGAACCCGTCCGTTCCCGGACAAATCCATCCTCTGGTTCCACAGATTGCAACGGTGGTGATTCTGCCGCCTGACTCATCAGGCATTTCCAGCAGGGTGCATTTGTTCTGGATAAACTGCATAGTTCCGTCCTCATAAAGTCCGTTAAGTCTGCCGATAGCTTTCCACCAAAGATCGTGGTTGCCCTTAAAAAGCAGCTTCCGGCCCGGTAAGGCATGAATCCAGTCAAGGTCAGCCATTGCCTCCTCCAGCTTGAGCCCCCAGGAAATATCTCCGCAGATTATTAATGTATCTTCAGGTTCGACCATCTGACCCCAGTTTTTATATAATTTTTCAGTATGACCTACCCACTGTCCCCCAAAGATGTCCATTGGCTTTTCCACCATTTCTCCGAAGGAAAGATGCAGGTCTCCTATTGCAAATATTTTCATCAGTTCTCCTGTTTGTCAAATTCAGGCAATTCCAGCACCGTTCCCGCATCCTTGCTGTCGAGAGCCTCTACGCTTCTCAGCTTTCTGATGATAGCGTTTGTTCTGGTTCCGATAAGCTTTTCAAGCTCGTCATCCGCCTGCTTTATTCTTTTTCTTGTGGCCTCAAGTACATTGCCGAAATTGTTGAACTCAGTCTTTACTGCGCCCAGAACCTCCCAAACCTCGCTGGAATGCTTCTGGATTGCCAGAGTTCTGAAGCCCATCTGCAGGCTGTTTAAAAGCGCCGCCATTGTAGTCGGGCCTGCAATATTGACCTTATAGTCTCTTTGAAGCACTTCGATGAGACCGTGTCTTACCACCTCTGCATAAAGTCCCTCAAACGGCAGGAACATTATAGCAAAATCCGTAGTATATGGAGGCTCCACATACTTGGTTCTGATATCCTTAGCCTCGGATTTTATAAT
>CALZOZ010000056.1 GCA_945828095.1 uncultured Clostridia bacterium
TCATACTACATCATGGGGCCTGAAGGTGAGGTCAAAGTCTGAGCTTTTAATTGCAGAGAAGTATCATGAAAAAGGAATCCCTTTCAGGTATGAGCAGGTGATCAGGTGCGAGGGGAACATTATAGTACCGGATTTTACCCTTTTGCGTGCCGACCTGAAATTGTTTTATCATGAGCATTGCGGAATGACGGGAAACGAAAAATATATGAAGCATCATAAGAGCAAACTTGATATTTATGAAAGCCTTGGCATTGTGCCGTGGGACAACCTCATTGTCACCTATGACAGTAAAGACGGCAATCTGGATTTGAGAATTATCGAGAGCGAAATCAACAATAAACTATTAATTTGAGTACAAGTCAGAGCCTGGGCATAAGCCTGGGCCGGAGCTTGACAAATACCCATAGGGGGTATATAATCATGGTATTGCAATCGTATTACTTTAGAAATAACAGGAGATAATAGTGACTATGAGTAATGGAAAAATAGAAAGAAATCATACGTGCTGCGGTGCAGAGGTCAATACCGGCCGCACAACACAGCGCAGCGCGGACGAGAAGAAAAAACTTATCAATCGCCTGAGCAGAATCGAAGGGCAGATACGAGGCATCAGGAACATGGTGGAAAAAGACGCATACTGTGTTGATATCCTTACTCAGTCAGCGGCGGCAGGTGCTGCGCTGGATGCTTTCAGCCGTCAGGTGCTTTCAAGGCACATGCATACTTGTGTGGCTGAAGATATCCGTCAGGGTAATGATGAGACAATAGAAGAGCTTATGGGTATACTCCAGAAGCTGATGAAATAGACAGAGGGAGAAAGGCAGAAAGGATTATAGAGAAATAATGAAGCAATATTCGGTTACGGGCATGAGCTGCGCGGCTTGCAGTGCCCGTGTGGAAAAAGCGGTTTCAAAGGTTCCCGGGGTTACATCATGCGCTGTAAGCCTTTTGACCAACTCCATGGGGGTTGAGGGGACTGCAGAGGACCGCCAGATAATAGAAGCTGTAGAAAAGGCGGGCTACGGTGCCTCCATAAAAGGAAATTCCCACTCGAATGGCGGAGCTTCGGCAAAGGGTGGAGTTTCGGGCGGTAATTCGCCGGCAGGCAGCATGGGCGAAGGTCAGATATCAGGCAATGCAGACTATGACGATATGTTGCAAGACCGTGAGACCCCGGTGCTTAAGAGAAGGCTCACAGCATCGGTGGTTTTCCTCGCTGCACTAATGTATTTCAGCATGGGTGTAATGATGTGGGGATGGCCCTGCCCTGCGGGACTTGAGCATAACCCGGCAGCCATGGGCATTCTGCAGATGCTGCTTTCCGGCATGATAATGGTGATAAATCAGAAGTTTTTTATAAGCGGATTTAAGAGCCTGTGGCATCTTGCGCCTAACATGGATACCCTTGTGGCTCTCGGTGCGGCGGCATCCTTCGGCTACAGCGTATATGCTCTTTTCGCTCTGACAGGTGATATGATGCGAGGGGATATGGCAGCAGCCCACAGCTATATGCATGAGTTTTATTTTGAGTCGGCGGCCATGATTCTGACCCTGATTACCGTAGGCAAGATGCTTGAAGCACGTTCCAAGGGCAGAACCACAGATGCACTCAAAGGTCTCATGAGGCTTTCTCCTAAGACCGCTGTAGTTGAGAGAGACGGCGCAGAGACAAAAGTTCCTGTGGAAACTGTACGCAAAGGAGATATTTTCCTGGTAAGGCCGGGTGAAAGCGTTCCTGTAGACGGTGTGGTTCTGGAGGGAATCAGTGCAGTAAACGAGTCGGCTCTTACGGGAGAAAGCATTCCGGTGGACAAGGAGGCCGGCGACATGGTTTCGGCGGCAACCATTAACCAGTCCGGCTTTCTCAGGTGCGAAGCAACAAGGGTAGGAGAGGATACAACCCTTTCACAGATAATAAAGATGGTAAGCGACGCGGCGGCTACAAAGGCTCCTATTGCCAAGGTGGCTGACAGGGTTTCGGGGTTGTTTGTTCCTGCTGTAATTGCGGTTGCATTTATAACGATGGTCGCATGGCTTCTTGCAGGTCAGACCTTCGGATTTGCACTTGCCAGAGGAATATCGGTGCTGGTAATCAGCTGCCCGTGTGCCTTGGGGCTGGCAACTCCTGTAGCCATCATGGTAGGCAGCGGCGCGGGAGCAGGAAAAGGAATACTGTTCAAGACAGCCGTTTCTCTCGAAGAAACAGGCAAAGTACAGATTGCTGCTCTGGATAAAACAGGCACCATAACCAGAGGCGAGCCGCGGGTGACGGATATTATTTCGGCGAAGGGCTTCAGTGATGAAGAATTGCTTCGTATTGCGGTGTCCCTGGAAAGGAAGAGCGAGCACCCTCTGGCAAAGGCAGTGCTGGAAAAGGCTGCGGCTGCCGGTATTGAGGCGGCTGAAGTCGTGAACTTCCAGGCACATGCAGGGAGCGGCCTGACCGCTATGCTGGATGGAAAAGAGCTTCACGGCGGCAGTATGAAATATATAGGAAAGCTTCTGGAGCAGAAGAAGACCGATGCAACTGATACAGAAATTTCCGGACTGCTGAATCATGCGGAGACGCTGGCGGAGCAGGGAAAGACGCCGCTGTTTTTTGCGGAGGACGGCAAGGCAGCAGGAATCATTGCGGTTGCTGATGTCATCAAAGAAGACAGCGCCGAGGCCGTAAGGGAGCTTCAGGACATGGGAATCCGTGTGGTCATGCTGACAGGAGATAACGAAAAAACTGCTGCAGCCATAGGTAAACAGGCAGGAGTAGACGAAGTAATTGCAGGTGTTTTGCCCGACGGCAAGGAGCAGGTGGTGCGCACGCTTTCCGAACAGGGCAGAGTCCTCATGGTGGGTGACGGCATAAACGATGCACCGGCTCTCACAAGGGCAGATATAGGAATGGCCATAGGTGCCGGGGCGGATGTGGCAGTAGATGCGGCGGATGTGGTGCTGATGAAGAGCAGTTTGAAGGATGCTGCGGCAGCCATCAGACTGAGCCGTGCTACTTTGAGAAATATACACCAGAACCTGTTCTGGGCGTTTTTCTATAATGTTATAGGTATACCTCTTGCGGCGGGAGTGTGGATTCACGCTTTCGGCTGGCAGCTGAACCCCATGTTTGCGGCTGCGGCAATGAGCCTTTCCAGCTTTTGCGTGGTCACCAACGCCCTGAGGCTTAATTTGTTTAATCCATACGATGGAAGAAAGGATAAAATGGTAAAGAAAAAAATGAGTACAGAAGCAAAAAATCTTACAAAGACACTGAAAATCGAAGGAATGATGTGCGGACACTGCGAGGCACACGTAAAGAAAGCCATTGAAGCTATGGAAGGCGTTGAGGCTGCAGAGGTAAGCCACGAAAAAGGAACCGCCGTGGTTCATATAATAGGTGGCACTGTGATTACGGATGAAGCTCTCAAGAAAGTTGTAGAAGAGGAAGGCTACACCGTAATTGCCATTGACTAGTCAGTGGTCAGTCTTAACGAAAAAAAGACAATGACAAAAAGACAGCGTATAAGGCGGAACTGCTTTTACACTGTCTTTTATTATGATGCACTATAACTATTTTCTCAGATACTTTGCGGTAATTGTTTCACCAATGTCAATCATTTCTCTCGGTGTGCCTATAAATACAACCTGGCCGCCCTTTGTTCCGCCATCCGGGCCGATATCGATTATGTAGTCGGCAAGTTTCATAACATCTGTGTTATGCTCAATGACGATAACGGTATTGCCACGGTCAACAAATGATTCAAGTATGTCGACCACCTTTTCAATATCTGCTATGTGCAGGCCTGTTGTAGGCTCATCAAGGATATAGATATTACCTTTTTTCTTAATATTCTGTGCAAGCTTGACTCGCTGGCGCTCGCCGCCCTTTGTTCTGCTGCCGTAAAGAAGAATGTTCTGCTCTTCTTCGGTCAGATCACACCACTTGACATCGGTCCTGAAATACTCCGGTCGTCTATATACTTTCCAATAGTAATTGCCTTTCCTGAAGGCAGGGAGATTGAAGAAGCCCTCGTCATATGTCTTCTCGGACTCGATTACATTGGTTATATCCAGGTCCATAATCTTGCCGATACCTGCACAGGTAGGGCACATTCCGTTAGGATTGTTAAATGAAAAAAATGATGCGGGCCCGACAGATGGCGTACCGATTCTCGAAAACAACAAGCGCAGAAGAGAATACATATCGCTTATTGTACCAACTGTTGACCTTGCATTTCCACCGAGCCGGGACTGGTCGATGATAACAGATGAATTAAGGTTATCGATTAATTCTGCATTTGGCTTTTCGTACTTTGGCAATCTGCCTCTGACCCATGCGCTATATGTTTCGTTCATCTGACGCTGGCTTTCTGCGGCAACCGTATCGAAAACGATGCTTGATTTGCCGGAGCCTGATACACCTGTAAAAACAACGATTTTATTTTTAGGAATATCAAGAGAAATATTTTTAAGATTATTCTGCTTTAAACCTCTGATTATAATAGGTTCTGACATACCACTCACCTCCTTGCTTTTCAGAGACATTATATACCCTCCCGTAAGGGGAGAGTCAAGGGCAAAAAATGAAACGGTGTAACTCTTTTTAAGGAGTCACACCGTAATCTTTCTTTGCGGTTTCTTTGCATGTAATGATTCTACAGCAACAGGTCTTTGTCTTCGCCCATTCCCATCATGCCGGCAAGAACATATTTCTTGCCGTCTTCACGCTTCGTCGTTCCGGAGCGATAAACTTACTGTAGTTTTCCATAATTATCCTCATTTTTTAACATCCTAAACATACTTTCATATATTTTATACCATAAAGAGGAAAAATTAAATACTAAATAGTTTTTTATTAGTTTTTCTTGGTCGGGTCCGGTTCCTCTTTAAGGTCCAGTGCTTCTTTAAGCCGCATTTTATTTAGATCCAAAAGCTCTCCCGAATCTGAGGAGGTATACCAAAAATCATTACCCATAAAAGCGGTAGCTGCGATTTTGCCATCGCGATAGCGTACTGCAAGCTGACCTCCTCCGTTGAAGCCATGGAGACGGCATTTGCTGTCGAAGTGCATGCCTCCTACCATTCCCACCTTTTCCGGCGTGTCAGTAAGGAGCCCGTAGTCAAAATCGTAGACCTCAACCCTTGCGCCGTCTTTTTCTTTATATTCCCCTGCCTTTCTAAAGAGAGTGAGTTCATAGCCAGTGAAGTTGCCAGGGTTTTCAGACATATATTCAAGATGCCGCTCCATCTGCGGAACCAAAATATACCTAAACTTTTCATAGGCAGCGGTGTCCACAAATTCCTCGACATCTGAGCAGCTTCGGACCGTATTATAGAGATCGGTGTCTTTCAAGTAGATTGTTTCGAGGTTCGGTACTGTTCCGTAGGTGACCTTTACAATATCGGGAGTCAGATCACATTTGATATCAAAGTGCAGATCGTAACCGCTGACACCCTCCTCCATATTGCCTTCCAGAAAGGCATCTCCCACATCCCAGCACCACATGATATCGGTCTGATAGTAAGGAGAGGATTTTTCATCGAAATCCACCACCTGACCTGCGGCGGCGGCAGCGTTGAGAGCGGCAGCAAGCTTTTCCGGCGTTATATTTCTCAGCATTTCCGGTGTGGTAAAATCGGATGCTTTTACGGCTGCCATAGCGGTAACGGCGTTAGGTGCTGCGCCGGATATAATCCACTCTTCCGGCAGACCTGAGATATACTCAAAAAGCTCCGGCGAGCTGAAAGTCCAGCTTTTACCCTTGCGGCAGTAAAGACGGGCGGTCTCTGAGTCGAAGGTGACATATACTTTTCCGTCACTGTTGATATTAAACAGATATTCTCTGAAGCCATCATCCGGTCTGGTTTCCCAGATTGGTGTTTTTATATAAACCTGATAATCATAACTGCCTGTCTCACCGGCATCACATTCTTTTAAGTCCTCGGGCTGTACCTTGTGCAAATAGTCAAGAATAACCGGAAGTTTCTCAAAGTCATCCAAAGATACCTTGACCTGATATCCTTCCTTTGGAGAGTTCTTGGATACATCTGCATATGTTATATCGTCAGTATCTACAGTATGCAGCCAGTCATAGAAGGACCCATTTTCAGGTCCGGCAAAGGTAAATACAATAGCTATGGCTGCAATGACAATAACGGCTGCCAGCGTTCCTGCCGCCATCTTAGGTTTTTTTGCGATGCTTTCTATGCGCCTTTTTATGGCGTTTTTGCTGCCGACCATTGTGGTAGCCGTAACCGTCAATCCGCTGTGTCCCTGACAAGTCATATCAATGAGAGTGCGGCCATAGGAAAGCCTTTCGTCCTCCCCGAGACGTTGGATTGTTGCCTCGTCGCAGGCTAGCTCTGAATCTTCCACGGAGAGAAATGCTGCAAGCCAGACAAGAGGATTGTACCAGTGAAGGATAAGGCAGATGCAGCGCACCGCCGCCCTGAGATTATCTCGGCGAAGATAATGGGTGTTTTCGTGCTGCAGGGCATGGCGCAGCACAGCGGTATCTGCGGCGGCTGCCGGTGTAATGTAAATTGCCGGAGAAATCAGGCCGAAGAGGCACGGTGTCTTAATGGACTGCGTCATATACACAGGGCAGGAAATGTCCGAAATGTCATAGCCGCAGCAGTCTGCCAATGGGTGCCGTGACCTTTTTAGCATGGATGCAAACCGCAGATTGGAAAACAGAAAGACAGCAGTCATTAACGCCATGCCGCCAAGCCAGACAATGGAGGCGGTTTTCCTAAGAAACAGCATTCTTTCCATACGGTCAAAATATTCTGCCGGCTTGAAGAGAACTGATTTGTCCGGCTCGTAGGCTGTATTGCTTCTGCCGTAAAGTACACTGTCTCTGTATGTGATTTCTGCGGATTCCCCATCAAGCCGCGAAATATTCTCTACAGGAGCAAGGCTGTTAAATTCCTTTACCTGAGACACGTTGGCAACCCCTTGTACTGCACTGAAGTCTGTGGCCCCGAAGCTGAAAGGAATCAGCAAACGAAGCATCACAACAGCCCAAAGAAAGCAGCGCATCCTCGGACTGATTTTCCCCTTAAGAACAAAGCGAAGTGCAATAACGATTAAAATCAGAACACTTGAACTCACAATCCATTCTATCATTTTATTACCCCTCCTCAAGCTGGTTCAGCAAATCGTAAAGTTTGTCAATTTCCTCCTTTGGCAGTGCCTTTTTCTCCGTAAGTGAACTGACCATAAGGCTAAGACTGCCTTTGTATATACGGTCAAGGAAATCCTCGGTTTCCTGCAAGGCGGCGTCTTCCCTTGTGACCAAGGGAATGAAAGTTTTTAGACCGTTGTTTGTTTGCGATGAAACGGCTCCTTTATTCTCAAGGCGACGGAGCAGTGTAAGGGTGGTGCTCCGGCTCCAGCCCATTCCTTCTTGGAGTTCTGAAACCGCTTCTCTGCCTGTCAGATGCTCTTTATTCCAGAGGCATTCCATGACATGCCATTCTGCTTCAGTCAGATACATTTTAACCCTCCTTTCTCTGAAATTGGATACCTGTTTACGTTTGTAACCAAATTGTATCATGCTGTGTTTACACTTGTCAACACAAAATACTGTATCATGATAACCAGTGTTCACTTTCAGCACGTGAAAGAGTTAGAGCGCCAAAAGAGAAAAAATAAAAAAGCGGGTACGTTTTTGGTTGCCCGCTTTTCGATTACGTTTTGAACTTTTGCTATTGTCGGAAACAGAGAGGCAGCTGTTTAGGCTGTCTTCTCAGACAGTGCCAGAGCACTGCTTATACGAGACTTAGCTGCCTGACGCTCTTCAATATCTTTTGTGAATACCTTGGAGCCGGATTCAGGGGAGTAATAGAAGTCGTTGCCCATAAATGCACTGGATATTATTTTACCGTTTTTCTCTCTTACAGCGAACTGTCCCGCATCCAGGCCCTGCAGCCGGGCTTTGCTGTCCAGATACATTCCACCTGTCAGAACAAGTTTTTCAGGCTCTTCAGGCAGCAGTGCGTATTTGAAGTCGTAAAGTTTTACAGTACTGCCGTCGTTATCTTTGTAATCCCAAACCTTGACAAATCTTGTAACTTTATAGCCGGAGAAGGTGCCCAGATCGGCTGTAGTGCTTTCCAGAGCCATTTCCATCTGAGGAATAAGGAGGTGTTTGTATTTTTTGTAAGCACCTTTTTTAACTACTATCTTGTAGTCTTTGCTGGAGCGAACGAGCTGATAGAGTTCTTCATCTTCAAGCTTTACTGTATCATATGCTCCGGCCTGGCCAAATGAAACTTCAACGATGTTTTCAGTGAGGCCGCAGCGTATTCTGAAATGCATATCGTTGCCGCTGATGCCGTTTTCAGGGTCGCCTTCGATAGCAGGGATGATTTCCCAGAACCATTTTGCATCAGTTTCACCAAAGGCCTCTGCATCTGAAAGAGCCAGCATTTTGCTGTCTTTAGCTGCACGGCGGAGGGCACTTGCCAGTTTTTTTGCGGATATATTACCGAGTTCTCCCGTATTAATAAAATCGGATGATTTCACTGCCTTCATTGCCGCAATTACATTGACCTGAGCTTCACGCTGGCTTACCAGGCCTGAAATGTAGCTTGACAGTGCAGGATAATCGAGCCACCATGTTTTGCCTTTGCTGCAGAAAGCATTCTGAGTTTCTTTATCAAAGGTCAAATACATCTTACCGTCAGACATCACATTGAGAAGAACTTCTCCTTCTGAATCGGAATCAGTCACAGAAAGAGCGGTTAAGTCAAGTACATATGAGCCGCCCTCTGTAGCCGGTGCCTCAAATATGTTTGTTTCCTCGACACCATTAAGAAGGGATGTCAGCACCTGCTTATCTTCGCCCTCTGTCAGCTTGATTACAATCTGGTCGCTTTCGTTGTTATCTCTGTGACGAAAAGCTCGCGCCTGGGATATATTATCCGCACTGACATTCTGTAACCAGCCGAGAAAAGCCGCATCTCTTGCGGCATTAAACATGAAAACAGCTCCAATCTCGATGGCAAGAAGCACTACTATGAGAACTGTTGCCCAAAAAGCCGGGTGTTTTAACCAATTGCCTTTGTTATTTGTCATTTTTTCTCCTTTATATTAAAAACCACATCAATATTATTTTCCATAGCACATTATACCGCAATTTGTCGGCTTATGTCGATAGGTTTTATAAAGGAAATTTTAAAGAAGTAAAAGCTTTTTTGAGTGTTATGCGTTAATATTTATAGAGACATGAAAAGGAGGTGGTGGCAACGGAAGACAGAAGGCTTATAAACAGAATAAGAAGCGGCGATAAAGGGGCCTTCGAAGAACTTGTCAAGCGGCACTATGAGGATATTTTTTCCTATTGCTACCGCCGGACGGGAAATAGGGAGGATGCTGAGGATCTGACCCAGGAGGTTTTTCTGAAATTAGTTAAAGCAATATACAAATACCGGCATACAGGGAAATTCAGAAACTTTATATTTACTGTAGCTGTAAACTGCTGTAATGATTTCATAAGGCGGCAGAAGACGAGGCCGGAAAAGGAGCCTGATGATACATACCTTGACTCTGCTGTCTCCGGGGAGATGTCACCATCGGAACATATGATAAACAGAGAGAACAGGTTCATATTGTATGAACGCCTTTCGGGACTTAAAGAGGAACAGAAGGAAGCACTGGTTCTCCATTATTTCCACGGGTTTAAGGCAAGAGAAATCGCTGAAATAACAGGTGTGCCGCTTGCCACTGCTAAATCCAGAATAAGGCAGGGGCTTGAGCATCTTAAAAAGGAATATGAAAAAGACAAAGACAGACATATTGAAAGAAAGGGGGAGGTACGAAATGAACGAAAAGAAAAGTAAAACTGACTGGATACCGGTTGTGAGACAGGAAAAAGTGGAAGAAGTCATAATTTCAGGGGGACTCTTCATGGAGCAGAATGTGCCTGCTGGGAGTAATGTATGGGTGCTGATGACAAAGCAGCTAAGATATCTTTCTCCGTCCCTATGGGGATGTCAGCTGCTGCTCCTGTGCGTAGCTATAGCTGCAGCATTGATTACATCAATGGACTGCTCGGATGCGGGATATATGATATTTACTATGGCACCTGTGGCAGGATTTCTTACTGTGCCTGAGATGTTGAAGGATTTGCAGTACAATATGTCAGAGCTTGAGAGTGTATGCAGATATGACGGAGCTAAAGTCCTGGTACTTCGGCTCATTTCGGCGGGACTGATCAATGTACTGTGTCTGACTATGATTTCCGCTGCTATGTGGGAGGCCTTCGGTGTCAGCTTTCTTAAAACGGTGATTTATGGACTGGTGCCCTATGTGTGGGTAAATGTAATAAATCTGTTTATGATTATGCTGCTGAGAATCAGGAGCCGCAGGGTAGGAGTGCTGCTTTCTGTAATACCTGCCGCGGCCTCCTATCTGTTTCAGCCTGAAAACATGATGTTTTATGATGGTGCAGTAGTATTCTGGCTGGCAGCTCTTGCTGCAGGCGTGCTGCTTGGGGCAGGGGAAGTATGTCTCATAATGAAGGAAAGGAATAAAAGGGAAGGAGCATTTTTATGGAACTGAGAATAAGTAATGTGACGAAGGCGTATAAGGGCAAGCGGGCGGTAGATAACTTTAACCTGGAGTTAGGCGAGGGACTGCATGGGCTGCTGGGAGCCAACGGATCAGGAAAAACCACTCTTATGAGAATGATCTGCGGTCTGCTTAGACCTACGGAAGGGGTAATTACAATAGACGGAGTGGATATCGCCCAAGCAGGAGAAGGTTACAGAGAGTATCTGGGGTATTTGCCGCAGCATTTCGGTTACTATCCAAACTTTTCGGCAATGGACTTTATGACATATATAGCAGCGCTGAAAGGTCTGCCTAAAACCATTGCCATGGAGAGAAGCGAGAGCCTGCTGGATGAGCTGGGACTCTATGCGGTGAGAAAAAAGAAACTGAAGACCTATTCCGGAGGCATGCTGCAGAGAGTGGGAATCGCTCAAGCTTTGCTGGGAAACCCTAAAATTCTGGTTTTAGACGAGCCGACCGCAGGACTTGATCCAAAGGAGAGAGTGCGTTTCCGACAGCTTCTGACCTCCCTTGAAAAAGACAAAATTATTATTCTCTCTACCCACATAGTGTCAGATGTGGAGAAAATCGCTGACGATGTGATAATCATGAAAGAGGGCGGGATAGTTTACCGGGGACCGCAGACGGACAATCTCGAGGATTTGTATCTCCACTTTTTTAGAGACGGTAATCCAGAGGATGGTATGAGGGGGAATTTAAAATGAATCTTACAAGAGCAGAACTTAAAAAAATAATGAGAAGCCCCATCACTATAGCAGCTATTGTCATAGTGCTGGCATTGAATGTAGTTACATTTATGACCACGGGAAACAGTTACTATGCTCCGGCAGGAGAGGATTCGGCAGAGCATATCAGACAGGCAAAGGAGAACGGAGCATACTTTAAGGGTGCTATTACAGATGAGTGGTGCGACAGGTACAAGGCTGAGGCAGACGCCATGAGAAATAATCCGGAAAACATGGTGGACGATAGTGAGAAACAGGTTATCATAGAGGGGCTTAAGAAGCAGGGATACACTGAGGAATACATTCTGGAAAACCTGAGAATACATTTTCTGAAGGAAGAGTTTTTAACGTCCGAGGAGTACAACAGATATGAGCCTGTGGAGTTTTCCATGTCTTTCTACGAGAGTGCAGAGAATCTGGGAAAGCGTTTTGCTGAATACTATCTTTCCGCATATCCGGGAAATAAAGGTGAGGCTCTGGCTGCAAAAGCTGAAGCAGATTACGGAAGACTGGCAGACGATTACACCGCATACTATAATTACGATCTTGGATATCAGCGCATGGAAAATGTGCTGCTTTCATATCATTACACGTTGGCAGTGCTGATGGTGGTAGGACTTGCGGGGATTTTCTGCGGGGAGTATTCGAGGAAAACGGATGCACTCATTTTGTCTGCCAAATTCGGCCGACACAAAATTGCCTTTGCAAAGATCAAGGCGGGGATAATATTTTCTGCAGCTGCGTGGGTTGTATTAACGGCTGTTAACCTGATTCTGACCACCGTTTATTTCGGATGGGAGGGAGCAGAAGCTTACTGGCAGGACTGGTTCATAAAGATATCACCGTTTTGCTGGAACAGCGGCATCGCTATGGCTGCAGCTTTAGCTACCAGCCTTCTGGGGACGGTTTTCTTTGCTGCACTGGTTATGGCCATATCAGCTTTGTTCAGAGCACCTGCTCCGGCAATGCTGATTTCATTTGCTCTGCTGCTTATTCCTTCAATTGATTTAGGAGAGAATGCTCCGGCAATTGTTTCTGCAATTAATACCTGCATGCCGGCTACAATTATGCGAGGAGCGCCGATCTGGTACAGATATATGTCTGTCTATGCGTTTGGAAGAACGGTTACAGGACAGTATATTGTACTGCCTGTAATTGCAGCGGTCACGGTACTTGCTGCGGGAGCGGCGGTCAGATGGTTTACCAGACATCAGGTGCAAAACTGAGGTAAATAATACTTGCAAACGGCAGCAAGGAAGATGTATAATTACTCGTAGGACAAGTAAAAAGGCAAACCTGCCGAAAGACAGGGACGCAAAGCTAAAGGGCCTAAAGCTTATTGGAAGTATGGCTGCCAGTTGCACTATCATAATGATTTATGATTCTATATGGCAGGCTCCGGCTTGCCTTTTTATTTGAAAAAAATCCAACCACCTCTGTTTAGAGGTTTCCCTAATAAAAAGCACATCGCTGACGCACGGTGTGCTTTTTGCTGTATGACGGGCATGCCGTTCGTCTGTGGTGAAAGTCCACAAGGGGCGTAGTTGCCGACGAACCCGATAGCGACTCCCAAGGTTTGTATCGCGAGGTGCAGGCGAGAAGAAGGGATAGCGAAATCGTAGCCTGACGAACAGAAACCTAATACCAAGGCTTGCATAGCGGATGAGCGGGCAGTGAGCCGTAGAGTCCAAAAGGCAACCGTAACCTATGCAGGTAGATTAGGCAGGCAGACGAGGAAAGGCTAACGGCTTATCCCGTGAGGTCTCACAGGCGGTCTCATTAGCCGTAGTAACAACG
>CALZOZ010000057.1 GCA_945828095.1 uncultured Clostridia bacterium
GGAAAGCGGCAGGATTTTTTCAAAATCACTGTCCGAAATCTTGACAGAGGACCAATCTCTGCATATTTGCTGTCGCCTCCCACAGCAAAACAGATTTCGTCGTAGTTTGTGGTTATCGTAGTATTAATGAGCCAATCCGCATCTTCTTTCACAATCGTTTTCACTTCCAGATCTACCATGGTACTTATACCAGAAGTCTCTTCTTCAGCGTTTACCCACAAGGATATCGGCACCTCGTTTAACAGTGTTAAGGAGGGAAGCTGAAAAAAAGTTTCACAAGTCCCGCTGAATAACTGTTCCTCACCGTTCTCCGTCAAATAGAGAACTTTCCATTCAAATACATCCTCAGGGTTTGTATACTTGACATAGATCAAACCATCCCTATATGGTATTGCACTGTATGACAACGCTTCCATATCTACAGGATAAACATTCTTGATTTTTTCCTGATTCAAATCATACAAAACATAGGCCCTCGTTTCAAACCCACCGTTAAACTTAAACAGATCCTTCTCATTCACCTGTCCTTCTACCGACAGAAGCATCTGCGCATCATCAGAATAAACGCAAAAGCTGCTCCAGCCATCCCGAAAAAGGATGCCTGTATCCAGTTCTTTCTCTCTCGGTGCTTCCATTCCACACCCTGCAAAGGCAAAAACTGTTCCAGATAGCATCATTAATAGAACCGATAAAAGGCATATTGCTTTTTTCATTTTCATTTCCTCATTCAATTTAACATCTACTCCAAACTCACCAAATAATTTGTAAGCTGTCTTGTATCCATATCCTTCAACTCATTGATTGAGCATTCTTTCGGAACGTAACAGATGACTGTCTGTTTTCTTATGGCATAATTACCGGTAAAAATTTCTCTGCCGTAGCAAGTTTTTTTACCGAAATAAAACATGGGTAAATCACCGGGAGCCGTATCACACTCCCAGCTGAACCTGCCATCATTCACGAATCTTCCCTCCTGAACGCATCTTTCGTCATCGAGGTTTTGGATATATGTGAGGGGAATCTCTATGATCCATTGAACCTCATCACCTAAAACCGGAGTGTTATCTTGATAGTGCTTAGTCTGCCTTACATACCAGACGCTGTCGCAGGTCAAAACTACAGGTGTCTTTATCTCGCATGAAGTCCGGTGCAAAGACTGAAAAGGCACAAGCGATACTAACAATACTAAAAAAATTATTATGAATAAAATTCCGGCTAGCATTGTACGCTTCATCTTATGTCTATTCATCTGCTTATCATAGGAGAAGTCTGACTTATTTTCTCTACATGACATTTTATGCATGAAAACCCAGAAAAACCAAATCGTTCTTCTGGGTTTGTCAGCAGTCTAGGTATTACAAGCTGTTGTAATACTCTAAATCCGTAATGTTTGATTCTATACTCCCTGCTTCCGGCATAGACATTTTATTCTTTTCGAGGTATTCAATTACTTTTCCATGAGTTACAGCAAGAGGTGCCTCATACTTTCTGTTAAATCTCCAATATTCGTCCTCTGTCATATTCATTCCTTCGCAGAAAGATTTTATAAGAATTGTTCCCTCTTGTGTAGACTCATATTCTTTTCTGACATAGGAGACATACTCGTCTATTTCCTTTTCGGACGGGTAAATACCCTTTTCCTTGGCAAATCGTTTTTCCCATACCTCTCTTTTTATAGCGTTCCAAGCTTCTTCCTTTGGATTTTCATAATTCAAAGGGCTGGTCTTATATGAGTCGTACTTAAAATTAAAGTATGATTTTGTAATTTCCGTGCCCATTACTGTGCCGATTACAGTTTCTTCGTTTTCTGCGGCATTCAGAAGATTGTGAGCAGCATTACTTTTTCCTTTTCCTATGTCATTGAATTTATCTGCTCCTTTAACCTCAGGCAATCCTGAATATGCAATTATTATGGTAGCTGTTAAACATATTAAAGCACATATTAGGGTAATTATAACTGTTTTCTTTTTCATTGAACTTCACCTCCTATTTTGGTCCGGATACACTAATTGTTAATGATGCATTTGGCCATGCAAAATAAACATTTGGAACAGCAAATGTAAAGGCCCCGTCTTCTTTAAACTCATACCTGAAGTCTTTATTTGGACTCCCCGTATATGCATAATATTTTTTTGTTCCTGTAGGAAGAATCACGTTCTGTATTTGCCAAAATGAGCTTTTCGTAGGCTTTATAGATCTACTTGTCGACGCACCAAAATCTACCGATTCATCAAAACCAGCGACTATCACGTCTCCTTCTCCAAATGTATGTTTTGGATACATAGTTGCACTAGTATATACTTCTTTTGCTGTATAGCAGCTTGTAGAACTGTTGTCATATGTTACAGAGATAAGAAAGTTTACTCCCCAAACACTAGCTCCATAATCCGAATGTTGCCCGTAAAACTTAGCGTTTTCTTCAGCCGTTTTTGTTGTGTCCGCATTGCCAATGATTGTATTGCAACACAAAAGCACTAAGACAGTGATTGCAACAATAGCAATTTTAAATAATTTTAGATGTAATTTCATTTTCCTTCTCCTTTATCTACTAAAAAAGTTCTTTCGAATAATCCTTATGCTTTTCCGCTCTCAGCAGCTGTCAATGCTCCTTCAGCTTATCCCCATATCTTCTTCGCTCTTCCACTTCCATAAAACCACACCCTTTCGTTATTAATCTCAATGTGCAAAACAATATCCCTTCTTGATAAAATTCTAACATGCCACTTTTGTGATGTCAACAATTATTAAGAAATACATAGTATTGATTTTTCGCTTCATATTGTGTATATTAATTTCATAATTAAAAGAAAGGCACTAAAGATGGCTAGAGGAAGAAGCAGTTTTAAAATGGGCACGGTGGAGATGATGGTATTGTTTCTGCTGGACAAGAGCGATTTATACGGGTATCAGCTCACCACCTTGATTAAGAAATTGTCAGGAGGCAATGTTGAGGTACATGAAAGCACCCTGTACCCTACCATGTACAAGCTCCTTCAGAACGGATATATTTCTGACAGAGAGGAACAGATAGGAAAACGCCGTATTCGTGTGTATTACCATCTGGAGGATGCAGGCAGGGCTCGTCTCTCAGATCTTTTGGATGATTACGGCCAGATTACTGCTGGAATTGCTAAACTGTTGTCCTGTACTAAGGCAGACATAATGCAGGAGGGGGAAACTGATGAGTAAAATTACCGAAAAAGAGCTGAAACAGTACTTTAAAGAAATCAAATTGCTTTTGCCTATCTATTCTTCGGCAGAAAGAAAGTTTTTAAAGTCCTTAAGGGTGTCCGTGGAGGAATACATAGACCAAAACCCGGAATGTACTATAGAAGACATATACGAAAACTTTGATGAGCCTGAAGAAGCGGTCTACAACTACATTTCTGCTTTAGACTACCATAGGCTATGCAAGGTTATTTCTATCCGAAAGCTGGTAAAAAAGGCAGTATTATTTTTGTTAATTATTGCATTATTAACTGCACTTTTTTGGGTATGGACTTGGTACTCTGTTTATATTGAAGCCAAGTCACATATTGTTACAGAAATCGTTACAGTAATTGAGTAAAGAAAGTGTGAGGAAGTATTATGAAAAGAAAAATTTTAGCTTTATTTGTCATTACAACTCTTATTTTTTCAATGCAGACAGCATTAGCATTGTCATCTTGCGAAAATACAACTATAGAATATCTTGACAACGGGGATTACATTGTCACCATTATCGAAACTGTGTCCCCTGTAAATGGTATTATGCCACTGGCATCAAATACAGAAACCAAATCAAAAACATCATATTACAAGAATGCTGCTGGAGATACTATGTGGTATGTACGTGTAACCGGAACCTTTACTTATGGTGACGGGACTTCGAAATGTACCAGTGTAACACCAAGTGCAGCTTCCTATACATCCGATTGGAAAGTTTCTAATATATCAGGGAGTAAATCCGGTAATAAGGCCTCTGCCACTGCAACAGGGAAGCAGTATGTTAATGGTATTGTTGTTGATTCTTATACCGAAACCGTCACCCTGACATGCAGCTCTACAGGTGTATTTTCATAACATGGAATATTAAATCTCACTTCATAAAATGCTCCGCCTTTGCCGAAGTCCAGTATCGGTAAGTGCGGAGCTTTTTCTTTTATTCGACCAGATCCTCTGTCTTGCATCCCAGTGCCCTGGCAAGCCTTATAACCACAGCAGCCTGTGCTTTCGCTATGTCGTTTTGCCTTTGTTCATAAAGCTGTATCATGCGGACGCTGACACCTGATGCCTCAGAGAGCTGCCGCTGAGTGAACCCCCTGGCCTTCCTTATAAACTGCAGTCTGGATTTTTGGGATAACTTATTTCGAGCGATTATCTCGTCGGCTGTTTTCACGAATTTAGTCACATCGGCCTCATGGAGAATATACATAGAAAGCACGGTGGAAAGTGATATGCCGTACCTTGCCATGTCCTCAAAACGTTTTCCTGTTTCCCACTGATAATATGCCATAATCCACCCTGCCCAGTATTCCCTTCCTTTTTCGGTGATATATGGTGATTCTTCTCTACCATCCAAGATGTTAGCTTCGCAAAATACCGCTTCAGCCAGTTCATACCCTGACATTCCTGCCACATATTTTGGATTGCCTTTTCCAAATTTATCCGCAATACCCGAGGTTATAAACAGACCCCAAAAATTATCAGGCTTATATCCCAAAGTGCAAAGGGCGTATTCCACCATATCCCCCATATTATTCATCGCATCATCCAAGTATAACTCGCTGTAAGCGTGGGTCATCGTTTTTCCACCCCTCTCTTATTATATCAATAATGTATTTTTCAGTAAGCACTGAGCCTCTGTGGCGTTCCCTTTGGAATTCCTCTCTGGCTCGGGTATCCCTCGCCAGTTTTTTAGGAAAGTATATTTCTCCATCGGCTTCCTCAGCCCCCTCGAAGCGAAGCCGCTCAAAAGCCTTCTTGGACATTATCACAATCTGCTGCCCCAATTGACCAAGAGCCATGGCTTTTTCGAGCTGTGCAACCGATATGGTATTATTGAGAAATGCAGATGCAAATGAAAAATATGAATCATCAGCCCTGTATCCTTTTATTACATCATATTTCTTATAGTCTACCGCAAAATTATTAAAAATATAATCTTTAGCCTGAACCGCAATCTCGCTCCCTATGCGAAATCTGCGGTTCTCAAGGAGGATTGACAGCCAGTTGAGAATATTATAGTCACCATTTGTCAGTGACAATACGGAAAGCCCTGTCATATCAATGGTATACCGATTGGCAAAACCACCTGTTTCACCCGAACATGCCCATTCTTTAGCTAATTCAGCAGATTCAGTGCAGTAAAAGCCAAGTCCATAATCATTATTGGGATTCCCGGCACCATATGTCGGCTTTTCAATTATTAAAGGTGACCCGTGATATAAATTAAGCTTTTCTGTCATAGTTTTCTTACCTCTCTCATAATCATTATATCGTTATAACGATACTTTGTCAACAGATGAAAAAACTCCACCATTTCGGCATTTTTTTGCAAAAATGGTGGAGTAACAACTCAATCGGGTGAACTAATACCCTTTCCTATTTAACTTTGTGCTCTGCGTCGCAGTAAATGCAGCGGTAAACTTTGTTTTCCTTGTCAACAAGCTTGAATGTATGTACGATTTCCTGTTCTACGGAAGTGATGCAGCGAGGGTTTTTGCACTTTACTACATTTTTAAGAGTCTGTGGAAGCTCCATGTGGTGCTTTCTTTCCAGCTTGCCGTCCTTTACGATGTTTACGGTGATGTTGCTGTCGATGTAACCAAGCACATCATAGTCAAGGTCGATAATCTGGTCGATTTTGATGATGTCCTTTTTGCCGTACTTGGCACTGTCTGCGTTCTGGATAATTGCCACGCAATTGTTTATCTTGTCAAGTCCAAGGAGCTCATAAATCTGCATGCTCTTTCCTGCTTTGATATGGTCTAATACGATACCTGTCTTTACTCCGTCTATATTCATTTTCTTACCTCCTGAATTTTACCTTAAGTTGCCGTGAAATCCTTTTATTACGCTTCTCTCTTGATTCCTAAGAGGAACAGGATGAGAGCCATTCTGATGTGCTTGCCGCAAAGTGCCTGGAAGAAATAGCATGCTCTCGGGTCGTCGTCAACCTCTACTGAAATTTCATTTACTCTAGGCAGCGGATGCATGATAGTAAGGTCTTCCTTGGCTGTCTGAAGCTTGTCAAGGTCAAGGATGTAGCTGTCTTTAAGTCTGATATAGTCTTCTTCGTTGAAGAAACGTTCCTTCTGAACTCTTGTCATATAAAGGATATCCAGTTCGGGCATTGCTTCTTCAAGAGTTTCAACCTCTTTCCACTCTGCACCTGCAGCGTTCATCTTTTCCTTAATGTATTCAGGTACTGCCAGTTCCTGTGGTGAGATAAGCACGAATTTGATACCTTCGTAGCGAAGCATTGCCTCGATGAGGGAGTGAACGGTTCTGCCGAACTTAAGGTCTCCGCAAAGGCCGATGGTCATATTGTTTAATCTGCCTTTCTTTCTCTTGATAGTGAGAAGGTCGGTCAGTGTCTGTGTCGGGTGGAAATGTCCGCCGTCGCCTGCATTGATGATAGGAACTGTGGTTCTCTGTGCACCTACGATAGGAGCGCCTTCCTTAGGGTGACGCATTGCGATGATGTCAACATAGCAGCCTACTGTCTGAATGGTGTCGCTTACGCTTTCGCCCTTGGCAGCTGAGCTGGAGTTGGCTGATGAAAATCCCAGTACACTTCCGCCCAGTTCAAGCATGGCTGCTTCGAAGCTGAGTCTGGTTCTGGTGCTTGGCTCGAAGAAAAGTGTGGCCAGCTTCTTGTGTGCACAGATGTTTTCGTAAGCGCTGTGATTGGCTACGATATCGTCTGCGGTAGCTATAAGGCCGTCGATTTCTTCAACAGTTAAGTCGGTGATGTTGATTAAGTTTCTGATTTCGCTCATTGATTTGTCCTCCGTTATTTGATCTATTTCATCCAGCTTTCATCTGCCGGGTTTTCTCTGAATTTTAAAATGCGCTCTTTGTCTTCTGCCTTGATGTATCCCGTCTCTGCGGCAACCTCAACCAGAGCGTCAAGATCGCAGAGGCTTACATTTTTAACATCGGCTTCTGCCATACGGTCGATACCCTTCTTCATTCCATATGTAAAGATACTTGCAATTCCAAGGACTTCTGCTCCTGCCTCTCTCAGCACCTTTACAGTGTCGATAGCTGAACCGCCTGTGGAGATAAGGTCTTCGATAACTACTACCTTCTGGCCCGGAAGGAGCTTTCCTTCTATCTGATTGGTTCTGCCATGGTCCTTAGCTGAGCTTCTTACATAACCCATAGGAAGGTTCATAAGATGTCCAACGATAGCTGCATGAGCAATTCCTGCAGTGCTGGTTCCCATGAGAACTTCGCAGTCAGGATAGTTTTCTTTTACAGTCTGAACCAGTCCTTCTTCCACCTTTGTTCTGACTTCAGGCGCAGTAAGGGTCAGACGGTTGTCACAGTAAATAGGGCTCTTAATTCCGCTTGCCCATGTAAAAGGCTCCTCCGGCCTTAAGAAAACCGCTTCTATGCTAAGCAATCCTTTTGCAATTTCTTTCTTTAATTCCATTTTGTATCTCCTTTCGTCGGCTTCATGCCCGGTGTTATATTAACCTACAAATTCTTTAATACATCTTCTGTATGCTGCTACAGGGTCTTGTGCTTGAGTAATCGGACGTCCTACTACGATGTAGTCTGAAGCCAGCTGCCTTGCCTTTTCCGGTGTAGTGACACGGACCTGATCGCCCTTGTCTCCGTCAGCAAAACGCACTCCCGGTGTTACGGTGAGGAATTCCTTACCGCAGGTTTCATGCACTGCCGGGCTTTCCAACGGTGAACATACCACTCCGTCAAGACCTGCCGCCTTGGCATTGGAAGCGTAATGCATAACCACCTTTTCCAAAGGCTCATTTATGAGAAGGTCGCGCTCCATTCTTTCCTGGTCGGTAGAAGTCAGCTGAGTTACTGCTATGAGCAGAGGTCTGGTTCCGTCAGGGCGTGTCAGTCCTTCAATTGCCGCCTCCATCATTGCAACGGTTCCGGCAGCGTGGAGGTTGCACATATCCACATCAAGGCGTGAGAGCACTGCCATAGCTTTCTTTACTGTGTTAGGTATATCGTGGAGTTTAAGGTCTAGGAAAATCTTATGTCCCCTTCTCTTGATTTCTCTTACGATTTCCGGTCCCTCTGCATAAAACAGCTCCATGCCGATTTTTACATAAGGCTTTTCCTCAGTAAAATTATCAAGAAATCTCAGTGTTTCCTCTGCAGTGTTAAAATCGCATGCTACAATTACATCCTTGCCCATTAATGCGCACCTCCTATAATATCGCTCAACTTTTTAATATTGTATTTATCCATTACCTCCGGCAGCTTCTCGATTATTTCTTTAGCTGCATAAGGGTTAATCAGGTTAGCCGCGCCGATTTCAACGGCGGAGGCACCTGCCATCATCATTTCAATTACTTCTTCTGCTGTAGACACGCCGCCCATTCCCACTACAGGAATCTTTACCGCATCGTACACCTGGTAGACCATTCTCAGGGCCACCGGCAGAATTGCGTGTCCGCTGAATCCGCCCATCTTGTTGGCGATTACCGGCTTACCGGTCTTAAGGTTTATCCTCATTCCCAGCAAAGTGTTTATGAGGCTTATTCCGTCAGCTCCTGCTGCTTCGCAGGCTCTGGCGATTTCAGTTATGTCGGTTACATTAGGTGAAAGCTTGATTAACAGCGGTTTGTCAGTCACCTTTCTTACCGCTGCCGTTACTTCGGCTGCCGCATCCGGGCATGTTCCGAAGGCCATACCGCCGCCGTGTACATTAGGGCAGCTTATGTTGACCTCAAACCATCCGATCTGTGCTTTTGCTGCCTCATCGGCCTCAAAACGTCTCACCGTCTCCACATAGTCATCCACAGAAAACCCGCTCACATTGGCCATTACCGGCTTATGGAAAACCTGTGCCAGCTTCGGAAGTTCCTCTGCGATTACAGCATCAACTCCCGGGTTCTGAAGTCCCACTGCATTTATCATTCCGTCAGGACATTCTGCAATTCTCGGTGTTGGATTTCCGAAGCGAGGCTCCAGAGTGGTTCCCTTAAATGAGAAAGATCCCAGACAGTTTATGTCGTAAAGTTCCGCAAACTCGTAGCCGTAACCGAAGGTGCCGGAAGCGGGAATTACAGGGTTGTCAAGTGTTATGCCGCAAAGGCTTGTCTTAATATCTACCATATGATTTCCTCTCTTTCCAGAACCGGTCCGTCCTTGCAGATTCTCTTGTTTCCGTATTTAGTCTTGCATGAGCATCCCATGCAGGCTCCAAAGCCGCAGCCCATTCTTTCCTCGAAGCTGTACTGGCCTGAAGTCTTTGCTATACCTTCGATAGCCTTGAACATAGGCATAGGTCCGCAGGTGAAGAAGTAGGTGTACTCCAGTTCCTTCATCACATCGGTGACAAATCCCTTGGTTCCTACGCTGCCGTCTGCAGTGGCGATGTGAAAGTCTGCACCCAGCTTTTCGAATTCATCTTTATAAAACACCTCTTCAGCTGTGTTGAAGCCAAGTATTACCTGAGGCTTTACTCCCTTTGCTACGAGTGACTTAGCCAGTCCGTACATTGGCGGAACTCCTGCCCCGCCGCCTATAAGCACCGGCCTTTCGCCTGACTTTGTTATGTCGTATCCGTTACCCAGCCCTGTGAGAATATCAAGGCTTTCGCACGGCTTCATTTCAGCCATAGCCTCTGTGCCCTGACCCACTGTCTTGTATATAATAGTCAGGGTGTCCTCATTCCAGTCGCAGATGGATATAGGTCTTCTAAGGAAAAAACCGTCCAGCTTGATGTTTACAAACTGTCCCGGTGCTGTTACTGCCGATGTATCACCTGCAAGCACCATTTCAAAGGTGTTCTTCGCAATTTCAATGTTTGATTTTATCTCGAATATACTCTGTTTCATTTTTCTTCGTGTATTTCTCCTACTCATGTCCGGCTTCCCAGACTTTTTTGCCGCCTACTACATTAAGCAGGCATCTGCCATAAACTTTTTCTCCGGCAAAAGGCGTTGCTCTGCCCTTAGTTTTAAATTCTGCCGGATCGATTTCGTATTCCTCGCTGATGTTCCAAACCGCAAAATCGCCGTTTGCTTCAGCTGTCGGAAGTCCAAACCGTTTTCTCGGATTTTCGCTCATCAGCTTTACAGCCTGCTCCATGGTGATGATACCAGGTTTAATCAGGTTAGTGTATATAATCGGGAAAGCTGTTTCAAGTCCTACAACTCCCATAGCACTTTTTTCAAGCCCCCTCGCCTTCTCAGCTTCGCTGTGTGGTGCATGGTCTGTGGCTATCATGTCGATAGTCCCGTCCAGAATTCCCTCGATAAGAGCTTGTCTGTCCTCTGCACTTCTGATTGGCGGATTCATCTTGAAGCGTCCGTCCTCCTTAAGGTCCTCGTCGCAAAGTACCAGGTAATGAGGTGCTGTTTCGCAGGTCACATCTACTCCTGCCGCCTTAGCCGCTCTGATTACCTCCACGCTTTCCTTGGTTGAAATGTGGCACACATGGTATGCAGCACCCGTTTCTGCAGCCAGCTTAAGGTCTCTCTCTATTGGCTTCCATTCGCTTTCTGAACATATGCCCTTGTGACCATGAGCTGCTGCATATTTTCCATCGTGAATGTAGCCGCCTGCCCTGAGGTCCATATCCTCGCAGTGAGCTACGATGATTTTTCCGAGTTTTTTTGCGCGCACCATAGCTTCACGCATAAGGGTTTCATCGTTGAGTCCTACCCCGTCATCGCTGAAGGCGATTACATCAGGTGCCATAGCCTCAAGGTCAGCAAGCTCCTTACCTCTTTCTCCCACGGTAATTGCTCCGTAAGGAACTACATTGATAAGGGCATCTCTTTCGATTATGTCAAGCTGCTCTCTCAGGTGTTCCTTGCTGTCCGGTACAGGGTTCAGATTAGGCATAGTGCAAACCCAGCCGTAACCGCCTCTTGCTGCAGCCAGAGTTCCTGTGGCTATGCTCTCCTTATAAAAAAATCCCGGCTCCCGAAGATGAACATGTACATCTGCGAAAGAAGGGATAATAATTGCGTTTTTATCAAGTTGGTCAAAAAGGGAGTCAAATTCCCTCTTTACTTTTTCGTTTAAGCTGTCAGTGTGTATGAAAATGTTTTTCACGCTGTTCATGCTGTTCCTCCGTTTTCATATCTGCAGGAGCTTTAAAGTGTATAAGCTTACTGCGTAACAAAAAAACTTGCCTTTCTGCAAGTTAATTTCATAGCAATCTGAGGGCACAATCCTACCCGCACTCGTTCTTATGACCATCTTGCCGATATCTCTGTATCGTCTTAAAGATTTTTTCCACTGATGATTGTAGCACAGTGCAAGGGGGCATGTCAAGGGTAACTTTATATAAACTTGTCCAGTTCTCTTTCCACCTGCGCCATCTTCTTTACCTTTGGATTATTGTAAATATTGCCGCGAGTCACTACCATGCTGATATTTCTCAATGCCTGAAGGTTCTCAAGAGGATTTGCGGAAGTCACGACGAAGTCAGCGTCCTTTCCTGCTTCAATAGTTCCTGTCACATCTCCCAGGCCGGCAATCTGCGCATTGACCTGTGTAGCCGTATGGAGTGCAAAAGCGTTGGATACTCCGCAGAACTTGTGGAAATAGTTGACCTCACGCCACATATCGTACTGAGTCACATATGGACATCCGGTATCTGTGCCCAGACCTACAGGAATTCCATTTTTCAAACAATCATTTGCACAATCGATAATTCCCTCAAAAACGATTTTACCATTGTACTGTTCCATCTCTGATGCGTTGCTTACAGAACGGTCAAACTTCGCAAAAGGCAGTGCCGGTGACAAAGTTGCCACATGGTACGCCCCTCTTTCCTTGAAAAGTCTGATTATTTCCTCATCTGGTCTGGCACCGTGTTCGATGGTATCCACGCCGTTTTCGAGAGCACAGCGTACACCTTCAGGGCTTTCCACGTGAGCTGCGACTTTAAGTCCCAGTGCATGGGCTTCATCGCAGGCTGCTTTAACAAGTTCGGGACTCATCTTCAGTTCGCCTGGTTCGCCCTTAACCTTGGCATCCAGTACTCCGCCTGTAATCATCAGCTTAATAACATCCGGCTTGTCTGAAGCGATTTTTCTCACATAGGCTGCAGCTTCCTCAGGCTCTGAAGCAGCATAAGCAAGGGAATGTGCCATATGGCCTCCCTCTACAGAAACCGCCATGTTTGAAGCGATAATACGTGGGCCTTCAATCTTGCCTGCGTTTATATCATCTCTGATAATCGTATCAAAATCAGCAACTCCGCCCACTGTCCTGATGGTGGTAACACCGCTCATGAGCTGGGTGCGTGCATAGCCTGCACACATTTTTATTCCAATTTTCCTGAGAAGTCCATTGCTTGTGATGAGCTTTACAAGTTTAACCGGGTCGCTTTGCTTTTTGGAAGGTTTGCCGCTTGACGGCAGATGAACATGAAGGTTTATTAAGCCCGGCATTATGTATTTGCCGCCTAAATCAACGATTTCATAACCCTTAAGGTCTGCATCAGGTCCGGCTGCATCTGCAATCTTTTCTATTTTACTGCCGTCGGTAAAAATAATTTTACCCTGCTGAGGCACCATATTTTCTGTACCGTCAAGAATTATTCCGTTAATATATGCATTTCTCATGTTATTCCTCCATGCCGATTTGTCGGTCTTCTTCCTCTCTATAATATAATGAAATTATACCATTTTTCGTTAGTGTAAAATAGTTGTGGAGTTTTAGAAAAAAGAAATAGAGATTAATTCCAA
>CALZOZ010000058.1 GCA_945828095.1 uncultured Clostridia bacterium
GGAAAGCGGCAGGATTTTTTCAAAATCACTGTCCGAAATCTTGACAGAGGACCAACCAGAATCCATATAGCGCAATAATTATTACTATATTACGTAGTAAAGCACCTATATGTTCGCCATAACCCCAAATAAGCTTGCTTAATTTGCTTATTAAAAATTCAAAAAATCCCTCTATTCCTTCTATCAGTGTGTATTTACTATAATATGAATTACCTTTATGAAACAATTTTCTTAAAGAATGTGTTTCTCCAGCGGCCCTTTCTTCAAACAGATATGATTTGTAGTCATCGATTGCCCCGAGTTTTAAGCACTGCATAGATAAATTACGACAAATATCCGCACAAAGATTTTCTTCTGAATGCGGTAAATTTTTCTTCATCTGCTCATACTTAATAAAGCAATCGTTGAACAAGGCATATCTAAAATCACAGTTAATAAAAGTTGCTAAGTCGAAGTTACAATTAATAAATATGCAGCTTAGAAACTTTATTTGATCAAAAACAGCCTTCTTAAAGTAGCAATCAATGAAAATACAGAACGAAAAATCACACTGTTCAAATTTAGAACCCAGAAAACCCATCTTTGCAAATGTAGAATGATTAATCTCTATATGACTTTTATTCCAATTCTTGTCAACCCGTTGATTAGCAAAAAAAACGTTCTCTATCTTTTTGTTTTCACCCGTTTGAACGTCTGAAATATTCATGGCTTTTCTTCCAACAAAATACTGCTCCATAATAATACTCCAAATTGTGCCATATCTCAATCTATATATGTTATTTTACTATTTTTTTAAAAATAAATCAACTGCTCCTTTTAGGTGTCTATTTTTTTCACATATACATATCTCTCCGTATTAAACTGTATAAAAAAGGCGGGGGTTCAGGGGGCATCCCCCTGAGCATCTCCCTTTCTACTCGCAGCAGGAGTAGAAAGGGTCTGCTTGCTAAGACAGGGCAGCGTGCTGCGCTGCCCTGATATCTATCTCTCGATTTCGTGGTCCTTCAGGTTAACAACTCTCATCCTTGTGACCATAATGCCCTCCGGAGTGTTGATAAAAACCTCCGGCATGCGAAATCTTTCCAAATACTTTCTTGCCTGCCCCAGGGAGAGGCTGGCAAAATCCTCGCTATCTGCAGGCGCTCTGCAGATAATCATATTTCCGGCTATAATGTCCCGGACTCGTCCATTCTTATCAAGGATTGCTCTGTTAAGAGGCATCCCGTTGAGCTTCCCTTCATCATTACAGATAACCGCTGCGTCGTCCTCAAAAGGATAAATGGCCTGAATGGGATCGCCCACCAGACCATAATACCCCTTAAGAGAATTTTCTATTTCAATAAGCTTGGGCTTTTCACCCGGCTGTATGAAGACTACTTTGATGCGTTCTTCCTTTTCCATCGTAGCTACCCTCTCTTCCTATCGTTCCATGTCTTTTGGATTTTTGACAGGTGGCAGTGACTCAGGAATCTGACGCAGCCTCGACTCATTGTATGTAAATTCATATACCCTGTCTGACAAAATATCTTCCTGAGACATATGTCTGTTTACTTCCCTGACCATGTTGCCGATTTCTTTTGGCGGCATAGGGCAGGATTTAGGCACGATGATAACCTCCTCTGTTGATGACGGGATAATCGTCAGGTCATCGCCCATCATCTCACTGACTTTTTCAAGTACTCCCGGGTACAGTGCTGATGCCGCTCCCATTGATTTATGAGTGTTGGTCAGAATAAGCATCTTATTTCTCGCATCAAGGCTCTCTTTTTCCAAAAGGTTCTCCGGCTCTGATGACAGACCACACCTTATAGATTCTTCTATGTCGTATAACACCGGCGGCAGCATTTTTTCCATGTTGGAAGCTGCAAGCACATCCAGCTCATCCTTGGTAATTTCCCAGCAACTGAGCAGCTCGTTCGGTATCATTGCAGCGCTTAAAGAACTGTCATCGATGAAAAATACTCTGTACACTTTGGCCAGATCTTCAACCGGCTCCCATACATTGTCTTTCAGCCTTTCCTTGTTTCTACTGAAGTTCACCAGTTCAAATCCAATGATATCTTTTACTGCTTCAAAATCAAATAGATCCGGAAAGTTCTTTGCCTTTTCAGCATTTAAAATCACTCCAACAATGTCTTCCATTATTGCTTTGATATCGCCTCCCGACTTATATCGATCAAAGGCATCATCTAAGTAAATCACAGGTGCCATTGTTGCTTTTTCCGGTAAAAGTGATATCCCTTTCTTAACCTTGCCGTTATTCTTTACGACCTCGTTAATCTCAACACTACGGTTTCCGCACTCAGACGGTACAAATTCCAATATGTTTCCTTCTACATAGTCACAAAATTCTTTATAATTCATCTTTCTGATTTCCTCCTTCTTCATTTTCACATCTGCGTAAAGCAGCTAATGCAATCAATGCAAGTGCTACTGCCGCCAGAATCATATAAAACAGTATTTCAGAAGTATCTCCGGTCTTTGGTACTTCGGAAGGTTTCTGCGGTTTTTCCGGCTTTGTCGGCTTCGGCTTATCCGGCTTTTCAGGCTTGTCCGGTTCTTCTGTATCCTCTTTTTCATTGGTAACGGTTACCTGTGCAGATATCAGGCCGCTCACCCTTATTTCATAGAAATTGTTGTCAGGAATGTACCCTTCCGGAGCTTCTGTCTCACGATAAAAATATGTTCCGTAGTCGAGGGAAAGTGACAGTCTTCCGTCAGCTCCTGTTGTGCCCTTATGAATCATCTTATCCGGAACTGTCTTAGCAGAGTTTCCTTCCCCTTCGGTTTTTGATGACCAGATTTCAAAGGCTACCCCTGAAAGTGTTTCACCGGTTTTGCTGTCAACCTTAGTAATTATGATTCTTCCCTTTCCCGGATCCGGTATAGGGGTCGGAGTATCGGTTTTAAGGTGATCATTTTTAATCGGTGATGCATTCAGATTATCAGTTGTATTAATCTTTATCTGCAGTGTCTTTGCCAAGTGATCCTGCCTTGCCAGAGTTACGCTTTTCACATATTCCATGCCTGCTGCATCGCTTCCGTTAAGCAATACCTTCGGTGAGTCTGTATCTGAAATCATATCCGGCAAAGTGCCATGGATTTGCACTTTGAACTTACCGATTTCGTCCAGTAAAACAGATATCTGTGCTCCATTAAGGTCACTTAAGGTAATGATATCTCCAGCCTCCATTAAAACGGTATCAGTTGCAGTCTCTATGGTCTGAATATCTCCTCGTTTCCTTATGATACCGCCGTCTATAGTGCTGCTGCCCATAGCGTCCACTACTGTAAATGAGCATCTGTGAGTATAGACCTGCTTACCGTCCTTAAGAACCGGTTCAGGTGTAGTCATCGGTGTGTGATTAACCTCTGCTTTTATCGTACTTGCATCCGTCCCGGCCCCCTTGAATTCTACAATTTCAACTTCATCGGAGAAGTCAGGTTTGGTATTCGGGGTAAACTGGTGCTCATAGCTTGCAAAATAGCCTGTGTAGGATACCTCCGGTGTGTAAACCTGTGTTATGCCATCAATGGTATACTCGTAGATATTACCTTTGACAACTACGGTGAGAGTTTTGCCGTTTGGCAGTGTAATATTTACAGGCACATTATCTTTCGCCGTAATCTTTGCAATGGCTGCATCTTCAGCAGTCGTTACCTTCAGGCTGCCATCATTCATATCTTTTGTGAGATCCACTGTCTTTCCATCCACAGTCATGAATGGCATAGGATATCTTACAAGAGTTTTTACAGCGATGTCAGCCTGTCCGTACTTATCAAGTACAACATTTCCACTGATACCGTCTGCTTCATAGCTGAACTCACATGGGGACGACTGATCCGTATCTGTTTCTTTCACCACAAAGTAATATGGTTTCTCATCCTTCTTGTGTGTGTAAATTGTGGTGAGTTCTTTGATATAGTACGTTCCATATGGCAGCTTTATAGATGACTTGGCTTTACCGTCAGCACCGACAGATATTACATCCAGCAACGTGTCTGCCGGAATCTTTCCTTTAATGTTTCCCGCATCTCCCCTGCCGCTGTCTATCAGATCCGCACTGTAAAGTCCGAATACCGCTCCGCCGTTTGCTGTGAATACTCCGCTTTCATAAGCAGTTTCAAAGACCTTATTCAGGTCTATTTCCACGGAAAAGTATTCGTTCCTGTTCTTTAAAATCTGCCATACGAGAGGTGTGAACTGGTCTTTGTACTTAAGTTCTGCCAGATATTCTTTATCGTCTGTCACGTATCCCGAAGGAGCTTTTATCTCACGGATTATGTATGTTCCAAGTGGAAGCGCAGAGCTTACTGCTTTGCCTTCATCATCGGTAGTTATAGTTTCCACAAGCTCGCTCATAGTGTATCTTGTAGTCCTGTATATGCTGTCAAGGATTATGACACCAACACCATTTCCCGATGCTGAGGTATCTGCATACATTGTCATGCTGTAACCATCTGCAAAGGTAATAACCATGGGAGCATCTTCCCCCTGATTGGAGATGATTTCTATGACATACTTTTCTGCCTGTCCTGCAATGGCTGATGCGACTCTTGTTGCTTTCACACTTATGCCGATGGCAGGTTCAAAGGTTTCCACCGGATTGGAAGGGGTAAGCTTTGAATACCAGTCAAGTATGTTATCTTCTGCTCCGCCTTCCTCCACTCTTCTGAAGTTTAGCACAGGTACAATATGCTCATAATCAGATTCTACAGCCGCTTGAGGAAGTTCCACCGTGGCCTTCATCACGCCTCCGGCATAGTACATTTCTGTCTTTACACCGTCACGGGAAAGAAAATATACAGGTGCTGCAGGTTCTTTAGCTGTAAAGATGGTGTTTCTTCCTTCATCAGTGTAAGTAAAACCTGCTCCGACATCCTTTACTGCTGCTATACTGTCTGCCTGCCTTGTGATTACAGTTACTGCATTCTTTGCTGAATAATCTGCCTTTGCGGCCACTTCAAAACCATCCCAGCTGAAGGTAAATCCATCGTCTGTTTCTGCTTCCTGAACGAATGATGCTTTGTAAATCTGTACGGCCATCTTCTGGAAGTTTTCTTCGCCATCGGCCTCGTATATGTATGTCTTGTCAGTCACCGTCAGCCTGTTGGTCTTCGTAGTGTCGTCAGGTGATGCCATCCCCAGATAGTTTTCTATTGGAGAAAGTATGTTATCTCCCACACTTCCTTCCGGCAGGGTCAGAGGTATAACCTCCTTATGTCCATTATCTGCAGTTGTGGTCTTGATAACATTTACATCGGTAATGTTCTTTCCTCCTGCCTGATAATTCATGGTTACAGTCACATCGTAGCGATAGCTGTATTCACCGTCACCTGTCTCATAGGTGTATGAATATGTGGTGTCCTTCTGCTCCGGTGAGACATACATTCTTGTATAGTGGTTGTCCTCACCAACTGTTCCCCCATGACCGGATTCTCGGTCTTTAAAGTACCAGAGCTTTGCACCGGATTCATGTTCATAGGTTCCTGTTTCATATGTCTCTGCAGTTCCAAACAGTTTCCCCAGAAGCCCTGTCATAGTTTCTGTGAGATTTCCAAAATGGGTTGATTTATTCTTTGTGATGTCAATTTTTTCATCTGTGGAAGCATCGTAAATCTCAGGACCATCGTTGCCGTCTTTAAGCTGTTCATCTGTCGCTGCAAAGATTCCGAAAACTGCCCCCTTCAGAGCTTCATATGCTCCATATACAGGCTTAAATACCCTATGCCCTAAAACTGTTTTCTCAATGAATCCGGAAAGTATTTCTCCAGTCTTTTCAACCTCGATTTTGCCCTTCACCTGATTATTGGCCATGGCAACTGCTTTATAATATGCGGTGTAAGGATAGAGCTTTGAATTATATGATTTATCAGCTGCCGATATTTCCCCGTCATAAGTTACAAGCTGTCCGAAATTGCCGTCTGTATGCAGCTGCTGTCTGGTAACCTCGAAGGTATATGAGTTGAAAACCTGGTCAACGGTATACTCTGAGGCATCCTTGTATGAGACTTTTTCCCCTTCAGCATTATATATTGTCACAAGATCACTCCACTCTGAGCCGGAAAGGGCCTTTCTCTGTCCTTCCTCGACTTTACCGTAGTCATGTGATGCTGCAGCCCCTGTTTCATCATATTCTCCAACAAAATATCCTTCCGGAAGTGTCCACTCAAGAATCTCATAAATTCCATATGGCAGTTCATAGTCTACAACTATTTCGCCGTTTCTATTTGCTTCAAATTCAAAAGGTCCGTCCGCTGTTATGCCGGGAGCATTCGGCAGGAATCTGTTATAGTCTGCAAGAGCTCTGTTCTGTGCGTCGGTATTATCAGGGTTTCCTTTATATCTGATATAGAATTTTGCATTTCTTTCGTTTTCATCTGCGCTTACTGGCTTACCGGTTTCACCATCTGTCTTTATGACTTTTATGACATTGGTTTTCTTTTTATCTCTGAGATTGTAATCGTATCGGTTGTCGTAAGTCTTATCCGGCGTATAGATCCCGCCATGTTCATCAATATTGACTTCGAACTTTTCCTTTACATAAGAAGCATCGTCAGTTACCACTTCCTCTACCCAGTATCTGCCGTATGGTACGTCATAGATAACCATATCGCCATTAGTCCCTATAACAAGGTTTTCGTCGTCATTGCTGGTCCCGGATGTATCACGGACGCATCTGTACACTGAGGTTCCGTCTACCAGATCTGCTTCTCGCACGAACCTTATATATTCATGATTTTCGTATCCGCCTGACTGAAGGTACATCTTCCATTGAGAACTGACTGAATCAGGATGTCCTCCCATCGGGTTATCTTTAAAAGGGTCCTCCCTTTCAAGAGACTTGGATATAGTGACCTTTCCACGGTAACAGTCGTTGATAAAGGTTTCCTGATTTGGTAAGGTAATTATCTCGGAAAGATTATCTTTGACATCAAGCCCTTCGGCGACATTCCCGCCATCTCCTGCTACGGTATTTAAGTTGACCTTATATTTTATCTCTGACCATGCCGGTGGATTATTCACGCAGGTCTGAGCATTATATGTCTCCGCATAGTAGCTTACCGTGTACTCACGGCTGCCGTTATATGCGTCCGGCTTTATAAATCTGCCGTCCGGTCTTATTTCTTTAATAGTATAAGTGTGCGTTCCTGTCCACCTGATTTCCGTTGGCGCTACAGTGCAGGCATGAGTTACATTGCCTTCGCCATCTGTTTCGATATGGTTATATGAACCGCTCTCGGTCCTGGTTAAATCCTCCGGTGTTTCCCACGGCTGGTCCACCAATGTTTTGGTCTCGCCATACTCACTTAAAGTCACTCTGTCAACCTCTGTTCCGTCACGGTAGAGCACGTAAGTTGCCGCCAGTGTGGCATCTCCCATAGGTGTACATTTATCTCCATCCCAGCCCGGATTTAAGTCATCTTTATGTACCGGGAATTCAAAGGATGGAAAATAATCAGGTTCCGGTTCTTCACCTTCAGGTACCGGGATGTCCTTTGTAAATTTAAAGAAAAACGGTACCGGGTCTGCATAGCCTGTGGCAAGGGACTGCACATGTCCGGCTCCGTCCTTGCACTCCCATACCAGCATATTGGATATATCCGATCTTCCCTGAATCATCTTAAAGGCTGTATAGGTCTTTGCTGTATCCGGTTCTCCTTCGCAGCGGAATTCATAATATTTTTTGCCACCCTCTTCGACTATTTTAAGTGTCACTCCGTCAATGACTTTTTCCGGATTATTGGCGTCCTTCACCACTTTATATGAGCAGGCATTGCTGATTGTTAACGGAATTCTGGTAGTCCATATGCCGTCTCCATCTTCATCAGATAGTTTGATTTCCTTTGGCTTTTCCTTATTATCACTCACAACATTCTTCTGAAATTTTCTGTGATTCTTAATCAGCAGAGCCATATAGTTGTAAATGTCCTGTGCCGGCTGGCCGGATAAAGGTGAATAGTAGTGACCGGTGCTTATTTTATCCTGAGGAGTGCCTCGCCAGCCCGACTGATATCTGAGTCCATTGGATTTCTTATTAAACTCCTTATCCCTGAAATCCTGCTGTGACTCATGAATGAGCTGCCTTGTGGCTGCTTCCCAGTCATCCAGGCGATAATGAGCCGAGCTGTCATAATACTTGGAATCTCTGAATCCAAGGCCGCCTTCCTCAGGTGAATTAAGCAGGTCGTAAATGCTGCTTTCGTTCTGACGGCCATAAAAAAGAGCAAGTCCCATATTCGCTAGAATATATTCCTTGCCCTCATTTTTATATATCCGGTCTATATATGATTTGTTTAATCGCACCGCCTTAAGCTGTGCGGCTGTATCTGTTACCACGCCATGTTCCAGACAATATGCCACATAGGTTTCACTTCCCGACTTCAGCCTGTATCTTCTGAGCTTTTGAATCTCAATTGCACTTCCCTTTTTCAGAGACATGCTGTTATAGTCGGGATAGGTGATTTCCATATACCTCATTTCCGAACCGGGATATGCATACTCCCTGTTCTCACTGTCTTTAAAAGCAGTTCCCTCAACCCATTTGCCGCTGTCACCTTTCTCCGGGTTTCCTGCATAAGCTTCGGATAGTCCGATTCCGGGAAGTCCCGTGAATGCGATGAGAAAAGCCAGCGTCAAAGCTGATACTTTCTTAAGTAATTTGCTCATTTTTTCTTCTTCCTCCTCTGTTTTCTTGCAAATAAAAAGGGAGGCAATTTCTTGTCTCCCAAATAGCTATTATTTTTTTTATGATATATTAAGTGCGCTGCTAATCAGAATATTTCATACAACAAATCTCTCCTCCTTCATAAAAGACTTCCTGTCTCACACTCTTCGGCAAACTGGGATTAGATAAATTTGTATAATTCTGTAATATCACCTTCTTTATAGTATAGCGCCAGATTGTACGTACATTGTTTGTTGTTTATAAAAGAGCTCTATTAAATATCAGTGTTCTTGAAAAATTTATTACATTGTAGCTGCTATATACATCCAAAAAAGTGAATATAGTATAGGAATAGACATTAAGACCACAATGACAATAAGAACTATCTTTACAATTTTAATTATTTTTTTGCGCTGCTTGTTTTTAACAGCTAATTCTTCATTTAGGTCAGCTAATAATTCTACAACAGGGTCTTTATCAAAGTCTTTGCTTTCAATTTCTTTATTGCTATCTGATTTTTCTGTTTTATTTTCATCCAATAATTCACTGGAACCCAGAAGGTCAATCACAGAAACATCAAAAATATCCGCTATTTTATTTAAAGTATCTGCATCTGGAACAGAAATCCCATTTTCCCATTTGGATACTGTTTGGCGAGTTACGCCCAGTTTTAATGCCAGTGTTTCCTGTGTCATTTTATGAGAAGTGCGAAAATATTTGATTGTTTTATTAAGCATATTATTCGGCTCCCTTCATTACTTGTATTGTTTACACCTAAATAATAGACTACATCATAGCATTGCGCAAGCAACGCATATTAACATTTTGCGTTGCACTGTTAATACTGACTGGTTGGAACTGAAAAAATGATGATTTTTAATATTATCTGACTAATAATGAAGGAGAACGAAATGTGGATTTGTTTCTTACTCAACTTATATTTTTTCGTTTTTTCTGAATTCTTACATACTAAATATGAAGAGATTTTCTACTAAAAGAAAGTGTATAAATTCCGATTTGTTGATTTCCCTATTATTTCAAATTATATCATAAGAGAGCATAAATCACAACGAAGATAACAGTCATCCTAGCATTCTAGTAAAGCAGCCATACTTTCAGCAGTCCATCCTCATTGATTTCTGCGTAAGGGCAGCCTCCACCGATTTTTCCGTTTGCCGACATCTGCAGGCTGAACAGTAAATCAAGGGTTTCCTCAAGACTTTTTCCAACTCTTTCAATACTGTCATATCTGGAAAATACCGTGTTGCTCCACACTATATCGTAACCCACTGTTCCAAGTTCAGGTGTCAAAGGATATCCGTCTCTGTAATAGTAGAATACGAAATCTGGATATTCTCTACTGATGTAATCAGTCATATAGTTTGTGATGTCCTCGGCTGTCAGTGTCAGCTCCAGTTTAATGGTATCTGAATACATTCCGTAAACTCGTCTGCCGTTTATCACCTTATATGCTCTTACTCGGAACTGGTATTCCTTATCGCTGTCGTCAAGGAACCAGAAAGCCTTTGTTGACCCTTTTTCAAATAAGATTGCCGGGGTCACATCTCCTTTTGTATCAGGATAGAATTTGGTTCCGCCGTAGTTATAGTAGGTTCTCCACTTACCGTCGGATTTTTCTTTTACCCAGAGTTGGTATCCTGAAGCTCTAGAAACCTTATCCCATTCCAGTTTGAAAAATCCCGGATATCCGGTGTACTGAACTTCAAGATTCCTTGTCTTTGCTGGTTTCGGAAAAGCACTCATTGCGGAACAGAACTTTGTATAAGCAGTCTTCCCATTGATTTTTTTGTAGGCTCTTACCTTATAGTAGTAGGTCTTGCCACAAGTAAGGCCGGTATCAATATATGATGTATCTCTATCCCCTTTCACAGTTGCCACTTTTTTATATGAACCATTTTTAGATATAGCTCTGTAAATCTGATATCCGTCTACGTCTTCCTGTGCATCCCATGTCAGCTTGATTTTATTGTAGCTGTATGAAACTGCTGCGGATGCATCGTCAGTCATAGATGTTTCTGCCAAAACCGGAACTGCCGATGACATCACCAGCGAAGCAGCCATCACAATAGTAAATAACAATCTCCTAATCTTAGTTTTAATCATTTGCCTTTCCCTCCTATATTTCACGCACTTTTTCTATTCTTCTACGAGCAAGCTCAATTGCTTCTTCCTGAATCGCCTCCTCCAGTGCCTCGTAGTCGCTCATTCCATATTTATCAGCTTTCCTGCGCATCTCGGCGGCTATTCCTGAAATAATCTTATCAGACTTCATTAAAGAGCCCGCATCCACACCATGCTGAGCCTTAAATTCAAGTCTTCGCTCCCTATCTGTGCTTCTGTCCCTCAAATAATTTCTGACATAGCTTTCATCCCAAATCCGCTGCTGCTCGAAAAAGGCTTCGTAAAGTTCATCTCTTGTCAGAGGTATCTCCATCTCCTTCCCGTTAATCTCTCTGGATATTTTCAGAGAAGAATAATCCTCGTCTTTATCTTCCGGCAGTCTGATTTCAGGGGTCTCGGATTCCCTGATTTTATTAAGGTCGTTTTCACTGTCATTGAAGAGATGTTCATAGCCATAACTTCTCATGCTTATGTAACCGTGCTCCGCACATATTATATGATCCACTACGGGTATCCCTAATACTCTCCCGCACACCGCAATACGTTCCGTCGTCTTTATATCCTCTTCACTTGGAGTCAGGTTTCCGCTGGGATGATTGTGAAGAAGCATAATTCCCGCTGCAGAGCTAAGCACAGCACTTTTGAAGACTTCTCTGGGATGCACCAATGTACTTGTCAGTTCTCCCATACTTGTTATGCTGGCACTCAGTGGCAAACCCCTCGGGCTCAAATGTAGCACACAAAAAACCTCCCTGTCGTGCTCTCCCAGTTCTTTACTCAGAAGTGCCACTGCATCTGAGCTGCAGACAATCTCTTTTTCGCTGTACAGCTTTCGCTCCGGCACAAGCCTGACTCCCACCAAATCAAAATCTTTTTTATTCATTGCTTCCGTTAAACCTTACCAAAAGTCTTTCTCCCATTTCCATGGTGCCAAGTGCCAGATGCAGGTCGTTGCTGTCCACCTCTCTTACCTTCTCCTTTGGCTGTTCTTCAAATTCAATCAATAAAGTGTCATTGTCTTTAAGGCCTTTTAACAAAAAAGCCATCCCTTTTCTATCTGCTTTCTTTTTCATCTTCTCTGTTCCTTTCTCTGTACTTTGCGTAGTATGTCAGTGCTTTAATTATGTAGTCCTCTCTTTTTGCCATGGGAATACTCGGCGGTATCAGATTCACTATTCTGTCTTCCCTCAGCACCAGCTTTTCTTTCTGATTGGGTTTTTCTTCGCTGAGTATTGCGTATATTGATTCAGCAGTCAGCTTGCCCTCATCAAGGAGTTTTCGCATTCTCACGGTCTGGGCATGGGATGGAGTGCAGTCTTCCTGTTCCATACTGCCAAACAGTTCATACTGCAGTTCCTCCGGTAAATATGATATCTCAACCGCCGGTCTCAGTGCAATCTTGCCATCGTCCACCATTTCCAGAATCGGCGCTATAAGCTCAGTCAGGCGGATGTAACGTCTGATTTGCTCTCGACTTTCACCCACATCCTTTCCTATCTTCTCATCGGTCCTGAACTTCGACACCAGTGGTGTCGAAGTTAAATCGCTTCGTTTACCTTGCCGTTTCATCGCCTCCAGCCTCATCTTATATGAGAAAGCTTTCTCACTGGGCAGTATAGTGGTTCTCTGCAGGTTGCTGTCCACCATATAGATAGTTGCCTCATCCCGATCCAAATCCACAACCTCCGACCGTAGAGTTTCGAGTCCGGCAAGCTGGCAGGCTCTTTTTCGCCTGTGACCTGCAATCAACTCATATCTGCCATCTTCCTTCATCCTGAGAATCGCCGGAACCAGTATCCCGTGTTCAATGACACTTTCCACCAGATGCATCATATCCTCGTCATCCTTCACCTTAAATGGATGATTCGGAAAGTCATCAATCATTTCCAATGGGATATCCCTGATTTTACTTAAGGTTTCCTCTTCCCTTGATTCCTGACTTGAAAACAAATCATCTAGCTTCGGCAGTGTAATCTCTGGTCTTTTTCCTTTCGCCATCTTCCATCACCTCCTTGGTAAGCTGCATATATGCTTTAGCC
>CALZOZ010000059.1 GCA_945828095.1 uncultured Clostridia bacterium
TGGTTGACCGTATCCCGCCGGATATACTGGCGGAACTGAAACGGCAGCAGCGGCACACAAGAGAGAGGCAATAAACGCTATGGACAGATATTCCGATAACATGACAAATCATCAAAACAGGGAGGGCACTGGATGGTAAAAAGCGAAAGCGACATGATTTACACACCCCGCACCGGGCAGGTCATTACGGCAGAGAACGGGACGCAGTATTTTGTATGTGGGAACAACCGTATCAAAATCTCCGAACACTTCGCCGCCGCTGGACAGCCGCTTGGCGATCTGATTGTTGATGTAGTCCGGCACACGGCGGAAAAAGCCGTTTCCGCCTGACGGCCCAGCGTTGATATACGCCCACGCTTATGGTATAATTGCCACAGAGCAAAAGTATTGTAAGCGTGGGTTGTTTCTTTGAAAAGGAGGATTTTTTACGGTGAAACAACCTTACAATACTACCATTTACAACACGGCTCTTTATCTGCGTTTAAGCCGTGACGATGAAAGCTACGGCGACAGCGTGAGCATTGAAACACAGCGGACAATTCTGCAACAGTACGCAAAAGAACATGGGCTTCATGTAGTCGGCGAGTATGTGGACGACGGCTGGAGTGGGACGAATTTCGAGCGTCCGAATTTTCAGCGCATGATGGACGATGTGGACGCAGGGAAAGTGAATTGTATTGTTACGAAAGACCTATCCAGATTTGGTAGAGAACACGTGATGATGGACTACTATCTGGAATTTCTGTTCCCGGAAAAGCGTGTGCGCTACATCGCCATTGCAGAAAACGAGGACACCGAAAAGGGATTGTCCGATTTCGTCCCTTTCAAAAACCTGTTCAACGAGTGGTTTGCAAAAGATACGAGCCGCAAGGTAAAGGCCGCTTTCAAAGCGAAATTTGCCGTAGGCGAGCGTATCGGCGCTTATGCTCCCATCGGGTACAGGAAACACCCGGAAATCAAAAACAAGCTGATAATCGACGAGGAAACCCGCTGGATAGTGGAGAAGATTTTTGACCTTGCCATTCATGGCAGAGGGGCGGCCAGTATCACAAGAATACTGATTGCGGAAAAGGTTCCCACACCGGGATTTATCAACTTCCAGCGTGACGGGACTTTTGCAAACATCTATGCGGGTGCGCCAGAGGAAAAAAGCTACGCATGGACGATAGCCCAGGTCAAGAGCATTATGAAAGACGAAACCTATATCGGCCATACCATCCACTACCGGGAAACAAACATTTCCTTTAAGAACAAGCGGAGGATACGCAAGCCCCAAAGTGAATGGGTGCGGGTGGAGAACACGCAGGAGCCGATTATCAGCGAACAGGTTTTCCGGCAGGTACAGGAGCAGATCGCAAGCCGCCGGAGGGAGCGCAAGAATGGCACGACACAGATTTTTGCGGGGCTGATAAAGTGTGCGGACTGCGGCTGGTCGCTGGCCTACGGGGAGAACAGACAGAACAGCAAGCCCTATGGCTACTACCATTGTAGCAAGAACGGGCAAGGCACACGCCAATGCTCCATGCACTACATCCGCTATGATGTGCTTTACGCCTATGTCCTCTCCCGTCTGCAATACTGGTCGGGGCTGGTACAGCATGATGAAGAACAGCTTTTGAAGCGGCTGCTGAACGCCAATGACAAAGGACAGGCCGCCGCAAGAAAAAAGCAGGCCGCTGAACTGAAAAAAGCGGAGAAGCGGAAAGCCGAGGTCGATACCCTGTTTGCCCGGATGTATGAGGACTGGGCGGCGGGGCGTATCACAGAATACAACTTCTCTATGCTGTCCGGGAAGTACCAGAGCGAACAGGCTGAACTGGACACAAAGATTGAACAGCTTCAATCCGCTATCGCCACTGAAAGCCAGAACGCCGCAGACGCAGAAAAATGGATTGCCTTGATGAAAGAGTGCGTCAATCCAACAGAACTGACCGCCGAACTTTTGAATACGCTGATTGAAAAAATCGTTGTCCATGAAGCGGTCAAAGGTGAGGACGGAAGCCGGGAACAGGAGGTAGAAATCTTCTACCGCTTTATCGGCAAAATTGATTGAATGACACCAATATCTTTAACTATGTGATACCGGAAATGGTTTTCCCGACGTATCCTTACTAAAGCCTTTGGCGGAGACATTAGGTGTAACTGTAACGGAACTTCTGGAAGGAGAGCTTGTACAGGGGAGCGAGGTAACGGCAGATGCTGCAGAGAACGCTGCAATCAGGGGAATAAAAGCATACCTTAAATCCAGCCAGAAAAAGGTCAGAATACTATGGGCAGGTATGGCTGTTTTAATCGTTATCCTGGCATCAATAGGTACGTTGGAATATGTCAGATACAGTCGCAGACCTATTGATTTCCGGAACGACAGGCTGAACTTCGGGTATATAGTTTATATTGACGAATCTAAAGAAAAACATGAATTTAAGCTGGATGATCCTTTGGGGAAAGAATTGAAAGGGCAGATACTTGCATATCTGAAGAATGAAATGGTGCAGGGCACGGAAGTCCCCGCAAGACCATCAGGGGGACGCAGTGAGGAATCGCCACAGGTAAAGCTGACAGGCCTGATTTCATTTTACCGTGACTGCTATTATGACCATAGAAGTGAAAAATACTATAAACTAAACTGGATGGAAGATCCTTACCGGAAGATGACCGGATTGTGTGAAGACCTGATTTGCGATGCATCCTATGAATATACAGGCGGTATACACTTTGAAAATCAGGGATGCACACTTGATATAAACTGTGCTCTTACCGAAAAACCTATGGAACTGATTATAGATTACTATCGTCAGATAATAGATAAGCCAAGGGACAAGGAGTATATTAACTGCTACAGAAGCTATGTAATAGATGAAATTGTCAGAATACCTCCGGATGAATATGAAGAAATATATGAGTTCACTCATTTTATTGCCAAAGAGATACCATACAGAGAACTTTACAATTATCGGGTATATAAGGCAACTGTCACATTTAAGGACACCCCTGAATATAAAAGTTTAGGACCACAATATCCGGAAGGAACTTACCAGTATCTGTTTATGGCTGGACAAAGCGTTTATGACGAAATAATGGAAATACAGGAGGGATATGTGTGCATGCTCGGTCAGGTGGAATCATAAGGATTCACCGGATTGTATTGACCTGCCCTACAAAACATGTTATAATATCATACGGAAAAATTGCCTTTAAAGAGCTCCGCCCGGCATGGTTTGGGTCCTGCGCAATGGGATGCCGTGAACCTTGTCAGGTCCGGAAGGAAGCAGCAATAAGCGGAAGTTCTTATGTGCCGCAGACTAGCCTTCTCCAACGCCTGCGAAGCTCTCTAAGGGCAATTTTTTTAGACTGCGCCAAAAGATAGATACACTACACAAAACTGTGGAGGTTTAAAAATGTACACTGCGTTATACAGAGCCAGAAGACCGGAGGTTTTCAGCGAAATTCTGGGACAGCAGCATATTGTAAAAATCCTTAAGCATCAGATTGAGACAGACACGGTGAGTCATGCCTATCTTTTCTGCGGCACCAGAGGTACAGGTAAGACAACCACTGCCAGAATTCTGGCAAAGGCGGTAAACTGTCTTTCTGACGGTGAGCGTCCTTGCGGACATTGTGCAAACTGTATGGCTATCAAGGATGGAACCTTCATGGATGTTATCGAGATTGATGCCGCATCAAACAACGGCGTTGAGAATATAAGAGAACTTAGAGAAAGTGTCAAGTACCCGCCTGCTATAGGCCGGAAAAAAGTCTATATAATTGACGAGGTGCACATGCTTTCCACAGGAGCTTTCAACGCCCTGCTTAAGACTCTGGAGGAACCGCCTGAAAACGTGATGTTCATTCTGGCAACCACAGAGCCGCAGAAGCTTCCGGCAACCATTCTTTCCAGATGTATGAGGCTTGATTTTAAGCGAGTTCCTCAAAACATTCTTATGGAAGGAATGAGGGAAATCTGTACGGACAAGGGCGTAGAGATAACGGAAAGCGCACTGAAGCTTCTTTCTAACTGCGCCGATGGCTCGGTTCGTGATGGATTGAGTATTCTGGACCAGGTGCTGGCTTCCGGAGAAAAAACTGTGGATAGAGACAAGGTTCTTGAATATGTGGGTGCTGCAGGAGAGGATTTTTTCATCGACCTGACAGAACTTGTTTCACTTAAGAAGGTAGCTGAAGCATTGGTGCTTCTTGACGGTGTGCTGGCTGACGGCAAGGATGTAAAGCAGCTGATGAAGGATTGGACTGCTCACTACCGTAACCTGATGATAACCAAGTTCATCAAGAGCCCGGAGGACATGCTCAATATGTCCACTGAGAATATACGACGGATTCAGGAGCAGAGCATGCACATTTCCCTGGAGGAGATAAACGATGCTATTATAAGGCTTTCTAAGACCATAAATGATGCAAGATGGTCTACTCAGCCCAGGATTCTGCTTGAGCTGGCCATAGTGTCAATTGCATCGGGGCTTGATGAGAACGCGGCTCTCATCAGACACGAAAGGCGTCCGGCACAGGCAGCGGCACCTTCGGTGAACACGGCGGCAGATACGGCACACTGTGCAGTTCCTGACAGCGACAGCGTAGAAAATACAAGGAGAGAAAAAGAAACTGCACCACCAAAACCGGTCATGGAGCAGTCGGCTGAAAATGAGGCGCTGTGGCATGCTGTTTTTGAGGAAGGCGAAGACGGTGCAGGAAGCTTTAATCTGATTAGAAACGGCACAGTGCTGGCTGAAGTGAGCGAAAAGACATTTACAGTAATCGCTACGTCGCCTTTTGCTAAGCGTTATGCCCAGCAGAAGCAGCAGCTGATTGAAGGCATAATGTCTCGCAGATTGGGACGGCCGATGAAAATGCTTTGCTATTCAGAAGGAGAGAACATTCCAGGCGGAAGTCGAATTGGAGCCCACGTCGGCCCGGGAGGAACAGCAGGCGCAGATACAGAAGAAAACATGGAGGATATGGCCAGAAAAGCCAGTGAAATCCTCGGCATGGATATAACAATCGAATAAAATAATATAAGGATAAACGGAGGAAATAAAATGGGAAAAGGAATGAGAGCCGGCAAAAAGCCGTCATCAGGTATGGGCGGAGGCAGCATGCAGAAGCAGCTTCAGCAGATGCAGGCAATGCAGAGAAAAATGGAAATGCTGCAGGCAGAAATAGACGAAAAGGAAGTTGAAACTACAGCAGGCGGCGGTGCAGTAACTGCAGTGGTAAATGGCAGAAAAGAGATTGTCAGACTTGAAATCAAGCCTGAAGTAGTCGACCCTGATGATGTGGAAATGCTCCAGGATCTGATTATGGTTGCCGTAAATGAAGGTCTTAGACAGATTGAAGAAATCTCCAATGCGGAGATGAGCAAGCTCACAGGAGGCCTGGGCATTCCGGGACTGTAACTATGAAGCAATATCCGAAGCCCCTTGCAAAGTTAATAAATGAACTTTCTAAACTGCCGGGCATTGGAAACAAGTCAGCCCAGAGGCTGGCTTTCCATATCCTCGCACTGGAGGACAGGGAGGCAGAACAGCTGGCAGAGGCCATAACCTATGCCAAGAGAGAGATGAAATACTGTTCCGTCTGCGGTAACCTGACTGACGAGGACCCCTGCGCTATTTGCAGCGACCCTGCACGCCGCGGGGATGTGATTTGTGTGGTGGAAAATCCAAGAGATGTTATGGCAATGGAAAGAATAAAGGAGTTTAACGGCCTGTATCATGTTCTCCATGGTGTGATTTCGCCCATGGAGGGTATCGGTCCGGAAGATATCAACCTGAAATCCCTGATTCAGAGACTTCAGGTCAACGATGTAAAGGAACTAATAATTGCCACAAATCCCAACATAGAGGGAGAGGCCACCGCAATGTACATAGCCCGCCTTATTAAACCGGCAGGCATCAAGGTTACCAGAATCGCACACGGCATACCTGTAGGCGGTGACCTGGAATATGCTGACGAGGTTACGCTGCTCAAATCTCTTGAGGGCAGAAGAGAGCTCTGACCAATCAGAGTGAGAGCTTTTTTTCCTTGGCCAGCTTCAGCAGGTAGGAATACCTTGCCCTGGCGGCGAGAAGGTTGTAGGAGGCATAATCTACGGCGGTATCATCTGTCAGTTCGTTAAAAAGGTCCGTTGCCTTTTCCAGATCAATTCTGGCAGACTGGAGTGAGTTTAAAAGAATTTCATCTTGAGAGATGCCGGGTTGTTTTAATTTCATATGGTACCATGCCTTTCTGGGTTATTTAATTCTATTTTATTCCAAAGTCACATATTTTATACAAAATCGACAGAGTAATAACTGAAACACTGATATATGGAGGGGTAATATGGGTGTACAGATGGGAGTTTTTCTTACATATGTGGGGGCGATAGTCCTGATATTTCTTGTGGGAAAGATTTTTTTATGGCCGCTTAAAATAGTGCTTAAGCTGGCGGCCAGCAGTCTCGTAGGCGGACTTGCCATACTGCTTATCAATTGGCTAGGGGCCGGATTTGGAGTCCTTATACCTTTGAACCTGATAAGCGCCGTGATTGTGGGAGTTTTAGGTATCCCCGGGGTAGTGCTGCTTTTGATACTGACAATGATTTAAAAAACAGACTAGGAAAAATTATAAGGAGAAGAGATACAAATGAAAAAACTGCTTATTTTGATTTTAACACTTGCTATGGTAATGACTTCATTCACCGCTTGCGGCAACAATGATAATACAGAACCTGCTGCAGATGACCAGACCGGTCAGGTGGAACAAACAGGTGATGTAAATACTGATGAAGATGCAAAAGATGAGGAAAAAACAGAGGATAAGACTTCTGAAAATACTTCAGATGCTGATCAAAATAAGAAACCTGCATCACCGTCCAATGATAAGGATAAAGAAAATAATAAGAAGGACGAGCCAAAGGAAGAAGTTAAGCCTTCTGCACCTGCGGGAAGCCCTTCTAAGATTATAGATAAGATTTACGCTAAAAAAGAAGTAAGCCTGCCTGTTGCAACCACAGAGCTTGACCTTTCCGACGGAGAGATGTTTACAGCGATTACAGGACTTGCAAGCAGCGATAAGGTTAAAGAGGCTGCGTATTCAGAGTCAATGATGGGCTCACAGGCTTATTCTCTGGTTGTAGTGCGTGTAAAGAAGAGCAAGGACGCATCAGCTGTAGCCGATGAGATGCTAAACGGAATTAATCCTGCAAAGTGGATATGCGTTGAGGCCGATGATGTGCGTGTAGCGGCTTATGATGATCTGGTAATGCTCATCATGGTCAGCAGCCAGCTCAAGGATACTGTTACGGGTAAAGAAATGGTGTCTGCTTTCAAAAATGTTTGCGGCGGAACTCTTGATGTAAGCAAGAAGAGATAATAGGATAAAGTGAGGTTCAGATGATTTTTTCAAGCATACCCTTTTTATATTACTTCTTACCGGCAGTAATTTTGCTGTATTTCATCGTTCCGAAAAAAATGGCCAATAGCGTTCTGCTGCTGGCCAGTTTGTTTTTTTACGGTTACGGCGAGCCGAAGATGCTTCCGGTAATGATAATGACCATAATTGCAGCATGGAGCTTAGGACTGGCGATACCAAAGCATAAAAACTGCTTTTATCTTTCGGCGGCAATATGCCTGGGACTGCTGGTGTGGTTTAAGGGAGGTTTTGCGGGAAACGCACTTCCTGCAGGTATAAGCTTCTATACTTTCCAGATTCTCAGCTATACCATAGACTTAAGAAGAGAACATATAAAACCGCAGAAGAGCCTTAGGGATTTTGCCATGTATGTGTCACTTTTCCCTCAGCTGATTGCGGGCCCGATAGTTGTATATTCCACAGTGGAGGATAGCCTGGATCCGTTAAAAAGAAAAACTACAGCAGAGGACCTCTATGAAGGCAGCTGCCGTTTTGTTTTCGGACTGGCCAAAAAGGTGCTGCTGGCAAATAATCTGGGACAATTTGTATCAATTTTTCAGAATACTGCTGCCGATGACAGATCCGTAGTCTTTTATTGGGCATATGCGCTGGCATTTTCCATGCAAATTTACTTTGATTTCAGCGGATACAGCGATATGGCCATAGGTCTGGGACGGATTTTCGGCTTTTCTTTCCCGGAAAACTTCAACTATCCCTTTATTTCCAAAAGCATTACTGAATTCTGGCGCAGATGGCATATGACTTTAGGCGGCTGGTTCAGGGAGTATGTATATATTCCTTTGGGCGGCAACAGAGTAAGCCGTGGTCGGTGGATTTTTAATATTTTTGTAGTATGGGCTCTGACGGGACTATGGCATGGCGTTCAGTGGACATTCCTGACATGGGGACTTTACTTTGGTATCCTGCTTATGGCTGAAAAACTCTGGCTGGGAAGACTGCTGGACAAACTTCCGACATGGGCGCAGCACCTTTACACTGTTATACTGGTAGTTTTCAGTATGGTGCTGTTCAATGCAGACACCATTGGGGATGCCGCTGCCTGCATTGGCGCCATGTTAGGTTTAGCAGGACTGGGAACCGGTACGGGAATTCCTTTTGCCGGAGCTTTGGGAAGTTACTATATTAAAAGCTTTGGGACATTGTTTGTTGTCAGTATTGTTGCTTCCACACCAATATGCCGCAAGTTGTCCCAATTCAAATACGCCAATGAGCTTAAACCGGTGTTGGTAATTGTTTTACTGCTTCTGGTGACAGCATATCTCGTAGACGGATCGTACAATCCGTTCTTGTATTTCAGGTTTTAGGAGGAGGACTGATGAAAAACATTAAATTGATTATTGTTGCTGCGGTTTTCTTTCTGATATCTGCAGCGTGCTGGCTTACACCGGACAAAGAGTTTTCGCAGAGCGAAAGAAGGCCTTTGGCACAAAAGCCTGAGATAAACATACAGAACCTGCTCAGCGGTCAGCTCGAATCCGATGCGGAAAAGTACACTGCGGACCAGTTTCCTCTTAGAGAGCAGCTGAGAAGTCTTAAGGCTTTGACAGAATACGGTCTTTTTATGAAAAAAGATAACAACGATATTTATATACAGGATAGCCATGCAGCTAAAATACTCTACCCTTACAGTGAAAAATCTGTTTCCAACGCCACAAGCATCTTTGGGGAGATTTATGAAAGCTTTATTCAGGATACTGACTCGGCCGGAAATGGAAGAATATTCGTTTCGGTGATACCCGATAAAGGATATTACCTTGCTGAAGAAAAGGGCTGTCCTCATATAGATTATGACAAGCTGTTTGCACAGGTCATAGAGGAAATGGATTATGCCAGATATATAGATTTAACGGGGACACTGGAGGCGGATTCGTATTACAGAACAGACCTTCACTGGCGCCAGGAAAAAATACTTCCGGCGGCTGAGGCGCTGGGACGAGCCATGGGACTTGAGCTGGCAGGGCTGGACGATCTCAGACAGATAACGGCCACGGATTCTTTTGCCGGTGTTTACAAGGGCCAGTCGGGGCTGCCTCTAAAGGCTGAGCCTTTGATTTATCTTACTGACGACATGATTGAGGGCTGTAAAACCTTTAACTATGAGACAAATCAGGAAGGAAAGGTTTACGATCTTGAGAAACTTTCAGGACGAGACCCTTACGATGTATTTGTTTCAGGGGCGTCTGCTCTGATCACCATAGAGAATCCTGAAGCGGCGAAGAAGACCGACAGAGAGCTGATTATTTTCAGAGATTCCTTCGGAAGCAGCCTGGCACCGCTTCTGCTTTCCGATTATGCAAAGATTACATTGGTTGACCTTCGCTATATCAAACCATCTTATCTGAATCAGTTCATAGACTTCGAGGGACAGGACATACTTTTTATATACGGAACAACGCTCTTAAACGACAGTTATACAATTAAGAGGTGAGGGAAATGAACAGAAAAAGAATTTTCACAATTATACAGGTCGGCAATCTTTCCGACTTTCCCAGCAGGGCCTACGATATTTCCCTTGTAATCGCTGTGGCGGTGAATATTTTTATTGCCATATTCGATACCTTTCCACAGGCGGACCCTTATGAGGGAATTATATGGGATGTTGAATGTGTGACTGTGTTTTTCTTTGCTATAGATTACGTGCTTAGAATTATAACTGCGGATTATCTCTACGAAAATCTCAGCCCTTCCAAGGCCAGATTAAAATTTATTTTTTCATGGGCAGGCCTTGTGGATCTGCTTTCATGTCTGCCGTTTCTGGTGGCATCGGGAGGCGGAGCCTTGAGGATGTTCCGAATCATCAGAATACTTAGGGTATTCAGAATTCATCACTATGCGGACCCTCTCAGGGTAATCGGTGATGTCATTAAGAAGAAGAAGGGACAGCTGCTTTCTTCAATCTTTATCGTATTTATTTTGATGATTGCCTCATCTCTCATGATGTATAATCTGGAGCATGAGGCTCAGCCCGAAGCTTTCGCCAACGCCTTCTCCGGCTTCTGGTGGGCGGCAAACACCCTGCTTACTGTGGGTTACGGCGATATCGTTCCGGTGACTCTTGCCGGTAAGATATGCGGAACTCTGCTGACTTTTCTTGGGGTGGGTATAGTTGCCATACCTACAGGTATTTTGTCGGCTGGATTTATGGAACAGGTATCCATCGTGAGAGAAAAAGCGGTGGTAGAAGGGGTCATAAAGGATACGGACTTCGTAGAGGAAGAGAAAAAAACGGAGAATGAAAAGGGACAGGAAGAATACAGTTACTGTCCATATTGCGGCAAGAAATTGCCTTAGTTGGGTCAGATCAAGCTTACAAGCTAAATAGTAAAATAGAAAAACGGCGCTGTTGTGCGCCGTTTTGTAATGCCGTTTAAACTTTAGCTGAAAATTCCCAGCTTGAAGAAGCCGTCGAGCTGTCCAAGCAGAACCATTACCATCATTATCGGAGCGATAAATTTAATGCAGAAATCGTAGAATTTCTTGGTTTTGAACTGAGCACCGTTTAAGGTTGCTTCTTCATCAACAAGTGATGTCGGAATAATAATTGCCATATAGCATGCACCAAGAGGCATCAGTATACCTTCTGCGATAAGGTCGATGGCATCGAGCCAGCAGTCTTGTCCGAAGAACTGAGGGAATCCGTTGGCACCAAGGCCGTCCAGAGAAACGATGGAAGATGTGATGGCGATTGACAGACCCATAAGTGTTGTGATAGTCTTTCTGTTGAATTTCTTACCTTTTTCAATATATTTATCCATTACTACGGCAACATTACCTTCAAGCAGTGAGATTGAAGAAGTAATAGCTGCAATGAATACCAGGAAGTACATAAGGAATCCGAAGAACGGTCCTACGGCTCCCATGTTATCGAATACGGTCTGAAGTGTGATGAAAAGGAGTCCCGGACCGGAACCTGGCTTAAGCCCCATAGCGAATACAGCAGGCATAGTAGCAAGACCTGCCATGATTGCAACCAGAGTATCAGCAAAAGGAATAACAAGAGCACTTCTCTCAAGGTTCTGTTCTTTAGGCAGGTATGAACCGTAGGTTACCATGATGGCCATACCAAGAGATAGGGAGAAGAACATCTGACCACCTGCAACTGCAAGAACACTTATCCAGCCTGCGCCCTGAAATACTTCCCAGTTTGGCTTGAACATGAAGGCAAGACCTTCTGCTGCCCCAGGAAGGGTAACGCTTCTAATAATTACGATAACAAGCATTACAAACAATGCAGGCATTGCAATAGTGGTAAACTTTTCGATACCGCCGGATACTCCGTTTATTACGATGATTACCGTAAGAAATACAAAGATCAGAGAGAATATTACTGTCTGAAGCATGTCCGAAGTAAATGCTCCGAAGTATGCTCCGCTGTCCATTCCGTTGATGCCCCAGCTTGCACCAAAGAGATCACCCAGATTGGCTACGGCGTATTTGATACAATAGCCGCCCAGCATGGAGTAGAATGATAATATCAGCCAAGGAGCAATGACTTCCATCCAGCCGATAAAGGTATATTTTTCAGATAAAGCTCTATAAGCTCCTATGACGCCTTTGCCTGTGCTGCGGCCCAGAGCAAGCTCTGACATTAAAATTACATAGCCCACGAAGACAACAAGAATCAGATAAAGAAGCAAGAAAGCAAAACCTCCGTTTGCTCCCATCTTGTAAGGGAATCCCCATAGATTTCCTAGACCTACGGCAGAGCCGATAGCGGCCATCATGAAACCAAAATTGGACCCAAATTGGCCCTTGTGGCTTTCGCCGTTATTATGTCCCATAAAAAGTTCCTCCTAACACATAAACGTAAATAGTTAATAAATAATAACACATAACACTTTAGCAGAAAAAACAACAAAAGTCAATGAATTGTGTGCAATTACACATGGTTTTGACCGTAATAAGTTAGTGTAAAATAGTTGTGGAGTTTTAGAAAAAAGAAATAGAGATTAATTC
>CALZOZ010000060.1 GCA_945828095.1 uncultured Clostridia bacterium
ATCTTTTCGATATGAAGTCTTCTTGTGTTCGTCATCTTAACTTAATGACATTGCCCGAAAGAGGGGCGTTTTCTCATATCATCAGCACAACAGTGCAGGATTACAATTAAAGGCCTACAATTTATTATCTGTTCTTGAACTCTGCAGGTCTCTTTTCGAGGAATGCCTTCATGCCTTCCTTCTGGTCTTCTGTACCGAAGCAGCCGCCGAAAGCTTCTGCTTCAAGAGCGCATCCTGAGAACATGTCAAGGTGATATCCCTTGTTGATGCAGGTCTTTGCCATACCTACAGCGATAGGAGCCTTGGAAGCAATCTTCTTTGCGATTTCTTCGCAGACAGGAAGGAGTTCTTCAGGTTCTACAACCTTTTCTACCAGGCCGATTCTGTAAGCTTCTTCAGCGTTGATAGTGTCTGCAGTGAGGATGAGCATCTTTGCCATGCCTTTGCCAACCAGCTTTGAAAGTCTCTGAGTGCCGCCGAATCCAGGAGTGATGCCAAGACCCACTTCAGGCTGACCGAATTTAGCCTTTGATGAAGCGATTCTGAAGTCGCAGGCCATAGCGATTTCGCAGCCGCCGCCGAGAGCAAATCCGTTAACAGCAGCGATAACCGGTTTTTCCATCTTTTCGATAAAGTTCATAACCTTGTGGCCGTAAGCACCGAAAGCTCTGCCTTCAGCTACAGTAAGAGTGCTCATCTGAGCGATATCTGCACCTGCAACGAAGGAACGGCCTTCACCTGTGAGGATAACTGCGCGAACAGCATCGTCCTCATCAATTTTATTAAAAACATCAAATAATTCCTCAAGTACAGTCTTGTTAAGGGCATTGAGAGCCTCCGGTCTGTTAATGGTAACGAAACCGATATTTTCTTTTACTTCGTACTTAATTGTCTGATACATCTTTATAATTTTCCTTTCTTATGTAAAAATTTTGACAAAAAAATCACTAACTACAGTGTAACACTTTCATTAGTGATTTTCAATCATATTTTTTTACTTTATCATCTGTGCTTTTAACCTTACAAGTGCATTCTTTACAGGTGGAAGGGCAAGAACGATTAATGTTAAAACTCCTTCGCCGCCGATGTACAGAATATTGTAGATGAAAGAATACCATACGGGGTTCATTCCTTCAGGAGCATATTCAGCGAAGAAGATAAATCCGGAAAGGAAGCTGCAAAGGAATCTTCCCATGATTGCAACAACATATCCGATGTAAAGGCCGTACTTTTTCTCTGAGAAAAATCCTGAAAGACCAAGTGCTCCAAATGCAAGTATGTAGTCTAAAAGCACCTGCAGCGGGAAGAGAATATATGGGTCAATAACCAGGTTGAGAAGGCCCAGAACCACGCCGGACATGAGGCCCCATCTAGGTCCGCAGAAGTATCCGGTAAGAGCAGCAAAGAGCATGCTGAACAGGGTGATTGATCCGCCGTAAGGCATGTCGATGATCTTCACATTGCTAAGTACGATTGACATTGCGATGAGTACTGCGCATAGAACAAGGCAGTACAGGTTGTTTCTTTTGATTTTTGTGTCTGACATAAAAAAATCCTCCTTAAATATATTAGGAGGGGAACTTATAATATCTTGTGTTTTTTTGCTTCCCTACGCCGGTATTAACCGAATCAGGTGATGAGGGTTTATCCGTTAGAAACACGGTAAATCTCAGCAAAAGCTCCCCTAGCACGCTTGCAATCATACTACAAAAATAGTATAATGTCAACATTGGATATGAAAAAATCTTTAAAGAACAATAATAGTAACTGGAGGGGAAAATGGGAAATCACATTGTAATGGAACCTGCATGTAAGATTCGTGAAATTGCCAGAAATGCGCTGGCAGGATTCTGGAAGCCGGTAGTTATTGGTATTTTAATTTACTATATGCTGACAACAGGGGTGGAGACCCTGCTTGATAATCTCTTTGCATTCACCAATCCTGTGGATGTGTATGGACAGGAGCTTGTAAGTACTCTTCCGTATGGGGGAAGTATATACAGCCTGATAATTGGAGGTCCGCTGGAACTGGGCTTTTCAATTTTCCTTCTTACATTTTTCAGAAAGAGAAGCATTGACAATACTTTGCTGTTTGAAGGCTTCAGCCGCTTTGGCAAAGCATTTCTGCTGTTTATTTTGATGAGCGTTAAGATTATGCTTTGGGGACTTCTTTTCGTAATTCCTGGCTTCATTGCAGCTATCAGATACAGTCAGGCGTTTTTCATTCTGGCCGACAATCCGGATATGTCAGCAAACCAGTGCATTAAGGAAAGTTGCCGTATCATGGCGGGAAATAAAGGGCGTTACTTTTATCTGCAGCTTACTTTCATTGGATGGCTTATTCTGGCACAGATTCCAAGCGGAATGTTTTCAGCACTTTCCGACGGAAACGGTGCGGTGGCTGTTATCATGGCAATCATCTTGGGTCTGCCTACAATCGTTGTGAATGCTTATCTTATGATTGCAAATACAGCTTTCTATGAGCTGGCTACAGAGAATCTGGTAGTTATGAACAGTGCAGACTATGACAATATGGTTAATGCGGAATATACCGTTAAGGAGGAAAGTGCTCCTGCTGAAACTCCTGATCCGGCGGTTGCTCCGGATGAGAATGTCGAGAAGCCTGCGGAAGAGGCAGATGTTCCGGATGAAGAGCCTGTTGCTGAGGAGCATTCTGAGGAAAGACCTGAATAGGCAAACAAAACTAACATTATGAGAATATGAAGATGTAAGCGGACAGTTTCCTTTGCTTTGAGGAGTTGTCCGCTTTTTATGTCGAAGATTTTATGCATTTTTTTCCGACGAGAGCCGGAAAACATTGAAATTAAAATCAGAATAGGAAAAAAGTTTTTCGGATGATTTCTTACAACTTCTTTTAATCCTGAATAACCTTACTTATTTTACAAAAAATAGGCAAATTATTGTGCACTTCCAAGCAAAACAGCATTTTAGGAAACAGGAGGCTTTTTTTGTTTTTCCGATTTTACGTTTTTTTATGCGGCTTACAGCCATCGGTAAGAAAAAAATGCATAAAATGTCGTGCGGCCAAAATCGCATTGCATATTGCCTGCCGTCAACTTCAGCAAATCCGTACCTTTTACAAGCCCTCCGCATAGTATGAATTATCTATTTTACCAGGAGGTAGTAACCTTGTCCACAGAAAGACACTATTTCCCTGGCAATAACACGCCGCAGGGATTTTTTTCTTATTACAAATATATTCTCGGACAGCGGGAGGCTAACAGGATTATCTGTATAAAGGGCGGACCGGGGACAGGCAAGTCTACATTTATGAAGCGCATAGGGCAAAGGTTTGCCGAGCTGGGAGAGGATATAGACTATCTTCATTGTTCAGCTGACGAAAACTCCCTGGATGGAGTTATTTTAAAAAACCGGAAAATCGCCCTGATAGACGGAACCAGTCCTCACATAACCGATCCTGTAACGCCGGGAGCAGTGGATAAAATCATTAATCTGGGGGAATTCTGGAATGAAGAAGGCATTGCCCTCAACAAGGATGAAATAATCGATTTGAACGAAGAAAGCACGCGCTGGTATAGAATTGCCTATAACTATCTCAGCGCTGCCAAAAGCATATATAGAAGCCTTGAAGAGGTATACAACAGAGCCGTGGAGGATAGTGAAATATACAGAATCGTGGCAGATATTGTAGCAGACGAATACAGCGAACATCCAATCTGTATGAGACCGGGAAGACAGAAAAAATTTTTTGCAGGAGCCATTACTGCCGGCGGTCTTGTAAACTATCTGGGCACACTTTTAGAAAATATACGCAAAGTTTACATTGTCAGCGTACCTGAAGGATTTTCAAACCACAGCTTTATGGAAATACTAAATGAAGGCGCCGTTTACAGAGGGTTCGACACAGAGGTGTTTTACTGCCCGATGGGACCTGATGAAAAAATCGACCACATAATCATACCTCAGCTTGGGCTGGCATTTGTAACTGTCAACGAATACCACGATATTGAGCCATGGGAACTTTTTGAAGAAGACGATACACATAATTTTGACGAAAAGGAAATCACCCTGATCGACATCAACGATTACATGAAACAGCGAATTCTGGAGGAAAATGAAGTGCTCATGACCGCACTGAAAGAGGAGTTTGAGATTCTGCTTGGCAGAACAATCAAGGCACTGGGCTGCGCAAAGGATGCCCATATGAAGGTGGAAGAAATGTATATCCCTAATATGAATTTTACCAGAATAAGCGCACTGGCAGAACAGGTGTACCAGGAGCTGGCTGCAATATAGGGGATATTTCACGGGGAAAGATTTTTTACTGTTTCAATGACCAAAAATGTGATATTATATGAAGTAAAGTAAAAGCAGGCGGTGGTCCATGCTGCCGCTTGCCTGAAAACGGAGAGATAAAATGAAAATAAAAATGCTTAGTGAATATATCAGCATGCTGGAAAAGGAGGGAATGCTTGTTTCCGTAAGCGGACAGGCCGGGTCAGCCACATCCATAGAGGTAAAGGATGTTTCATATAACTCCATTCTCAGCGGAGAGGGAACTCTGTTCATATGTAAAGGCGCCAATTTTAAGGTGCAGTATCTCAAGGACGCCCTTGAAAAAGGGGCTGTCGCCTGTGTTGCAGAGGAAAAGGCCCCTTGGTTATCACAAAGTGAAGAGGTTTTAAATGGAGTGCCTGTTCTGGTGGTTTCAAACATGCGCCGGGCCATATCAAGAATTAGTGCCATGTACTTTGACAGAAGCTGGGACAAGGGTCTGAAGCTCGTGGGTCTGACAGGGACAAAGGGTAAGTCCACTACGGCCACAATGATTAAATCTATACTTGATGTACATTGCGGGCGTGAAATAGGCTTTTCTTCGGGTATCTACAACTATGACGGTCAGAACAGGGAGAAGTCAGTGCTTACCACTCCCGAAACTATAGAGCTTCACAGAATCCTTGACGGCTGCGTTAAGAATAACTGCCGATATCTTGTGATGGAAGTCTCATCTCAGGCCTTAAAGTACGACAGGACACTTGATTTGAATTATGAAGTCTGTGGGTTTTTGAATATTTCAGAGGATCATATCTCCGATGCGGAGCATAAGGACATGGAAGATTACTTCACATCAAAGCTGAGGATTCTCGATCAGAGCAGAATTGCATGCATAAATCAGGATATGGATCCAGTATATCTGGACCGTGTGCTTGAAGAAGCCGGTAAAAAGTGCGAAAAAACAGTAACTTTCGGCTTTGGCGAGGGTGCAGATGTAAGAGGGTTAAGTGTAAAAGAACTGCCAGGAAAACTGGAAATGAAAGTTCAGTTCAAGAACAAAGATGATAAAGTTTACAAAGATGAATTTACGGTAAACATAGGCGGAACCTATAATGCATCTAATGCTCTGATGGCTATCGCTGCCGCTGTATCCTTGGATGTACCTGTGGAGGACATAAAAAAGGGTCTGGAAACCGTTAAAGTTCCCGGCAGAATGGAGCTTTACACCATTCCGGAAAAATCAGTAGATATAATTGTGGACTATGCGCATAACAAAATGAGCTATGAAGCACTTTTTGATTATGTTCACAGAACTTATCCTGACAGAAAAGTTGGCTTTCTGTTCGGATGTGTAGGTGAGAAGGCCTTTAATCGCCGGAAAGAAGCCGGTGAAGTTGCAGAAAAAAATGCCGATTTCATTGTCATTACTGAACTCGATCCGGGAAAGGAAGACATCAACAAAATATGTCAAGATGTTCTCGAGCATATCGACCATAAGGAAAAGGCCCGCATCATAACCGACCGCGATAAGGCTGTAGAGGCTGCTCTTAAGACAGCGGACGAGCTTGGAAACTGCGTCGTTGTTCTGGCGGGCTGCGGAACAGGCGGACACATAAAGCGTAAGGAAGGGCTCATGGAATTCGCCACCGACGGGGAGCGGGTTCAGAAGTACCTTGAAGAAAGATAGAGTATTTAAAAAGCTGCAGATCCGGCTTATATCACGGAGATGCAGCTTTTGTATTTCTGTTGCTATCTTATTTTGACTAATGCCTTTTCCATATCTTCCGGAAGCGGGGCTTCAAGGTGAAGCTTTTCTCCGGTGACAGGATGGGTAAAGGTGAGAGAAAAGGCGTGGAGTGCCTGACGATCTATAATATCCGACACGATTTCAGGATTGGTTTCCATACGCGGGCCCGGAGTTCCGTCAAGAGGCGGCCGCGGGTCTCCGTGGATGCGGCGGTATTCAAAAGGGTCGCCGTGGCAGTAAAGGTGGTCGCCCTCGATAGGATGACCGATATAAGCAAGATGTATTCTTATTTGATGAGTTCTGCCTGTCTCAAGCTGAAGCTCCACCAGAGTGTGCTCGGGGAACCTTTCAAGAACCTTGAAGTGGGTCACAGAAGGATAGCCGCCTTCTTCTACAGGCATAACCCATCTTTCCACCTCATTAGGATCAGGTCGTCCCAGAGGCAGGTCAATTGTGCCGCTGTCCTCTGAGATTACACCACTGACGATGGCCTTATACTTTTTTTGAATATGGTCTGCCTTCATCTGTTTGGTCAGGTGGTCCTGTGCATAGCTGTTTTTTGCCACAATAAGAAGGCCGGAGGTGTTCATGTCCAGCCTGTTGACAAAACGTATTTTATAGCTTTCACCGTCGTCCAGCATTTTCTTCATAATGCCGTTGGCTATGGTGTGGCAAGGCTTTCCCTTGGTAGGGTGGACCACAACGCCGGGCTGTTTGTTTATAACCAGCAGGTCTTTGTCCTCATAGACAACAGCTATGGGAATATCCTCAGGCGGAAAATCACTGGTTTCCTCAGGTGTTCTGACGGTTATGATGTCACCGGGGCTAGGAAAAACCCAGCCTGGCATGTTTTCTCCGTTTAAGAAAATCAGCCTGTTCTGTTTCAGCTTTGTCATGAAACGTGAAGAAAAGCCAAAATTGCGGGAAAGGAGCTCCTTTATGGAGAGCTCCCTGTCACTTTCTTTTACCTTGTATGTAAATTCTGCCATTAGTTTACCTTTCTGTAATGGGGTTTGCTGCAAAAGCTGTGGACGGCTGTTTACAGGAACTTGTCCTTGACCTTGTTCCAGAAATTCGAATCATCAAATCTGACCAGATTGACCTTTCGGGTGGAAAGTTCCATGGTTATAGACTTAACATCATCATACGTTGCCTGTCTGCCGTCGAAGATAACGTTGAGCATTCGATCACTTTCATCGCAAGGAAGAATAAGAAGCTTGCCGTCCGGCGGAAGCACAAGGCTGGATGTAAAGGAACGATATGCGATGCTTTTCATCGGTGCTATCGGGGTAATCTGAAGCAGTTCAAGACCCGGATCTACAATACTGCCGCCCAAAGAATAGTTGTAAGCTGTACTTCCGGCAGGTGTGGCCACGCATATGCCGTCACCGCTGAATCTTTCAATGAATGATTCATTGATTGAGATGTTAAGGTGAACAGGGTAGGTCATTTCTCCCTTTACTGCAATTTCGTTTAATGCCGTGTGAGTGAAAGTGCCGTGCTCAGTGACAACTGTCGCTTTTACTGTGCTGAAAGACTGAACGGTATATTGCCCCTGATTGTATTTAAAGATAAAGTCATCGATTTTTTTTGGAGGGATTTCCTGAAAGAAGCCCAGATGTCCGGTGTTTATGCCCACAACAGGGGTGGCGGGAAAGTCTTTTTCCTGCATGAGATGGAGGAGAGTGCCGTCGCCGCCTACGCAGATTATAAGCTCAGTATCTTCGGTAAGTTCCTCAAAAACCCTGAGTCCTGATTTGACCAGCTTGCTTCTCAGAGTCTTCTCGATTTTTTTAGACATTTCTGTAATGTTTGCGTGAATGTAAATCTTCTTGTTTTCCATTTTGTAAATTGCCTCCGCAAATTTCTTCCAACATTGAAATTACAGCAGTTTCTCCAGCTCATCCACAAGATTCTTAAATGTTTCCATAGCCATTCTGATTGGTTCAGGGCCGGACATATCAACACCTGCGATTTTCAAAAGCTCTACAGGGTAGTCTGATGATCCGCTCTTTAAGAATTCGATATAGTTATCACGGGCCTCTGGTCCTTCTGTGAGAATTTTCTTCGAAATTGCTGTGGCTGCCGAGTAGCCTGTGGCGTACTGATAAACATAGAATCCTCTGTAGAAGTGGGGGATTCTGGCCCATTCGTATTTGATATATTCGTCCTCGGAAAGGGCAGGGCCAAAGTACTTTTTATTTAATGCGTCGTAAGTCTCGCAAAGCCATTCTGCTGTGAGAACTCCGCCGTTTTCCACTTCTTTGTGGGATGCAAGTTCGAATTCTGCGAACATGGTCTGGCGGAAGAGTGTGGTTCTGAACTCTTCAATATAGTAGTTGATCAGGTATTTACGCATTTCAGGGTCTTTTTCTGTTGCCAGAAGATGCTGCATCAGCAGTGACTCGTTTACTGTGGAGGCCACTTCAGCAGTAAAGATGGAGTGGTCGCCATATGTGAAAGGCTGGGTCTTGCGAGTATAGTAGGAGTGCATGGAATGACCCATTTCGTGGACGATAGTAAACACATCTTTGAGTGTGTTTGTATAGTTGAGCAGGATATACGGCTTACTGTCGTAGGAGCCGAAGCTGTAAGCACCGCTGGTTTTTCCCTGATTTTCGTATACGTCAATCCATCCTTCCTTGGTGCCCTTGTCAACCTGTGCGAGATATTCTTCGCCGAGAGGGGCGAGGCCTTCCTGCATCATCTTAAGGGCTTCTTCATAAGGAATATCCTTCTTAGGAAGCTGAACCAGAGGTACATAGATATCGTACATCTTGAGTTCATCCACTCCGAGAACTCTTTTGCGAAGCTGGATGTACTTGTGAACAACCGGCAGGTACTCGTTTACAACACTGATAAGGTTGTCGTAGACTTCCTCAGGAATATTTCCGCCGGAAAGGGCAGCCTGACGGGCTGAACTGTATTTTCTGATGCGGGCTGAAACAACATCAGTCTTGGTATTGTAGTTGTAGTTTACAGCTATTGTGTTGATGAGAGCCTTGTATGCCTCGTACATGTTGGTGAAAGCCGCCTTGCGGACATTGCGGTCGTGGCTTTCCATGAAGGTGATGTAGTTGCCGTGTGTAAGGTTAACCGTATCTCCGTCTTCGTCAACTATAGTGCCGAAGTTCAAGTCGGCGTTGTTAAGCATTTTGAAGACATCATTTGTTGCGCCGGTAACTTCGCTCATCTGTGCCAGAATGTTTTCCTCTGCTGCGGTGAGCACATGTTTCTTTTCTCTGAGGGCATCCTTGAGAACGAACTCGTACTGCTTGAGTTTCGGATTTTCGTCGATGAAGGAAAGAATCTTTTCCTCAGGTGCTGCAAGGAGCTCCGGTGCAAAGAATGACATGGCGGCCGATGCCTTAGCGAGGGCGCTTCCGCACTTGTCGTCCATGGTCTGATACTTGGTAACTCTGTTGTCTTCATCTTTTTTCATTGCGGCATATACGTAGGCATGTTCGAGTTTCTGCCATATTGCATCTTTCTCTGCAAGTGCTTCATAGAGGGTTTCAGAGCTTTCTGTGATTCTGCCCTGAAATCTTGTGAATTCCTCTGCAGCCTTTACGCTGTCTGCAATATCCTTGTCCCACTGACTTTCATCGGGATACATTGCCTCGATGTCCCATCTATATTCTTTTGCGATCTGATCGCGCTGTTTTAAAGATTTGTCTTTGTTTGTATTATTATCTGACATTTTCCCCTCCGAATCATTGATTTTCAAATATGAAAAATATATAGGATAATTGTACCACATTTTCGGCGGGAATATAACCTATATGGGTATTTTTTTATATGGTATTTTTCCTTTCTCCGTGATATACTGTACAGAGCAAATGTCGATGTTGCATGAAACAATTGATTATGAGAAATTTTACAACATTGGGTCAAAAAAGGGCTTTTTACAAGGTAAAATGGGGCAACATGTTGTACAAATTATTTGAAAATACGATTTTATACAACATAAATGAGATTGATCGAAAAAAATGTTGTATGAAACGGTTAAAATTGTGATTTCATACAACATTCATCACGAAAAAGAGGCGCTTTTGCCGTCATTTTTAACGCAATGTTGTACAAAAACAGATTTTTCTTTTATTTTTACAACATTTTCAATGGTAGACGTGCAAGGGGAGAGCACCCATTACAAAAAAGGAAACAAAAACCATGGACAACAGACCTATAGGCTTCTTTGATTCGGGACTGGGCGGGCTTACCTGCATCCCAAATCTTTTTTCCAAGCTCCCTCAGGAGAGGGTAATATATTTCGGTGATACCGCCCGTACGCCTTACGGCTCCAAGGCTGTGTCAACAATACGCCATTATGCTGCTCAGATTGCAGATTTCCTGGCATCTAAGGATGTAAAAATGATGGTCATCGCATGCAATACCATAACGGCTACATGTCTTGATGAGCTGCGCGAGCGTTTTCCTGATATACCTATCGTTGGAATTATAAAACCGGCGGCGGTTAAGGCTGCATCCATTTGTGACGAATTCAGCAGAATAGGTATCATAGCTACCAAGGTTACCATAGCCAGCGATGACTACAACAGAATGATTAAGGAGCAGAATCCTCACCTTAAAGTGTTCAGCAAGGCCACTCCGGCCTTCGTTCCGCTCATCGAAGAAGGCATCATTGACAACGAGATAATGAACCTGACCATAAAATATTATCTGGACGATTTTATCAAAGAAAACGACATAGATACGCTGGTTCTGGGCTGTACTCATTACCCGATTATCAGGAAAAACATTAAAACGATTTATCCTGAGCTGAGAATTGTAAATCCGTCATATGAAATAATAGAGAGAATTAAGGATATACTTACAGAAAAGGATATGCTTGCAGCGAACAACGATCGCGAGAACATCTTCTACGCCAGCGACCTTTCGGAAAACTTCGTAAACATGATACAGAAGGTGCTGGAAACAGAGGAATCCGACCTTATACTTAAATTCAAGAATCTGGATCTCTAATCCAGGGTTCGCAGGAGGAACAAATGACGAAACAGGAATTATATGAACTTATTGATATAGACAGCCCTGCAGATTTTCAGTATTTTGAAAATCTGGCCGCATTTCTTGAATGTGACGAGGAGCTGGAATATGAAGATGTGGCAGCTTTGATAAAGGATGTGGAAAAGGATACTCTTGCACAGCTTTTAGGCGACTATTTTGAGGAAATGTCCGACTTCTTGCCGGAAAGCGAAACGGAGCTTTACACGATCTTTGATAATGTGAGACGTTCACTGGTGGGAATGTCCAAAAGTTGTGACGATGAGACCACTCAGACAAAGCTGGCCGATGAGATGGAAAGATTCAGACGCTGGTACTCCATAGAGAGCCGCGCTTTCCTCACCAACCTTGGAACAGCAGACGAAGAGGAAATGACCTTGAGAGATGCACTGGTGTGCGCCCGTCTTGAGGCACTGGAAGGCACTAAATATCAGTATGATTTTTCCGAGTGCAGTGATTATGAACTGGACGAATACATCGTGTCCTTCGGCGACATGCTGGCGGCAGAGGATTCAGAGGAATCCTAGGGGAAAGTCTCTTGAGCGTGCTGATTTCATTGATTTCACAAAGACACCTAAACCTGCATAGTATGGTAAAAATGCTATGGAGGTTTTTTTATGGGTGACGATAGAAGATTTGGCGATTGCTGTGACAATGATTTCAGAGATAGATGTCACAGAGATTGCTGCGACAATTGCTGCGAAAAATGCTGCTGCGACAACGGCGGCAATGGAATCTGGATGATAATTTTAATAATCGTAATATTCTGTCTGTTCTGCGGTGACAATAACGGCGGACTGTTCGGCGGACTGTTCTAAAGAGCGTTTGGGTGAGTGCAGGAGTGTAGAAATACAGGCCATTTTATGCAAAAGTTTCCTACGAAACCCGCAAGCCGTTGAAACTAAAATTAAAATCAGAAAAAGTGTTGGCAGTAGCCAGCCTTTAAACACCGTTTTAGTCCAAAAAACGGTGTTTTTTGCTTTCCGGAGGACGAAACTCCATGGGAAGGTGAAAAAAATTTTCCTACCTCATTGCTTTTTATCAGTGTTCTAGCGATTCGTAGGAAAAAAATGAATAATTTGCTGTGCAAAATGATTCAGCAAAAGGGGAATAGCGCGATGCTTAAGAAAGTGCATTACCCCGCAATCTTTATTATTGTCAAAACTTTAAAAAAATGATAATATTTAATAAAATACTAAATTGGGGGAGCCGCCGAAAATGTTGCAGCTTTACTTACAGCTATTAGACACAGAAGAGGAAAAACAGGGATTTGAGCTTCTGT
>CALZOZ010000061.1 GCA_945828095.1 uncultured Clostridia bacterium
CAAAAAATATTAAATTTTCAAGGTACATTTATGTACCCAAAAGATATTATACGAGATATTATACGAGGAGGACAACCCATGAAACGACTTACGCTGATTTTGCTGCCGGTATTGATAATACTTATGGCGGCTTTGATACTGACCGGCTGCGGCTCTTCAGCCGATAATAAAAAAACATATCGCCAGGTCAGCCCTGAAGAAGCGGCTTCCATGATGGAAGAAGAGACGGATTACATCATACTTGATGTCCGTACGCAGGAGGAATATGAGACTGCCCACATTCCGGGCGCAATCTGCATTCCTAATGAAACTATAGGAACCGAGGATATCCCCCAGCTCCCTGACAAGGACCAGCTCATTCTCGTTTACTGCCGCAGCGGTAACCGGAGCAAACAGGCTTCCGAAAAGCTGGCAAAGCAGGGCTATACCAATATCGTAGAGTTCGGCGGAATCAACAGCTGGACAGGCGAAACTGTTTCCGGCAGCGAGGAATAAATATATATACTCAATTTTTAACAATAAAAATGTCGGAACGCTTGTTCTTTGTGCGGAATTATGGTATAATAATCTTGTCAAGAGGACAAGCAAAAAGGGCTAATGGGTAGTGAAGACACATATTGCTTTATAGAGAGGAAGACTATGGGCTATAAGACTACGGATGGTTTGATGCGACATTTAAGAAGTAATGGAATTGAGATTTCCGGAAGTAAACAAAAGAGACAACTCATTAATACCGGTTATTTTCATGGATATAAAGGGTATCGCTTTTTTATTAATGCGCAAAATCGCCTGCCATTCATATCATATGAGGAAATCTATGCAACAATACAGTACGATTCAAAATTAAAAGCACTGTTGTATGGTAAAATGATGTTTATTGAAACTGCAGTAAAGAATATAGCACTTGAGTCAATTTTAGAGAATTCAAACTCAGAGAACATTCAGGATATGTATGATAAAGTAGTAAGTAGCTATAGAAATGCGCCACCTTCCTATTCTGCTGAGCAAAAAAGGAAAATTCAGCAAAATAAATTGAATTTGCAGAATTCTATTCAAGCTAATCTTGCCAGTGCGTACAGAAGAAATAATTCTAAAATTACACATTTTTATAATAAGGCAGGTTCTTCGGATGTGCCGGTATGGGCTCTTTTTGAGATAATGACAATGGGCGATTTTGGGTATCTCTTATCTTGCCTTACTTTTGATGTAAGAGATGATATTTCAAAACGGATTGGAATAAATGTATCCTGCGACACCGATCGTCAGCTGATATATAAATATATGTACACTCTGAAGGATCTTCGAAATGCTATTGCGCATAATTCTGTTATTTTTGATACTCGATTTAGAAATATTGATCCAACAAATGCAATGAAGCAATGTTTAAAATTGGAAATAGGATTGCCATATATCAATTTTAGAACCATTGGTGATTATTTTATCCTGATGTGCTATTATTTAAAGTTGCTTCATATGTCGAAAACAGAAATTAAAGCTTTTATCAGAGAATTTGAACGTATTACAGAGGAGTATCGCAGTTCTGTCAATCCTAATGTTGCTGCAATTGTGATTCATCCTGACTTATCAAATCGTATGGAAATATTGAAAAAGTATGTTTGATTTCTTGCATTTTTTCTGTTGCTGTTGTATACTATACTTACTAATTGGGGTATGCGTTTGCGGACGCATACTTGAGGGAGTCGGAGCGTTCTGCCTCCCTTTTGTTATATTAAAAGAAAATAAAGACTTTCTCAAACAGGTAGAAGAGTGGGAAGCTGAAGAGGCAGAACGAGAAAAGCAGCATCGTTATTGGTAAATACAGCATTTGTCGCCTGCCCGGCGACCACTGACAATTCATTTTCTGATACAATAAGCCTATCAAACGAAGGAGGTACGCACCATGAATCGAGAAGAATGCAAAGACAATAACAGAGAACAATCATCTCTGATGCAGAACATAGTTGATACTATGGACATTTTCCTGGGTGAACGAAGCTGGGACAACCTTACCATGGTTCTTGAGGCAGTCAGGAATGCCATGAATGAGGGTGAAAAACTTGTAATCCCCATAGAAACACCACCTGATGCATCCGAACAGGATGATGGCATCATAATGCGGACGCTCCCAGTAGAGGGAGAAAAAAGCTATGTCGCCTGTTTCACTTCCGTCGAAGAACTTGAAAAAGGACAGCCTACAGATCACTTTGATGCTGACATCCAAACCTTCCTTGATGAGGTGTTCATGAACCCATCGGCGGGAGGCATAATTATAAACCCATGGAATCAGGGCATTATGATTGACCGGGAGCTCATCGAACTGATTTTTAAAGTGAATCTGCCTGACAAAAGAGAAAACTTGATCTGCTTTGAAACCATGGATATAACAACCGCAGAAACAACCTGCATCGTTAACGCTGCTAACAACAGCCTCCTTGGCGGTGGCGGTGTGGACGGCGCCATTCATCGTGCAGCGGGACCAAAGCTTCTGGAAGAGTGCAGGACCCTTCACGGCTGCGAGACCGGCGAAGCTAAGATAACCAAGGGCTACAACCTTAAGGCTGATTATGTCATTCACACAGTAGGGCCGATTTACTCGGGAAGAGAAGAGGATCCTAAGCTTCTCAGCAGCTGCTACTGGAACTGTCTTGAACTGGCCAGAGCCAACGACATACACAGTATCGCTTTCCCGGCTATCTCCACAGGTGTATACGGATATCCGCTGGAAGAGGCCACTCGTGTTGCCCTCGATACAGTTTCCGATTGGCTTAATATAAATCCGCACTACGGTATGGCAATACTCTTTGCATGCTTCAGAGAGCAGGCTAAAGAGGTGTATGAGTCCATCTGGGCGGAAATTGAAGAAAAAAGAGACGAAAGACCGATTTTCTACGATAATAAAGACGGCATGCTGGAGAAAGCCATCAGCTTTGCCATGGAAGCACACAGAGGCGAGGTGAGAAAAGGCACGGAAAGGCCATACATCCTCCATCCGATCGAGGTTCTGCAGATACTTTCCTCCATGAAAGCTGATACAGGGCTCATGGCGGCCGGAGTTCTCCACGACACCATTGAGGACACATCGGTTACCCTGAAGGACATCGTTGATAACTTTGGTGCTGATGTGGCAGCACTGGTAAACGGTCACACCGAGGACAAGCGCCAAAGCTGGTTTGTCCGCAAGCTGGCCAATATCTGCGAGCTGGAAGATGCCGATGTTCGCATTAAGATGCTGATCATGGCAGACGCTGTTTCAAATCTCCGCAGCCTCTATGCAGATTACAGAGAGGCGGGTGAGGAACTGTGGCTGCGCTTCAATGCACCGAAAGAACTCCAGGCGTGGAAATACAGCAAGGTGCAGGATGCTCTTTCCGAGATGCAGAACTATGAGGAAACAAGGGACGTGTACTGGGAGATGGTAGATTTATATAAGGACATTTTCGTGACCTTCTATCTGGATGAGGACGAGGAAAACGAAGCCATCTATCAGATGGATGTGACCGGCGAAGCCTACTGCTGCCTGAGATATGAGCCGAAGTGGGAGCCTTTTGATGAGGAACTCCCTGAAGGGGCAGTTATAGTTCCACGCAAATATGCTGAGCGTCTTGAAGAAAACTGGCAGGACGAAGACCGGCAGACGGTAACAGTAACTTGCGGCGGCACACTTTCCTAGGAAACAACATACAACTTTATGCTTAGCGACTGCAAACTCCACCATTTTTCGGTTTTTTGACAAAAAGGTGGGGTTTTTGATTGCACTCTGCGGAGAGCGGTGTATTGTGAAATTATGGAATGACGATGGACGTTGAAATTTCAACATTATACATTTTTATCCATTCGCATAAGCTGGGAAAGAAACACCGTAGACCTTAAATTTTTCCACCAAAATCGAAAAAAATGAAAAAAAGGTGGAATCAGTAAGTCACTTGGAGTCTTGGCAAGCTCCAACGAGTCCAGGCAAGCCTCGAGTAGTCTCGTAAATCTGAAATTTTCACCTATTCTCCTTGGAAATACCCGCCATTTTGTGTTATACTATATTTGTAGAAGTCTGTGCATGCGCCTATACATTGCGCCTAGTCATACGTTCGGTGCATCGGGCAGGTCACAGGCAAGCATCAACAGGAAGGGACGAAAGGAACTTAAAAATGCTATTTAAGAATATAACAATCTTAGACGAGAACTTTGAGATAAAAGAGAACATGTATGTATGCACTGAGGGCAGCCGTATTACATACATTGGAACCGAAATGCCTCAGAAAGCTGCTGCTGGCAAGACCGAAGCTGAAGCTGCTGCAGGCAAGGCTGGAGCGGTGACCGGAGCAGCAAAGGACTACGGCCCGACCTACGACGGCAGAGGCAAGCTCCTCATGCCGGCATTTTACAACTCTCACGGCCACTCACCGATGGCCCTCATGCGCGGCTACGGTGAAAACATGGCCCTGCAGGACTGGCTTAACAAGCTGATTTTCCCATTTGAGGATAAGCTGGACAGCAATGCCGTATACTGGGGCACAACCCTTACCATGGCCGAGTCCATGAGATTCGGTATAGTTTCCACCACCGACATGTACTATTTCATAGACGACATGGTGCGCGCCACAGACGATGCTGGAATGAAAGCAAACATCAGCCGTGCCATCGTGAACTTCGATGACTCCGATGTGTGGCAGCTTCCGTCAATGCAGGAAATGAAACGCACCTTTGAAGCATATCATAATATGAATGATGAAAGAATAAAGATGGATGTAAGTATTCACGGCGAATACACCTCCAATCACCTTGCCGTTGAAGCGGTTACAGCTTTTGGCCGTGAACGCGGAGCCAATATGCATATCCACATTTCTGAAACCCGTTCAGAGCACGAAGAATGTAAAGGAAGACATAACGGCATGACTCCGGTACAGTACTTTAACAGTCTGGGAGCATGGGATATGCCGGCCACAGCAGCTCACTGCGTCTGGATTGAGGGCGAGGACTTTGACATTCTCAAAGAAAAAGGCGTGACTGTAGCCACAAATCCTGTCAGCAACCTTAAGCTGGCAAGCGGCGTCTGCAACGTGCCTAAGCTTCTTGACATGGGCATAAACGTAGCTATCGGAACTGACAGCGTGGCCAGCAACAACAGCCTGAATTTCTTTGAGGAAATGAAAGTAATGGCACTGGCAGCCAAGGAAAAATTCTCTGATCCGACAGCGGTGACACCTCAGCAGGTCCTGAGGGCTGCAACTATAAACGGAGCAATGGGTCAGGGCAGAAAAGACTGCGGCCTCATCAGAGAAGGCAACAGAGCCGACCTCATCGTGGTTGACCTGAACCAGCCTAATATGCATCCGATACACAAACTAACAAACAACCTGGTATATTCCGCATCAGGCAGCGATATATTACTGACTATGGCAGATGGAAAGGTTCTCTACGAAAACGGAGAGTATAAGACCATAGACATAGAAAAGACTGTCTTTGAAGCGTCAAAGGCCACAGAAAATATTTTAAAGCAGCTTTAATTTAAGAAAGGGAATTTTCCTATTATGTCAAAAAACAGCTTTTTAAAGGGGGCAGCAGTTCTAGGCATCGCCGGCATAATTGTAAAGGTTATGGGCGTTTTCTTCAGAATCCCCCTGACCAACTGGATAGGAGAAAACGGCATGAGCTATTACGGCTCTGTCTATCCTATATATACCTTGTTTCTCATAATATCCACAGCAGGCATACCGGTTGCCATTTCAAGGATGGTTTCGGAAAGAATCGCTGTTAAAAACTATGCCGGAGCTCACAAAGTCTTTCAGATTTCTGTCTGGCTTATGGCTGCATTGGGATTTGTATCCTTCTGCATAGTTTACTTTAACGCTGAGTTTATAGAAACCTCTATTCTGCGAAACCCCGGGGCACGCCTTTCTCTTGAGGCCATAGCACCTTCGCTGATTCTGGTACCTATAATGTCGGCATACAGAGGATACTTCCAGGGACGCCAGAATATGAATCCGACGGCTGTTTCTCAGCTCTTTGAACAGCTTTTCAGGGTGGTAATCGGCTTGGGACTGGCGTATTTCCTTCTTGACTCAGGCTACGAAGCCGTGTGTGCAGGTGCCACCTTCGGATCTACCGCAGGTGCAGGAGCAGGCCTCTTCGTCGTAGTAATAATTTATCTTTTCAGCCTTAAGACCATAAAGCGTTATATCAGGCGAAACAAATCTCACAGTGAGTTTGAAAGCAGCTGGAGTATAATCAAGAAGATACTTATAATCGCTATACCTATCACAATAGGGGCATCTATTCTGCCTCTCATGGAAGCCATAGACTCTTCCATGGTAATGGGAAGACTTCAGGATACAGGCTGGACTGTCGCTCAGTCAAAGGCTCTCTGGGGAAGATTCAGCGGCTACTGTAACTCTATTATCGGACTGCCGCAGGTTTTCGTACAGGCAATAGCCATGAGCCTTGTGCCAGCCATTTCCGCAGGCTTTAAGGTTAAAAACATGACAGAAGTAAGGGATAACATGAGATTTTCCATGAGAAGCGCTATGATTATAGGTTTTCCGTGTGCCGTAGGAATCTTTTCCCTGGCTCACCCTATACTGAGTCTGCTTTACAGGGATCCGGACAGAGCGGCAGAGGTCGCTGCGGCCGCACCAACTTTGCAGCTTATGTGTCTGTGCATAATCTTCATGTCATCCCTTCAGACCCTTACAGGTATCCTTCAGGGTATTGATAAACAGAATGTGCCTGTAAAGAATCTGGCAGTCGGCGCTGTGGCAAAGATTATAATCACCTATGTTTTTGTAGGAATCAAGGCGATAAATGTAAACGGAGCACCTCTTGGAACTATTGCAGCATATTTTGTGGCTACAGTGCTCAACATGAGGGATATTAAGAAGTACAGCGGAGTTACATTTGACTTTAACATGACCTTTGTGAAGCCTTTCATCGCTTCTGCGGTCATGGGAGTCTGTGCATTTTCATCGTATAAACTGCTTTTCATGGTTACATCCTCCAACGATATCGCATGTCTTGTATCTATACTTGTAGGTGTAGCTGTTTACGGCGTTCTTATCCTGGGGCTTAAGGCTATAACCAAAGAGGAGATAGCAAAACTGCCTAAGGGTGATAAGCTTGTCAGAATACTTGATAAATTTATAAAATAACCGAGCAATTTGAGGTAATAATAATGATAAAAGAGAAGTATATTCATTTATGTAAGACTGCTGCGGACAACCAGAGTGCAATCGACCGTCTGTATGAAATCGTCAAGGTCCTCAGGGTGGAATGTCCATGGGACAGGGTTCAGACTCATGAAAGTCTCAGACCGGGAATGCTTGAGGAAGCATACGAAACCGTCGATGCAATCAACAATCAAGATATGGTTAATCTGCGGGAGGAACTGGGGGATGTGCTACTACAGGTGGTATTTCATTCCATTTTAGGAGAAGAAGCGAGCAATTTCGACCTCAAGGATGTGATTAACGAAGAATGCGAAAAGATGATTCGTCGTCACCCTCATGTTTTTTTGCAGGAAAACACAAATAATACACCAAAATCTATTGACAAAGTCCTTGAAAAATGGGAAAATATCAAAGAAAAGGAGAGAGGTGAAACTAAGACAGCTTCTCGACTTGCTAAGGTGCCTAGAGCTCTGCCTGCACTGACGAGAGCCTATAAGGTTCAGAAGAAGGCAGCAGATGTAGGATTCGATTGGGATGATGTTTCGGGGGCCTTTGATAAGGTTCGCGAGGAGACTCGTGAGTTGACGGAGTGCTGTAAAGCTGAAACCGTGGATAAGAAGGCTTTGGAGGAGGAACTTGGTGACCTGCTTTTTTCGGTTGTTAACGTTTCTCGCTTTTTAGGCATTGACCCGGAGGCATCTTTGGATTATACTATAGACAAGTTCATAAGAAGGTTTACTCATATTGAAGATAGTGCTTTGGCTTGCGGCAAGGCTCTTGAGGATATGAGCCTGTCTGAAATGGACGAGTTATGGAACGAAGCCAAGAAATCGGAGCGTTCCGTGTAATTATGTACTAGGATTATATTATGTTAGATTATGAAGGAGGAACTTTAAATGAACAAGGCTGAATTAGTAGCTGCAGTAGCAGAGAAAACTAATTTTACTAAGAAGGATGCAGAAGCAGCTATCAATGCTTTAGTTGCAAGCATTGAAGAAGCATTAGTTAAAGGTGATAAGGTACAGTTAATCGGTTTCGGTACTTTCGAAACAAAGGAAAGAAAGGCAAGACAGGGAAGAAATCCTAGACAGCCTGAAGAAATCATCGAAATTGCTGCATCAAAGGCTCCTACTTTTAAGGCTGGTAAGGCTTTAAAGGATGCTGTAAATAAATAGTCAGCATACTAATATCAATTGATTATTGATTAATATCGATAATTAAGGTAAGAAATTACCTTTTTTATAACACGGTCTTCGGACCGAAAAAAAATTAAACCTAATAGCTCATTATAGGTTTATGAAAGGCGTTATGAGAATCGATAAATTTCTTAAAAATTCCAGACTGATAAAACGGCGAACCGTAGCGAAAGAAGCTTGTGATCAGGGGCGTATTTCCATAAACGGCAAGCCCGCAAAAGCCGGCACTGAGGTCAAAGTGGGTGATATCATCCATATCGAATTTGGCAACAGTTCGGTGTCAGCCCGGGTTTTGGAACTTTGCGAATCTTGTAAAAAAGAAGCCGCAACAAAAATGTATGAAATAATTCAGTAAAAAAGGCCAGCGATGGCCTTTTTTACTTTTACGATTAAAGAATATTTGCGGCAGACACCTCATCGTTCTTTTTGAGGAACTTCAGCTGCTCGATCATGGCATTGAGTTCACCTGACGAGTTGGATACATCCTCTGCTTTCACGTATTTAATGGACCTGGCCAGTGTATAGTCGATTTCGTTGACCGTCTGGGTGTCCAGAAAGAGCAGAGCGACCTTTTTATATTTGTGCCAGTCTTTATTCAGACTTTTAATAAGCTGTTTGCTTTCTTCCCATTGCTCGGCTTCCACGGCGGGTAGTATTTCTTTTTTGATTGTATAGGTGTAGGAGTCGATGTTATCTGATGAATAATCAAAGAATACAAGCCATGTGCCTATAAGCAGTGCTACTGCCACAATAGAAATAATCAGGTCTCTCATATCTTCACCTCCGCAGCAAAAGGCTTGGTGTTTTCCGAATGAAGGTACACGTGAAAAACCTTGTTTTCATCATAAAAGGCCAGAAAAATATTCTCGTATGATGATATACCTGCGCCGGCCAGCTTTTGCCTGAACATTTCCTCACTGATGCCTGCAACAAGCAGATTTTTTACATAAAGGGTTCCGTCTGAAATCACAATCATGGGCAGGAGTCCTTCGTTCACCGTCAATCCCATATCCTTAGGGGTAAGAGGCTTTTCTTCAGCCTTGGGTATAACAGTCAGCTGGCCGTTGGATTCCATAATGGCATATTCCACATTGCTCAGAGAGGGACAGTTTTCCAGGCGAAGCTGTTCCAGCAGATCAGTGCTGGTGATGCGAAGCTTGCTCAATTCCTTTATATTAAGCTTTCCTTTTTCAATGAGGATGCTAGGCTTTCCCGAAACCAGATTTTTAAACTTTTCGCTCTTGATTGAGAGAAAGGATATAAGCACTTGAAGCAGCATCAGTGTAAAGATGGCCATAACTCCGTTAATCAGCGAAGTGGTGGGGTCGTCGATGGGCATTGCGGCCAGCTCGGCTATCATGAATACAATTACAAGCTGAAAGGGGGACATCTTGGAAAGTTCAGATTTTCCCATAATCCTTACAGCTATCAGTACAATAATGTAAAGGACAAAGGTTCTTATTGCTACAATTAACACGGCAGCACCTCCAAATCAATATAATTCAATACTTGTTATTGTTTGCTGCCTGAAGATTTGTTATACTATTTTTTTAAATAAAAACAGCAGGAGTGAAAAAATGGTCAGATGTTTTATGCTTTACTTTTTTATATATTGTCCTCTGGGAGTTCTATGTCCTCTGATAGGGCAATATCTGAGCTCCATCGGTTTTTCGGGAACTCAGGTTGGAACCGTAACATCTCTGGGTACTGCAGCAGCCGTTCTGGGCGGAATGTTCTGGGGAAAGGTCTATGCTAACGCATCCCACAAAAAAATGGTTATTGCAGTTATGTTTGCAGGGGCGGCGGTAATGTCGCTGGCCGGTCTTTCCACAAAGGTCTTCATTATATATGCAATGATTTATTCCGTGATGTATTTCTTCCAGGGACCTGTTCACGGCTTATGTGATTCGCTGGTTATGGAAAGTGACAACAGCTTTGCAGTGGTTCGAGCTGCAGGAGCACTTGGATATGCGCTGGCTGTATATTTTGCGGGACATTATGCTGAGACTCATGGACTTGGAATCATATTCTATATTTATTCTGCAGCCTTTTTCATAGCCATATTTATTGTCATGGGGTTAAAAGAGCCTAAACACTACAGTTCACCGGAAAAGAAAATAAAAGCTTCAGAACTGTTTAAAAACAAAAAATATGTGCGCCTGCTGCTGTGTGCCTTTTTCCTCATGGGAACAAATGTGGGGAACAGCACATATTTCGGATATCTGTTCAGGGAAGGGGGCGGCAGCCTGGGCGGTATCGGTCTTGCATTTCTGCTTATGGCCGGAAGCGAGGCACCGTTTATGTTCCTCATACCTGTAATCAATAAAAAAGTATCATCGGAAAAACTTCTACTGTTTGCAATAGGGGTATGCACTTTCCGCTTTGCCTTCTATGCCACGGGACCGAGCTGGCAGCTTATGCTGGGAACGTTTTTCCTGCAGGGAATGTCCAACGGTATAATATTGGTGGAACTGGTCAGATACTTCAGCAAAGTGGTTGAGCCGCGCCTTGCAAGCATGGCAGTGTCCACATTCTATGCAGTGGGTAATAACCTGAGCACCATTGTATGTACCTTTATCGGAGGAATCATGCTTGATGCATTCAGTGCAAGAGGAGTGTATTGCTTCTTTGCAGTATGGAATTTAATAGCTCTGATCATGTATGTAGCCATGGGACTATATAAGGAAGAAAAGTGCGCTGAATAGCGCCCCTGAATAGTGCCTTGAAATGTTTCTCGATTTTTGTCGAAAAAAATCAAAAAAGGTGTTGACAATGAGGGGAAAGGGTGGTAATATAGTCAAGCTGTCGCAAACAGCACAGCTTACCACATAAACAAAGCTCGTCAGGCAGAATAAAAACTTTAAAAAAGTTAAAAAAGTGCTTGACATAAAGAGCAAAGGGTGGTAATATAGACAAGCTGTCGGAAATAACCGGCCGCAAAACAGCATAAGAAACGAAGCGAATCAAGCCTCGAAAAACTTCGAAAAAAGTTAAAAAAGTGCTTGACAAAAGCGGGTAGATGTGCTAAGATGTTAAATGTTCCGCTTGAGTGCGGAGCGGCGGTGAAAAAACCGCAATGAACCTTGAAAACTTCATAGTGTAGAAATTTAGTCAAATAAATTTTTATGAAACAATCAGCAAAATCGGTAAGACGATTGAGCGGATAGTTTCCGACAATTTCTTAAAACAATAATTCGAAACGAATTAGCGAAACGCAGAGTGCGTTTATCTGAGAAATCAGAGAAGAACTTTTAAGAAGATATTAAAAGCTTCGGCTTTAAATATACCATTTAATTAAGAGTTTGATCCTGGCTCAGGATGAACGCTGGCGGCGTGCC
>CALZOZ010000062.1 GCA_945828095.1 uncultured Clostridia bacterium
ATTTTAACACAGTTTTGCAGATTTTTCAAGGGGTAATACCTGATTACTCACTTTTACTCGATATTCTGCACCTGTTCCCTGATTTTTTCTATCTCGCTCTTTATTTCAAGCATGTAGTTTGTGATGGTTATATCGTTGGCCTTGGAGCCGATGGTGTTTGCCTCACGGTTCATTTCCTGCACCAGGAAGTCAAGCTTTTTGCCGTCAGGCTGGCTGCTCTTTTCAATTATATTTTTAAGCTGCACCAGGTGGCTGTTCAGACGGGTTATCTCCTCGTCGATGGCGCACTTGTCCGCAAAAACAGCTGCCTCCACCAGGATTCTGTCCTCGGGCACCTGAACGCTTGAGCCGACCAGTTCCTGAATTCTGTCCTTAAGCTTGGCCGTATAGTCTGTCACAACCTGCGGTGCACGTTCTGCAATCTTGTCCAGTATTTCTTTAATATATGCACCCTTGGCAATAAGATCCTCTGCAAGCTTTTCGCCTTCAACCGCTCTCATTTTCTCAAGATTTGCAGCTGCCTCAGAAACAGATACTAAAATTGCCTTTGTAATTTCTTCTTCGTCCTCCACATCCGGGATAGCTTTCATAACGTCAGGCAGTGACGCAAGGAACTGCAGGGAAATGTCTCCGCTCAGGTCAAACTCACCGCGGAGCTCAGTAAGATTATCATAGTACTGCTTTGCCAGCATACTGTTGAGCTTGATATTTACATCATTTTCAGTGATGTTTTCCACGATTATGGATACATCAACCTTACCGCGACGGATTTTATCCTTTACCGCATTCTTAATCTTATCCTCAGCAAAGGTATAGCGTCTCGGCATTTTAATGGTTATGTCCGAGTAGCGGTGGTTTACCGACTTGATTTCTGCTATTATGCTGCGTTTTCCGTCTGTATATTCGCCTCTTCCGAAACCTGTCATGCTTTTTATCATACCGTTTTTTACCTCTCATTTCTTTTTTCGTATGATTACCGTTTGATTGTACACGATTTTCGTGGAAAAAACAACCTGAAATATGATATACTAATATACGCAAACAACATACGAGGAGAAAAATATGGCATTTGACGGAATTGTTACCCGCGCCATGGTGCAGGAAATAAACGAAAAAATATTTATGGGAAAGATCGAAAAGGTTTATCAGCCGGAAGCTGACGAACTGGTTTTTAATATTCACACAAAGACAGGCAATTGTAAGCTGTTCGCCTCTGCAGGCTCTGCCCACGCAAGGGTTCACTTTATCGAGGAAAACCCGGTGAATCCCCCTGCCCCCCTGGCTTTCTGCATGCTTCTGAGAAAGCACCTTCAGGGCGGCCGCATTATAGCTGTTGAGCAGAAAGGCTCAGAAAGAATAATAGAGATTTCCATAGAGACCCTCAACGAGCTAGGCTTTACCGTTTCAAAGAAACTGATCTTTGAAATCATGGGCAAGCACAGCAATATTATTCTCACTGACATTGCAACGGGCAAAATCATCGATTCTATCAAGAGAGTATCCTTTGACGTGAATAGAGTACGCCAGATTCTGCCGGGCATGATATACCAGTATCCCCCAGAACAGGACAAAATTCCTTTCCGCGAAATTACTGAGGAGCAGCTTAATGCCCTACCTGCCGACGGCAAAACCATTTTAAGAAGTGTAGGCGGCATTGCCCCTTCCTTTGCCGATGAACTGGCAAGTCACGATACGAACCGCTGGGAATATTTCTGCGGTGTAAAGGATAAAATTGAGGACGGTGCTTCCGGCAAAAGTTTTGTTTATCTCGACGAAAAAGAGACCCCTGTTGACTTTTACCCCGTGCCCCTTGCGGATCTTGAGGAAAACTGCAAGACTATGGAATTCGACAGTCTCAGTCAGGCTCTTGAATTCTATTTCGGAAGGAAGGAATCTTCCAACCAGGGTCGTCAGAAATCCCACGACCTGATTAAGGCGGTAAACGCAGCCCTTGACAAGATGTATCTGAAGAAAAAACGTCTTTCCGAGGATATTCTGAAGGCTGAAAACTCCGAAGACCTGCGTCTGTACGGAGAGCTTCTCACCGCCAACATACACCTGGTAAAGCCGGGCATGAAATCGGTGGAAGTCATCAATTACTACGACGGTTCTACGATAACCATACCTCTTGATGTAAAACAGTCGCCGGCAAAGAACGCCCAGCACTACTTCAAGAAATACGGCAAAGCCAAGACCGCGGTAAAAGAAAAGCAGATCCAGCTGGAAGAAAACGAAAGTGAAATCAATTACCTCGAATCCGTACTTTCTTTCCTGGAAAACACTGATGATGTAAACGAAATAGAATCCATAAGGAGTGAGCTTGTTGAGACCGGCTATGTGCGCCGCCGCAAACAGCAGGGAGGTTTTAAGGAAAAGAAATACAAGCCTGCCCCTCACCGCTACACCCTTTCCAACGGCATGACAGTGCTGGTGGGCAAAAATAACAAAGAAAACGACTACCTGACTTTAAAAACTGCAGGCAGCCGCGACCTCTGGCTTCATACCAAGGACATCCCGGGCTCTCACGTTATAGTGCAAAGCGGCGGACAGGAACTTGACGAAGAAGCAATATTCGAGGCAGCAGCCATCGCCGCTTACCACAGCAAGGCTAGAACATCAGAGAACGTGCCTGTAGACTATGTGCCTGTAAAGTACGTTAAAAAACCCGCCGGTGCCAAGCCCGGCATGGTCATATTTACCAACAACAGGACGGTGTGGGTGAACCCATCACTGCCGAAACAATCAGCATCAGAGGATACAAAATTATAGAAAACGCTTAGAAAAACGGCCGGGCTGTATAAACCCGACCGCTTCTTTATATGATAAACCACTTTACTCTTTATTCATGTTTAATCGCCTCAAGGGCCGGTATTTTAACCGCCTTGTTAGCAGGATAATACCCAGAGACCAGTCCCACAAACACTGAGAAAACGATGGCAAAAAGCATAAGCCCAGGAGAAATAGCCGACACTCTGCTCACTTCCTCTCCGCCTATGAGAGCCTGCAATACGGTCTGTGCGGTAATGCCTCCTCCGCCCATGGCACCCATGGCAAAAAGATTTATTCCTACAGAAATCAGCAGGCTGAAAATCAGCCCGATTATTCCACCAAGCAGTCCTATAGTGCCTGCCTCCATAAGGAAAAGCAGCCTGATATCGCGTACATAACACCCTAAAGCCTTCATAATTCCGATTTCACGAGTTCTCTCGGAAATGGACATAATCATGGTATTGGTAATTCCTATGGCTGCTACGAAAAGGGAAATTGCACCCAGACCGCCTAGCATCAGCTGGACCTGACGAGCACTTTTCTCCATGCTTTCGCGCATACTCTGCATCGAGTATGTATAATACCCCATAGACTTGATACTGCTTTCTATATCCGCCACCTTGCTTATATCGGCGGCCTTTACCAGAACCTGGGAATAACTGAATTTAGCAGCAGATGTACCCTTAATCTCTGAAATCATATTCTTGAGATCTTCAATATTCATTATGACTCCTTCGGAGGTCTCCCATCCCTTTCCGTAATCCTCCTTAAGCGTCCCTGATATATTTAAGGTCTTTTTGTACGGTGTCTGGTTGGTATCGCCTGTACTTAATTCCAGAGTTATAGGTGTTTTAAGAATGTCGAAGAAGGGATCCGGGAGCTCGGTCGGCTTGCCGTTTTCATCATATGCGGACCATCTGTCCACCTGATTTCGTCCTTCGGGCATAAGGGAATCCACGAAATTATATGCTAGAAATTGTCCTCCCACAGCCTGATTAAGACCCTTGGCGGGAAATTCACCCTCCGTCAGTTCAAACCCCATATCAGCCATAACGGATGTATCAACACCAACGATTGAGCCCCAGTCACATTTATATCTATCGTTTATTCCTGCTTTCATACTCACAGAAAATTCATCCATAGAAACCTTCGGCATAACGGCTGCCACGCCGTCCATCTCGCGGAAAGACTTAACTGCTGCATCGTCAAGCTTGGACTGTGTGCCGTTTTCATTCATACCCTGAGACACCTCTATTATGGACAGGTCTCCCATTTCAGCAAGCATTTTGTCCTGGGATTCCTTCATTCCGGCACCTATTGATACCATAACGACAATTGATGTGCAACCGATAAAAACTCCCAGCACAGTGAGTATGGTTCTGCCCTTACGCCGCTTCAGGTTATCAATGCACATTTTGCCTATGTCCGCCAGTCTCATTTCTTTTCCTCCGCAGCTGAAGATGTTTCATTGGTGGCATCCATATCATCATCCCAGCTATCCCACATCTCCGCTTCCTTCTTTGCAGCTGAGGCTTTCCTCTTCTTTTTGATAATGATAAAGGATGCAGCTGCAACAGCGATAATAATACCGATAATCAGCGGCCAGCTTACTCCACCGCCTTCTTCAGTCTCCGGCATAGGCTCATCCATGCCCGGGTCAGGATAATCCATGGCTTCCACATTCAGCACCACGGGGAATTCTCTGGTCTTGGAATCTCCGTTTCCGTCTTCATATGTAACCTTAATAGTAAATTCAGCTTCGCCCGGTTCAAGCGCAGTTACAGCAAATACAATAGTTCCGCTCTTTCCCGGCTCAAGATTGCCAATGTTCTGGAAAGGTGTAACGCTTTCAATGTTGCCTTCTATTTCAGCCTCTACGTTGGAAATCTCGCCTTTGCTCTTATTCACATAATTCATACTCAGGCTTGTTTCCTCACCTGCATAAACCACTACAGGCAAGGTAGGCTTGCTGATTTCAAATCTATCCGGCTGATAAACCGGGACGGTGATTTTCTGTTCAGATGTAACAGGTGTACGCTTGCCCTTATCCACATATTCATATTTAAAGGACACTGACACCGGCTGGGCGCTTCCGGTAATAGTTCTTGACGCCTTCATAGGCACCCTTATTGTCTTTTGACTGCCGGCTCCAACTTTTTCAAAATAAAATGTGTTTGATGAGCCGTTTAGTGTAAGTCCTTCACTGCCTTCCACGGTGGCAACAAGATTTTCTACAGAAATCTTGCTGTTTGTATTTTTAAATTTAAAACTGAGATTAAATCCGGAGCCTGCGGCAACAGATGCCCCACCGTAATCAAATCTTGTTATGATAATGTTAGGTACAGGACTGTCCACAGTGTTTGCATCCGGTTCTTCTGTTTTTTTGACCTTGGCTGGAATGATTATTTTTCCTTCAGCCGTTCCAGAAGTCAGATTTACTCTGTTATGAAAGTCAAAACTCAGTGCCGCATCTATATACTGGTTGGCTCCTGAAATAGTATCCATAGCACGTACCTTTATATTAACACTTTCGGTCTTTCCCGGAGCAATATTATTCAGCTGCGTCATTGAGCTTGAGCCCGGCAGCATGAGACTGTCGGAAGGTGTAAACTGAATTACCGGAGACTGCATGGTAGTACTTCCCGTATTCTTGACAAAAACGGTAACAGTGATTTCCTGATTAGGCTTGATTGAATCTGCCAGTTCGTTTCTGCTGATTATAGCCTTCGGTGCCGGAATAGGATCCGGTGTAGGCGGTTCTACAGGTTCATATGTAGGTTCTTCGTATTCTTTGCACTCGGTAATAGGTATCTCAATATTATCCTGTGCACCGGCAAGTCCGTTGTAACCTACCATCAGCTTAAGAGAATTGCCCGTACCTTTGTATGTAAGATTTGATACTTTTAAATCAAATTCAAGCAATCCTCCTGAAATCTTGGAAACTTCAGGATTATCGCCTCCGCTGAAGCTGTCAACTCTACGGGAAATCTGCAGTCCGTCCGGATTGTACCCGATGTCACTTGCCGTAGTCTGGGTGTGTTTTAGGTGCATGGTCACATTTACCTTGCTCCCTTTTGTGATTCGGCTTATAGCTGTTCCATTGGCAGATGTAACTGTATACCCAGTCACCACCAGTTCACTTGAAGACGCCGAAGCATCCTCCGTTATACTGAAGGCTGCAAACATAGTTAAAACCATGGCAATAACCATGGTTAATATAAAACTTTTTCTTAACAAGTTATTCATCTGGTTTCCCCCTTACAATAATTTTCTGTCTTAACATCACTGATTATCTCGCCATCCACCAAAGTTACTATTCTGTCCGCGTACTCGGTCATCTCAGGATCATGAGAAACCAGCACTATTGTCTGGTGAAAGGTTCTCGCAAATTTTCTTATCATTTCCATTACTTCTTTGGTAGTCTTGGAATCCAGGTTTCCTGTGGGTTCATCGGCAAATACAATATCCGGCCGCGTTATAAATGCCCTTGCAATTCCTGCCCTCTGCTGCTGACCTCCGGACATCTGTCCCGGAAAATGATTCATCCTGTTGTGAAGTCCTACCCTGCAAAGCATTTTCTTGGCCTCACGCTCTCTGATGTCCTTGGGAACTCCCCTGAACATGAGAGGCATGGCCACGTTTTCTACTGCAGTCAGCTCAGGCAGCAGATTGTAGGACTGAAACACAAAGCCTACGTGTCTCTGTCTGAAAGCGGCCAGACCGTTTTCATCAAGGCTTGACACAGGCACTCCCCCTATAAGCACCCGTCCCCGCGTAGGCTTTTCCAGACCTGCAAGCTGATTGAGCAATGTACTTTTACCGGAGCCTGATGTGCCGAAAATACAGCATATTTCTCCGCGATTTATTGAGAGATTGATGTTCTTAAGTGCAACAACTCTCTCTTCCCCCATTATGTATTCCTTTCGAAGCTTCTGTACCTGTATAACAGGCTTTTGCCTTAGAAGTTCCTCTCCCATAATCCGACTCCTTTCTGCATTATACATAATACCATGATTTTCTTTAAACTCCATTAAAGTAATCTTAAGATTTCTTAAGAAAGGTTTCGATTATCTCAGATGCGTCGGAAGTATGATCTCAAACTCTGTGCTGAAACCATCAGGTCTCGGTTCGCAAAGCTTTATGGTACCGCCATGTGCTGTTACGATTCTTTTTGTTATAGCGAGTCCCAGACCGCTTCCATCTCCGCTTCTGGACTTGTCCCCAGTTACGAAAGGCTCGAAGATGTTTTCCCCCGCCTCCCGTGATATTCCGGTTCCGTTGTCTGCAACGACGATTCTTACCTGGCCCTGTTTGCCTTCTTCAGCCTCTTCAAGCTCAGTTACTCCAACAGCTATCACCGTACCTAAACCGTTATGCTTAATGGAATTATACAGAATGTTGTCCAGAGCACGCCGCATCTGATAGCTGTCCAGGCTGCACCAGACAACCCTTTCCGGAATCATAGCATTAAGGGAAAAGCCAGAAATTTCTATCTCATCATATCTGTCTGCCAGATATCCACGCATGAATTCACATATATCAGTCTCCTCAGGGTTCAGTGCAAACTCAGGGTGCTCAACCTTGCTGTATTCATGGAAGGAATTAACCAGCCTGTTAAGTTCCTCTGCCCTGCTGTCGATAAGTTCAAGATAGTTATTTATTTTTTCCGGCGGAACTTTTCCGTCTCTGATGGCCTTCGTGTATCCTGAAATTACAGTAATAGGAGTCTTTAAGTCATGGGATATGTCAGCCAGAAGGCGCTGTCTCTCGTCGTCAAGCTTTTTTCTGTCCGCTTCACTTTCTGCCAGCATATCGGCCATTCTGTCCATGTTGCTTCCAATCATCCGGATTTCCCATGGTCCTTCCATTTCTCCCAGTCTAACCTTTCCTCCGCTGGCCAGCTGGTCTACCGCGTTATTAAGTTCTACCAGAGGTTTCTTTATTTTTCTGTTCATCCAAATCAGGAAAGATACTATTGCCAGCATATATAGAGGAATCATCAGCAGAAATACTCTGTCCGCCTTGGCATACATTATCTGATAGGAATCAAAAGATTCATCATATGACATTACAACCAGATATTTTGCCTGATGCCGGGAATCTTCACCTGATACCAGTCCTGAAATGTCACATTTAATATATACAGGTCCCTCAGAGTACTGACTTGTGAGATAATCAAACTCTGCAGGTGTATAGTATGTGTGACCGTCTCCAAAGCTTCCTTCCAAGACCACATAATTCTCATCGAGAATAAGCACCTGTTCCTCCGTATCACCGTTTTCATTGAAAATAAATTTTGTGAGAAGGTGCTCCTTTCTGCCGTCTTCGTTTGTAAAGCTTACATAATTTATATAGGACTGTTCCTCATATGGCTGTATACAACTCAGTTCTCCCGGGGTAAAATTTCTTTTGATGCTGCCGGTGGAGTCAAATATTATCCTGCCGTCTTCAGTTACAACAGCAAACCCGCCATCCTTTCCCAGATACTTTCTCGTCTGTATATCCCCATATTCTCCCTGCTGCATTTTACTGTCAATTACCAAAGCATCTATATTAGGTATCCTTGAAAGCCAGTCAAAATAAGCTTCGCTAAGCCAGGATACAAAAAGAGAAATAACTATAAGAGCCAGAGTAAATCCTAAGTATCCCTTTGCAAGCAAAGTTACCAGACGTCCTTTTCTGCGATTATTCTTCAAATTTGTATCCCACCCCTCTTACTGTTATCAGATGAACAGGTCTTTTTGGGTCGTCCTCGACTTTTTCTCTGATTCGAGAAATATGTACCATGATAGTGTTATCATCGCTTTCAAAATACTCGCCGCAGATGCTTTCATAAAGCTGCACCTTCGTATATATTCTGCCCGGTGACTTCATGAGTCTAGCCAGAATTTTGTACTCCATAGGCGTAAGCTGCACTGGATGCCCATTTTTTTCCACCGTATGATTAGAAAGATCCAGTTCGAATATTCCGACCTTTATTCTGTCTGAAGCAGAGCCTGATCTCCTGAGCAGTGCCTTTACCCTGGCGACTACCTCAAGCGGGTTGAAAGGCTTGGTCATATAATCATCAGCACCTATATTCAGCCCTAGTATCTTATCTTGATCCCGGTCTCTTGCAGACAAAATCATTATTGGCATGGCGGTGCGCTCCCGTAGCTTCTGTGTCAGTTCCAATCCGTTGAGTCCCGGCATCATTATGTCCAATATGGCAAGCTGAGGCGACGTGGTTTCAGCCAGCTTAAGGGCATCCGGGCCGTTATCTGCACATGTCACCGCAAAGCCCTCGCTCTCCAGATAAAGCTTCAAAAGTCCCCTGATATCTGCATCGTCTTCTGCAATTAAAATGTTCTGTTTGTTCATCTGTCTGTTATCTCCTATCTCTTATCCCTTTATCATTACAATGCGCCCTGCCTGATGCCATCCGTAGCCTCCCATTTTTTCCAGTTTCTCATGAAATTCTTCGCTTTGGAGAATCTGCCTGAAAGCCTTTACCTGTGGAAGTTCCAGATTCTCCTGCCTTATTGCAAAATCGTATTCCTCTGTACCTACCTCAATAAAGTCCAGCCCCATGGCGTCAGCTGCCGGTTTGATACCCATTCCCGCATCGATTTCCTCAGAGGCTACCAAAGCCGCCACAGCCATATGAGTTGCTGCCTCCTTGTCGTATCCGTTTATCATGTCAGGGGTGATTCCTGCCTGCTTCAGCTTGTAATCGAGAAGCACTCTTGTGCCTGCACCTCTCTGTCTGTTAACATAGCGAGCTCTTGTCAGGTCTTCCACCCCTTTGATATTTAGAGGGTTGTCCTTTTTTACCATAATTCCCTGTATTCTGTCAACTCCCTTTATCAGAGCCATCTTCTCTCCCGGGAAAATTTTCTCTATGTATGATATGTTATATTCACCGGTCTCCTCGTCAAGAAGATGGGTGGGTGCAATTACTGTCTCTCCTCGGGAAAGAGCCATAAGACCGCCCATGCTGCCTACATGGGTCCCCGAAAGGTTCATTCCCGGAAAACGCTCCGCCATCATGTCGTTCATCACATCTATTATCATGTCATGGCTGCCTATGGAAACAAGTGTGTTTTCTATCTGAGCAATGTCAGTGTAAAGCTCCACGTCTACAGTCTCTCCTGCCTCAAAACCCTCGCTTTCCTGAGGTATTACGCAGAATCCGTCGGCACGCACAAGACTCATCGCCGCTCCCGCTCCTCTGGCCAATGGTGCGCAGACAAATTTGTCGCCTACTTTACCCACCTTTACCCGGACATACTCTCTATGCTTCAGAGATGAAACAATACGTTTGGAAAGAACAGCTTTCACCGTCTTTCGTGCTGTGTTCCGGCTGCCCCGGTTACTTCCCGATATTTTCTGCAATACAGGCTCCACGAAATTCTCAAAGGCCAGGTATGCACTCACAGGATATCCCGGCAGTCCTATTACTGGCTTTCCTTGCACTATGGCCAGAATAACCGGCTTCCCAGGCTTCATTGCAACACCATGTATTATGACATCTCCTATCTCACGAAGAACATGGACAGTGTAATCCTCTGTTCCTGCACTTGAACCGGCATTTATGATCACCATATCGCTGTTTTTTATTTCCCGAAGTACTGTTTTTTTTATCTGTTCATAGTCATCAGGCACTATGCCGCATCTATGCGGTATGCCGCCCGCTTCTGCCACCATAGCCGCAAACATGCCCGAGTTGGAGTCGATTATGTCACCTTCTGCAGGATTTTCGTGGGGCATGATTATCTCAGTTCCCGTAGGAATAATGGATACCTGCGGTTTTTTAAATGCTTTAAGGCTCAGAATCCCTCCCGCAAGAAGAACCCCTATGTCCACCGGTCTTATCCTGTGATGGCTCGGCAAAAGCATTTCTCCTGCTGCTATGTCTTCTCCGATAGGTCTTACATGCTGCCAGCCCGGAACGGAACGGGTAATCATTACCCTGTCGCTGCCGACCTCTTCGGTCACATCCTCTGCCATAACTACCGCATCAAAGGGAGCCCTGATTGGATCTCCCGTATCTATAATCTTATATTCTGTACCCGGCTCCAGAGTAAGGGGCCTTTCCTCGCTTGCACCTGCTGTTTCCGTGGATTTTACAGCAATTCCGTCCATAGCCGCCGCATTGAAAAGAGGTGAACAGCACTTTGCAAATACAGGTTCTACCGTAATTCTCCCCAGAGACTCATAAGTATCTGTCATTTCAGTCTGCGGTTTCAGACATCCAGCTTCCTCAAGTGCCTGCATATATTTTTCACCGGCTTCCTCCACCGGTGTTGTTTTCAGATATAAATTTCTCTTTGCCATGGTTACTCCTGTCCATCTTGTGCCATCTGTGACAATATCATGTTAAAATACTCCAGGTAATCGTCAAACACATCTCCAAAGAAAAGATATCCTCCGTCTGCCGATACTGTGGCCACCGCCTGCGAAAAGTCTCTGTTAGCTGTAAAATCGATGGATATTTCCTGCTTTTCTCCGTTCCCAATGCTTATGGCTGAGTCCAGTATACCGCTGTACACGGTATTTTCTTCGCTTACTTCAATACATAGCAGCGTCTGGTCTTCTATGTTAAAATCGTATTCTTCCCCGTTCAGATTAAGTGTACCTGTGCCTGAAACTATGAATCCTTCTTCTGCACTTTCGCTATCGGTGAAGTCAAGCGTAAGTGTACAGTTTTCAGCCTTTTCCAGTCCGAAGACAGAAAGGTCGCTGGCCTGCATATATTCTATGTCGTTTTCTGCTGTGGAAAGGCCAAGGCTTATGTTACCCGGCTCTGTTTCGGTCCTTTCGTTGCCGCCACATGCCGTAAAGGCCAGCATCAGCATTATGCACATTATTGTCGTCAGAAATTTTTTCATATCTCTCCTCCATTGT
>CALZOZ010000063.1 GCA_945828095.1 uncultured Clostridia bacterium
CCGGTCTTTCCATAGAGGGAAAAGATGCCAAGCTGCCTGACGGACAGGGAAACATAGTAACAGACCAGCAAGACGATTCGTCTTCAGACGCAGATTCAGACACAGATTCAGATACAGAAAAAAGTGAGGTTGTTGAAAACATCACAGATGAGGGGGAAGACAGCATTGCAGATGGAAGTGAATCCAAGAAAGAAGCAGAAAAGCAGGCGGAAGAGCTTTCCCAGCTGACTGACGAGGAGAAGGAAAAAATCTACCCCTCCGATGTGAAGGTAGATAACAGCGAAGACTTTACCGCATCAAACGGCGGCAATGCGGCCCTCAGGCCAAAAGAGCCTAAGCCTGTAACCGTCACTCTGGAAATCCGCTGCGACACCCTTTCCTCGGATATGAGCAAGCTGGAGAACCCGGCCATTGAGGACTATATCCCGGCGGACGGAACCATACTGGAGAGGTCCACCTACAAGGGAACCACGGACAACACGGTTTTCGATGCGCTTAATACCCTTTGCAGAAACAACGACATACAGCTGGAATTCAGCTACACCCCGATATACGAATCATATTACATAGAAGGCATCAATTATCTCTACGAGTTCGACGGAGGCAATCTTTCAGGCTGGATGTACAAGGTTAACGGCTGGTTCCCGAACTACGGCTGCTCATCATACTATCTGAGCGACGGAGACGTTATCGAATGGGTATACACCTGCGACCTTGGAAAAGACGTAGGGGACAATTCCATGTCATAAAAGGAGTGTTTAAAGGAAAGGAGAAAAAAGAATGAAAAAGAGAATAGTATCACTGCTTCTGATTATGACCCTTGCTCTGACCATGACATTCGGGGCATCGGGCTTTGCGTCAGCGGCTTCACAGGGCAAGATAACAGAAGCCTTCGAAAAATGCGGCGATTACATCTATGAGACAGTAACGGAACCCATATTTGGCAGTATCGGCGGCGAGTGGGTAATGTACGGCCTTGCACAGGCAGGCTATCCCATGTCTGATGAATACATCGCAAAATATCAGGCAAGTGTAGAGAAGGCAGTCAGGGAGGGCTACCGCGGAGTTCCCGGACAGCTTCATGACCGCAAGTACACAGAGTATTCCAGAGTCATCGTGGCATATGCCGCACTGGGCCTTAACCCGACGGACATTGCAGGCTATAACATGGTGGAAAAGCTTGCCGATTTTGACAGCGTGGTATGGCAGGGAATCAACGGTCCCATCTGGGCACTGAGAGCCCTGGACGCAGGGAATTATGATATTCCTGAGGTTTCGGGCATCGAAAATGTGACGACTCGCCAAAAGCTCATAAACTATATCCTCAGTAATCAGCTTGACGACGGCGGCTGGAACCTTTATTACTCCGAAAGCAGTGATGCGTCAGAAAATGCGAAGCAGAAGGCACAGCTTAAGGGAGACCCTGACCTTACTGGAATGGCCATGACAGCCCTTGCACCTTACAGGTCGCAGACGAAGGTGAAGGCGGCTTTGGATAAGGCGGTAAAGTGCCTTTCATCAATGCAGAACTCTGACGGAGGATATACCGCATGGGGTGCATCCAGTTCCGAAAGCATTTCGCAGGCCATCTGCGGTCTGACTTCTGTTGGTATCAACCCGAATACAGACAGCCGTTTCAAGAAAAACGGCAAGTCCCTTGTCGATGCCCTTCTCAGCTTCTATGATGAGAAGACCGGCGGATTCAGGCATGTAAACACTGCATCGGGAGGATATGAGCCGGTAGTGAACCAGATGGCAACAGAGCAGGCATATTACACACTGGCAGCATACAAGAACACCGTCCCTGACAAGACGACCATAAGCAAGGCGGTAAAGTCCGGAAGAACTTCTGTCAAGGTCACATGGAAAAAGGCCCCTTCATCGTCGGCATGCACAGGCTATCAGGTGGTTCTGGCGACCAATTCCGGATTCACCAAGAATGTAAAGAAGGTGGTCGTATCAGGCAGGAGCACTGTTTCAAAGAAGGTTACCGGCCTTTCCAAAGGCAAGACCTACTACGTGAAGGTCCGTGCCTACAAGACAGTAAACGGTGTGAAAGTATACGGAGCATACAGCAGTGTGAAGAAAGTGAAACTGTAAAAAGGGGTTGTCAAAAGCCCTTCTTTGTGCTATAGTTAAGGGGTAATTTAAATAGAAGATTCTGTGTTCTTCGAAATATGCCATCGAGCGGTTTCGGAGCTAAGATGGAAGCAGGTGAAAATCCGGCACGGTCCCGCCACTGTAATGAAGGAGCTTTGCTTGGGATGCCACTGCGCTGGGTCACATAGCTGTAATCTGCAGCAGGATGTGATACCATGAGAGAGTGCGGGAAGGTGAGCAAGGTGTTGATAGCTGAGTCAGGAGACATGCACAGATGAGAACAGATTCTATGCGTCGGAGGAACGCAGAAGGGTATTTTTATTGCAGTAAAAACGGGCTGCAGTCTTATTGGTGGTTAAACTGCCGATGGGCTGCAGCTTTTTTGGTTGATACTTTTCATCCTGCGGGGTGGTAGCGCTGAATTGAAAAGCGCTTCCCCCGCTATCCTTGCTTTTGGGGCTGTATCGTGGTACAATTTTTCTACGGAGAAAACAACCCGGAGGGATAATAATGAAGAAAGAAAAAGATATCAAGGCTAAGCGCAAGGCGGCCCTCATAGTTCTGGCTGTACTTATTGTGGTTTCAGCCGCAGCGGAGCTCATAATCAACGCAGGCAAGGAAGATACGGCCAATGTACATATTCAGATACGCTGTGACGAGGTGGCAGAAGCACCTGAAATCCTGACAGACCCTGCTCTGGCAGAATACATTCCGGAGGACGGAATCGCTTTGGCAAGACTTAAGTACATTGCCAAGGAAGGCGACAGCGTTCTGCAGATATTAGAGAAAATATGCAAAAATAACAATATAGAGGTGAAAAAGTCCGAGGACGGTTTAATCGAAGCCATAGGTTACCTTAAAAACGGCGACTGTGGAGAAGGCAGCTGCTGGGTTTACACAGTGGACGGAAAGCTTATGAGCGATAACCCTGCAGACTGCAAGGTAAAGGGCGGCGAAGATATTGTCTGGACTTTCACCTTAAACGGAGGACACGATATTGAAAATGTTTAAGGACGGACTGGGAGAAGGCAGTACCTTTGCGGGATGCCACCCGGCTGTGAACCTGATATTTTTTCTGTTTACCATAGGTATAACCATGTTTTCCATGAGCCCGGTTTTTCTGTCCGCGACTCTGGTTTTTTCGTGGCTATATTCCATACTGTTAAACGGCAAAAAAGCCATAAAGAGCAATTTTCTGGTTACCCTGCCCATCGTGGTAATAATGGCTGTGATAAATACATTTTTCACTCATAACGGTGCCACGGTTCTTTTTTATGTGAATAACAGCAGAATAACGCTGGAGGCACTGCTTTACGGACTGGCGGCGGCGGTGCTGCTTTCCTCCATTATAGTGTGGTTCAGCTGTTTCAATGTGGTAATGACATCGGACAAGCTCATATATATTTTCGGAAAGGCGGCGCCTGTGCTGGGACTGACCCTTTCCATGATTTTCAGATTTATTCCTTTGCTCAAGGCCAGATTCAGGGAAATTTCCATGGGTCAGCGTTGTATGGGAAGACATGTTACAGGAGGCTTCATGGCAAAGCTGCGTCAGGTTACCAAAGAGGTGTCCATACTGATTTCCTGGTCTCTGGAGGCAGCTATAGAAACTTCGGATTCAATGGAGGCAAGAGGCTACGGACTGCCGGGGAGAACCAGCTTTCATCTCTTTAAGATGACGCCCACGGACAAGGTACTGTTGGTGGGAACCGGGATAAGCGGTATCATTGCGGCTGCAGGGTGCGCCCTCGGCAAAACCTCGATTTACTATTATCCTAAGGTGGTTTTTGGACAATGGGATATGCTTACGGTAATAACCTTTGCGGCATATTTGGTGCTGCTGGCGATACCGATGGTTACAGATATATTGGGAGAAAATAAATGGCAACAATACAGGTTAGAAATTTAAGCTTTACATATCCGACGGCGACTGTGCGTGCCCTTGAGGATGTTTCCTTTACGGTGAACCAGTCGGATTTTGTTGTGCTTTGCGGTAAGTCGGGCTGCGGCAAGAGTACTCTGCTTCGTCATCTGAAAAAGAATCTCATCCCTTACGGACAGTTTGAGGGCGAGGTTCTATATAACGGTCAGGAAATCGCTGACATGGAGGACAGGGTGAATGCGGCAGAAATCGGCTTTGTGCAGCAGAATCCGGACAATCAGATTGTCACCGACAAGGTGTGGCACGAACTGGCTTTCGGACTGGAAAGTCTGGGTCTTGATAACAAAACAATCAAGCGCAGAGTTGCGGAGATGGCAAGCTTTTTTGACATACAGACATGGTTTCGAAAGAGCGTCAGCGAGCTTTCCGGAGGTCAGAAGCAGCTGCTTAATCTGGCTTCAATCATGGTAATGCAGCCAAAGGTGCTGATTCTGGACGAGCCTACATCTCAGCTTGACCCTATAGCGGCTTCTGAATTCCTGAAAACTATATATAGAATCAACAGGGATCTGGGTACGACAATTATTATTTCGGAGCACAGGCTGGAAGAGCTCTTTACTATGGCCGATAAAGTTATGGTTATGGACAAGGGCAGACTCATAGCATATGATGAGCCTTGGAATATAGGAAATTTCCTAGCAGGGGAATCGGCGGCTGACAGACACCCCATGTTTTACGGAATGCCGGCGGTGATGAAGATTTATTCACACTGCAGAGCGGCGGGAGTGCCTCGTTATATACGGGAGGGCAGAGAAATGTCGCCTCTTACCATCAGAGACGGCAGACTGTGGTTGGAGAGCTTTCTTGGGGATGACACCGGGGAAAGCGGATGCATGCCGGAGCATGGCGCAGAACAGAGCGGCGAGGAAATAATCAGAATCAAAGACCTTTGGTTCAAATACAATAAGGAATCGGGAGATGTACTGAGAGGCTTGAACCTTTCCGTGAAAAAAGGAGAATTGTTCTGCCTCCTTGGCGGCAACGGCGTTGGAAAGTCGACCACCCTTAAAGCCATCAGCGGCGCGGTAGTGCCTCAGCACGGCAGCATTGTTGTGGACGGAATGAAGGTGAAGAAGGAAAACTTCAAGGAGCTTTTCAATAAGCGTCTTGCCATGCTTCCTCAGAACCCGCAGGCTCTCTTTACGGAAATAACCGTGGAAGAGGAGCTGCTGGAGGCCCTTTACTATGAAAAGATATCCGATGAGGAAAAGATAGATAAAATTGAGAAAACTCTGGAAATGATGGAGATAACCCACCTGAGGAAATCCCATCCTTATGACCTTTCCGGGGGAGAACAGCAGCGGCTGGCACTAGGTAAAATTCTTTTGCTGGATCCAAAGATTCTCCTGCTGGATGAACCGACTAAGGGGCTGGATCCTTTCTTCAAAATAACTCTGGGAGGAATTCTTAAGAAACTGACAACCTCCGGCGTGACTATTTTCATGGTATCCCACGATGTGGAGTTTTGTGCTGAATATGGGGACAGGTGTGCCATGTTCTTTGACGGCGATGTGGTATCAGAGGGCACTCCTAAGGAGTTCTTTGCCGGGAACAGCTTTTATACCACTTCGGCAAACCGGATCGTGAGAAGATGGTTCCCTGAAGGTATAACGTGGGAGGAGGTGGCTCAATGGACCGAACAAACCGCGATGAAAGAGGGATGAAAGCGAGCCGTAAGCGAACCATAACGGCTGCCATCCTGATTTTTACGCTTATGCCTGCCACTATTGCAGTCAGCACCCTGTGTTTCGGCGGGGCACGCTACATGATAACCAGCCTCCTTATAATCATATACACAATGGTGCCTTTCTTTATGATTTTCGAAAAAAGAAAGCCAAAGGCCAGAGAGGTAGTACTCATCGCGATGATGACGGCCATAACCGTTGCGGCTCATATCTTTTTTCATGTGACTGTGCCAATTCAGATTGGAACAGCCATGGTCATAATCTCAGGTGTGGCACTGGGTCCTGAGGCAGGGTTTATGGTAGGAGCTTTGGCTCGTTTTGTATGTAATTTTTACATGGGACAGGGACCTTGGTCACCGTGGCAGATGTTTTGCTGGGGACTCCTGGGGTTTCTGGCAGGGCTGACCTTTAACAAGGTGACGGTGAAAAACCGCTATGAAAGTCTGGGAGAGGAGGGAAAGGCAACTGCAGCAGCGGCCATGGAAGAAAAGAAATCCAGAACCTTCAAGATTGTCATGGGGCCTGTCATGTGTGTCCTTGCGGGAGTAATACTGGCTTATGTAACATATATTTTTGTTCCCGGAAAGGACACCACATTCTGGGGCTGGAGAATATATGCCTTTGGAGCGGCCGGGCTTCTGGCGGGAGCTTTGCTTCAGCGGAAAAGACTTCCTGTGGATGGACTTACTTTATCCTTGTTTACATTCCTTGTAACTGTTATAATATACGGAGGAATCATGAACATGGCTGCCATGTTCACATCCAGCGGAATCCCTGGAAACGACATCAGCTTTAATACATTGAGGCTGCTGTATATTTCCGGCTTGCCTTACGACCTGTATCACGGAGTCACAGCTGCAGTATGCATGTTCGTAATCGGCAATCCTATGATAGAAAAGCTGGAGAGAATAAAGATAAAATACGGGATTTACAGATAGAAACGGATCAGTAAAGGAACAATTTAGGTGCCGGACTCGTTTTTTGAATGGCAAGCATGTTTTGATTTAGGCGAAAGTAAACCTGAATTCTTCTAAAATGCTGAAACTATATTTTTTTGGTTTACTTTTATCTGGGCTTAATATTATTTTCGATACCGTTCTATGCAGAAAGTAAACCTGAAAATGCCGTAAACCATTGGAAACTGATGATGTCGGGTTTACTTTTTTGCTATAGATATGCCGGGTGCTGTATTATGAAGATTAAAAAGTAAACCTTGTAATCCTGCAAAGCCTTGAAATTGATTTTTTCAGGTTTACAAATGAAAAAATATGAAATATTAAACGTAACCGTAGGGTAGCATTCTGCCTTTTGAATTAATATAGAAACGGAGGAACATCATGCAAGAATTAAAAACTGAAAACTATAAATTTTTCCAGCACAGAGAGTGCGAATTTTTCCCTTGCCATAAGACAGAGGACGAGGAAAACTTCAACTGCCTGTTCTGCTACTGTCCGCTGTATGCTCTGGGCGAAAACTGCGGCGGCAATTTCAAATACACTGAGGATGGCATAAAGGACTGTTCGAATTGTCTCGTGCCTCACAAGAGAAAAAACTACGAGTACATTATGAGCAAATTCATGGATATCGTAGAAGTAGCAAGGAAAAAATAAATGAAGAAATATATTGTATGTTTTTTGACCCTTTGCTTGGCACTTACCCTGGCACTGGGCACTGTGAGCGTTGGTTACGCTGCAGAACAGGAAGAACTGAATGAACCAACCGAACAAGAAGAAGTAAAAATAGACATTTCCGAATATACAGTTGAGCTAGATAGTTATCTGGTTTTGGCAACGGGCGAGCCGTTTACACCTCAGGTGACTAACGTGAGTCTTGAAGATAAGGATACCTTAAAGCCTGAGGACTATGAAGTTTCATATTACAAGGTTTTGAACTTTGAAAAGGAAGAATTCGAGCCGACAGATGAAATACGGGAAATAGGCGAGTATAAGGTTGCAGTTATAGGAAAGGGTGAATACTGCGGAGAAGCTTATTCGCTTTTTACAGTTGTGGGAAAGCAGCAGCATCTCACCTTGGAAAAAACCAGATACGCATTGAAAATGGGTGCGGAACCAATTACCTTAAGACCCAAGACAGATGGAGATGGAACAGGCTTTGAATTCCAAAACTTCACCCCTGATGTAATCAAAGTTTCAGATGCGGGAAATGTAAAGATTCTTAAAGCGGGAAGGGCTGTTGTGATAGTTTCAACCTGCGGTGACAAGCTTTACCAGCCTGCCGGTGCCACAGTCGTGTTTGAAATCAGTCCGGCCAAGGTTAGCTGGGATAAGAAGGAAATGGCAGTTCTGAAGAAGAAGGTGCAGGGCAAGACCCAGATAGCATGGAATAAGGCAAAGGGAGCGACTAAATATGAGATTGAATATTCTGCCGACAGTAAATTCAAAAACTCTAAAACGATAAAGGTCAGTGCTTCAAAAGACAGCGCAAGTCTTAAAAAACTTAAGGCCGGCAGGACATATTATGTGAGAACCAGGGCACTGACAGAAATCAAGGATGCACGAGGCAATAAAAAAACATTAGAAGGCCCGTGGTCATCTACATTGAAAATAAAGAAATAAAAGCTTGAAAGCTCCGCTAAGTGCGGAGCTTTCCTACTATCTTTCGAATATGTTTAAAGTTCTTTTTTATCTTCGTAACTAAATCACTTGGTGCTTTCTCAAAAAATCCGTCATTATAACGCTCGTCCTCAGGCATGAGAACGAAAGGCTCGCCTTCGTATTCATCAAGCATGTAACAAGGGTAGTATTCCTGTTCAGCCAGGCTTACCTCTCCTGTTTCTGTTTTTTTCAAAGTAATGGATAAGATTATTGTTTCCTTAGTAATAGGGTCAATCATGGAAGATGCGAAGTTTCCCATGGAGTAGATATACGGCACCTTCAGATTGTTGTATCTTATAAGGTCGAAAGGCTGCAGTACATGAGGATGCGAGCCTATGATGTAGTCTACGCCTGCGCGGGCAAACATAACGCCGTAGCTTTCCTGACGAGACGCCGGCTCTTGAGAATATTCTGTACCGCAGTGGTTATATGCAACGATATAGTCTGCACCTTCTTCTTTGAGCGCCTTGACATCCGCATTTATCTTTGCCTGAGTTGTACGGTTTATCATATCCTCACGCTTGTCTGCAGGAAGAAATTTCTCTTTTTTGTTGAAATATGTGGCATAGGATAGTATGCCTATCTTGATGTCATTTTGCTCCAGAATAAAATAACGTTTTTCTGACCGGTCTCTGAAAATACCCGTATGAGGAATTCCACGCGAATCGAGTGCATCGAGTGTTTCTGTTATGCCGAGTTCGCCGCCGTCACATCCATGATTGTTGGCCATAATGAAGGCATCAAAGCCTGCATATTGAAGTGCATCTAAATATGCCTCGGGCCCATTGAGAAAGGGTTTGCTCTGAAGACGGTTCATATCCTTTGTAAGAGGCAAACTTTTGCTTATCAATGTCTCTAAATTACCCACAACGAAATCGGCATTATCAAAAATATTTTTCACATATTTAAACGTAGGCTTAAAATTGTAGGCTTTTCCGTTAAACGCAGCTGTCTGCTGACTGGGCTGGCACATAAGGTCACCTGTGAACATTATGGTAACCTCTGATGCAGAGGAGTCGGACAAATCCTGTGATAAAGAACCCGTGGCCTCGCTGTCTCCATATGCTGATGATGCAGAGAATACAAGGACAAGTGTAAGTATAATTGGTATTATCCTGTTTCTGTATTTTTTGTATCTGTCTTTTTTCATCAAAATATTCTCCCTTTCGACAATACATTATAACAGAAAGCCAGGTTCATAATCAAGGGCGGCAGTGCCTGTTTTCGCAAATATTAGAAATAAAATGGAATTTAACCAGGCTTTTCTTAATATTATGAGAGAAACGAACCATATAAAGTATCAAGGAGGCTAAAATGAAACTGGCAATAGTTGGAACAGGGGCTATGGGAAAGGTCTTGCGTCAGTATGCGGAAGAGGAAGGAACTTTCGATACCATCTTTTTCATAGAGCCTACTGAGGAAAATACATGGCCGTCTGATAAGCCGGATCTTTTAATAGATTTCAGCAATCCGGGGGCTATCAATTCTATTTACAATTTCTGCAGAAGACAGGGTGGAGGTTTCGCAGTGGTTCTGGCGACTACAGGCTACGGCCCTCAGGAGTGGGAAATAATCAAGCTCATTCAAAAAATCTGTCCCCTGGTGCAGAAAAACAATTTTTCAAGAGGTGTAGAGGTTATGAACCGTCTAGCCGAGCAGGGAGCCCAGCTTTTAGGTGACACGGCTGACATAAGAGTTTTGGAGGCACACCACACAAAAAAGAGGGATGCGCCAAGCGGAACGGCTAAGACTCTTTGTTCATGTCTTGGAATCCCGGAGGAGGAGTACCCGGAAAAGACAGCTGTGCTTCGCATGGGAACGGTACCCGGAGAGCATACTGTTTACTTTGCAATGGAAGACGAAGTTCTGGAAATAACGCACAGGGCATTTTCCAAGAAAATTTTTGCCATAGGTGCACTCACAGCGGGCAAGGAACTTCTAGGTATCTAACGCTTCTAGGTATCTAACGCTTCTAGGTATCTGAATAAAAAAGTGTAGCTTTTTCCTTTGGTTGTGGTATAATAGTTTTTACTTAATTAATGCGGCCACGCGGCAGCGCAGCTGAAATATACGCACAACGGAGAGAAAAAATGGAGATAGAGTTAAAATATCTGCTTAGGGATGACCTTGCTAAGGACAGGATTCTTAATGACAAACACCTTCTGGAAATAAAGAATCCCGCTTGTGACGAAACAGTACAGATGAGAGCTATTTATCTTGACACGGAGGAGGGAGATTTGCGTGGACTGCAGATTGCCCTGCGTGCTCGCTTTGAGAATGAGCGTGTAGTGGTGACGCTCAAGTGGAAAGGAAGCGCTCAGGATGGACTTCACGTGCGTGGTGAGCTTAATGTGCCGGCGGGGTCTGAGTATCTCGATAATCCTACAGTGGACATATTTAAGGGAAGCGAGATTTACGACGAATTGCTGGCTGCAGTCAGCGATAAGAAACTGATTCCGGTTATGGAAATGGACTATGTGAGAAAGGCCATTCAGGTAGACACGGGCAAATCCATAAGCGTAGTTTCTCTCGACGAGGGCACTATCCATACTTCAAAAGGCGATGCGGAAATCCTGGAAGTAGAGGTTGAGCTTTATTCCGGAGATCAGGAAGACATGGTGGCTCTGGGCGGCGAGCTGGCAGCCAAGTATAACCTCCAGACCAGTGATAAGAGTAAGTACCAGAGGGGCTTAGAACTTCTGGGAGTGATTTAGGATGAAAGTTTGAATGAAACATAGGAGATGCTGCTTTGGCGGCATCTTTTTGTATATATGTAGGAGAACGGGCAGAAAAAATGCATTACAAAGAGACAAAAGGAATTTTATCGGCAAAAAACGGGATGAATCTATACCGGGGATGCTCACACGGCTGCATTTACTGTGATTCCAGAAGCAAGTGCTATCAGATGGACCATGATTTTGAGGACATAGAAATCAAAAGCAATGCATTGGAACTTCTTGAGGATATCCTAAGTCACAAGAGAAAAAAATGCATGATAGGGACCGGGTCCATGACAGACCCGTATATTCCGCTGGAAAGAGAGCTTGAGCATGTGCGCAGGGCCCTCATGCTCATAGAAAGATACGGCTTTGGCTTCACGGTAATTACCAAGTCGGACCTGATTCTTAGGGATTTGGATTTGCTAAAACGTATAAATGATAAGACAAAATGTGTGGTGCAGATGACTTTGACCACCTTTGATGAAGGGCTTTGCAGAAAAATAGAGCCGGGCGTGTGTACCACCCGACGC
>CALZOZ010000064.1 GCA_945828095.1 uncultured Clostridia bacterium
AGATTCCTCTACGTCTCGTGGGCTCGGAGATGTGTATAAGAGACAGATATTAGCACGCCGCCAGGCATGCGCATTACGAGCCAGGTCACATACAGATCGCCCACTGCACCGCTTATATTGAAAATCTGAATAGCATAAAGACACCAGAAATACCCACCAGGCACATCGCTCATGAGCACAGCCAGCACCACACCCCAGACAATCACCGGAGCCAGTGCAACAATTATATATGAAGGCCGCGAGAAAAACCAGCTGCTTTTGGCGTAGGCCATCCCCGAGCCGGCCAAAAATCCGAACTGTGCCGGCTCTCCTGTAAATATCCTTATAAACACACCGTGTACCCACTCGTGAGCAAACACATAGACCACCATGCCCACCACGGTCAGAACAACAGCAAGGAGTACCCGCAGCCATCCCATGGCGAAAAAGGCCGACGGCGAGACAGCAAACAGGCCGCAGACAACCATAGCCGCCGTAACAATCAGGCTGCACCATGCAATCCTCTTAAACACAGCCCTGTCAGCAGCCATATCCAAAGTCTCATACAGATCATAGCCTGCCGGAAGGCCGGGATATGCAGCTCTGCCGCGGCTGCCTTCGCGGCCATTTCTGAAACCTGCCATTATTTCAGCGCCTCTCTTACGGCATCAGCCATTTTATCAGCATCTACAACACCTTTGTGCAGTACCGGCTTCTTATCAAGGTCCTTAAGACCGTAAGGCACTTCAACACCGGTAGCTGAAGCAAGTGCAGTAACATACTCGAAGCCGTCTTTGCACGGGCCGATTCCGCAGGCAGAAGCCACGCTTTCCGCAAACTTATATGCGCTGGCAGTGGATGCGATAACCGTCGGAGTCTCAGTATCCCCTGTCTCTTTTACATAATCCTGATATACCTTGTAGGCAACAGCAGTGTGTGTATCCATCAGATAGCCGTTTTCAGACCACATTTTCCCGATGGTATCCAGAGTTTCCTTTTCCAGAGAAAAACCGCCGTAAAAGTCGCCTAATCCGTCACGGACTGAAGCCGGAGCTTCGTAAACCTTTTCCTTATCCAGCTGTTCCATGAGGCCGCGTACAGTCTGGCCGTCACGGCCGCTTAGCAGATAGAGGAGTCTTTCCAGATTGCTGGAAATGAGGATATCCATGGACGGTGAGTTGGTGCAGTAGAACTTACGCACACCTTCACGAATGTCGTATACACCTGTATTGATAAAGTCGGTAAGGACTTTGTTATCGTTGGAAGCACAGATAAATTTATTGATTGGCACGCCCATCTCCCTTGCGTAGAAAGCCGCCAGGATGTTGCCGAAGTTACCTGTCGGAACCACCACATTCATAGGCTCCCCTGCCTTAAGCACGCCGCGTTCCATCAGCTTGATATAGCTGTAAACATAGTAGGCCACCTGGGGAACCAGTCTGCCCACGTTGATGGAATTCGCTGAAGAAAGCTTAACTCCATGAGCAGCAAGCTCAGAAGCAAAATCATCGTCGTTAAAAATCTTTTTTACGCCGGACTGAGCATCGTCAAAATTGCCGCGGATTGCGAATACATGGGTATTGGCCCCCTGCTGGGTAATCATCTGTCTTTCCTGAACCTGACTCACGCCGCCGGTCGGATAGAAAACCACTATCTCAGTTCCCGACACATCAGCAAATCCCTCAAGGGCAGCCTTTCCTGTGTCACCTGAGGTTGCGGTGAGAATGCATACCTTATCAGTTACCCCTTCCTTTTTCATGGAAGTTGTCATCAGATACGGCAGAATTGACAGGGCCATATCCTTAAAAGCCGCAGTCTTGCCGTGGTAAAGTTCAAGAAAATGAGCGCCTCCGGCCTCTTTAATTTCAACCACATCGGATGCGGTAAACTTTGAATCGTAAGCGCCGTCAATGCAGTAACCCATTTCCTCAGAGGTAAAATCGTCAAAGAAAGCACCAATTACCTTAAAAGCGATTTCCTTATATGACTTGCCTTTCATTTCCTCTATATTAAAAGGAAGGGCCGGTATTGTCTCAGGCACATATAATCCCTTGTCTTCAGCTATGCCCTGAATGATTGCCTGTGCACCTGTTTTCTTCAGCCGGCTTCCTCTTGTACTTTCATATTTCATAGTCTGTCTCTCCTTATATTGCCAGATTGTGTTTACAACTATTTTTTAGGATACCATATTTACGAAATAATTTCAATATGGTATAATACATCGGGGTTTTTGGCATTAAACCAGTCCATTGGACTCATACTAAAACTATATTTGGAGGTACTTAAATGAGTAAAAAGAAAAAGGGGGAAACGCTGGAATCCTTAAATAAGGGTTTTTCCGTTCCCGACACGTATATTATCATTTTCCTCGTAGTCTGCCTGGCTGCACTTCTTACTTATATCATCCCGCAAGGCTTCTACGAAACTCAGGACGTCACATATCTGATGGATGGCGTTGAAAAGACCAAAACTGTTATCAAGGACGGAAGTTTCCAGTATGTTCTCGATGAAAACGGAGAACCGGTTAAACAGGGAATTTCACTCTTTGCTGCAGGCGGCGAAGTTGGACTGTTCAACTACCTCTTCGAAGGTCTTGTAAGCGGAGACAAGTGGGGCTCTGCAGTAGGTATCATCGCATTCATTCTGGTAATCGGTGGCGCATTCGGTATCGTGCTCAGAACCGGTGCTGTTGAGTCCGGTATCATGAATATGATCCGTAAGACCAACGGTAAGGAAAAGCTTCTTATCCCGGTACTCTTCTTCCTCTTCTCCTTAGGCGGAGCCGTATTCGGTATGGGCGAGGAAGCACTGCCTTTCCTTATGATTCTTGTTCCGATTGTTATCGCTATGGGTTATGACGGCGTTACTGCTGTGCTGATTACCTATGTTGCCACTCAGATCGGCTTCGGTACATCATGGATGAATCCTTTCTCAGTTGCTATTGCACAGGGTATCGCAGGTGTTCCTGTATTCTCCGGAGCAACCTTCAGAATCGTTCTGTGGGTACTTTTCACAGGCGTTGGTGCAGTTATGACAATGCTTTATGCAAACAGAATCAAGAAAAACCCGACACACTCTGTTTCCTATGAATCTGACGCTTACTTCAGAGAAGATATGGAAAACAAGAGCGAAGGAAGCTCCATTCAGGCATTCGGAACCGGCCACATCCTGGTTCTTTTAACCATCGTAGCCGGCATGGTATGGGTAGTATGGGGCGTTATGAAAAACGGATACTACATTCCTGAAATCGCTTCCCAGTTCTTCGTTATGGGACTTGTTTCCGGAGTTATCGGTGTAATATTCAAACTCAACGGTATGAGACTCAACGATATCGCTTCATCCTTCAAGCAGGGAGCTGCTGACCTGGTTGGCGCTGCTATCGTTGTTGGTATGGCACAGGGTATCATGCTGGTTCTCGGCGGTTCTTCCCCTACAGAGCCAACTGTACTTAACACTATCTTAAATGGAATTTCCGGCGCATTTGTGGGCTTATCCGGCACACTGGCAGCAGTGCTTATGTACCTGTTCCAGTCAATTTTCAACTTCTTCGTAGTTTCAGGATCAGGACAGGCCGCATTAACTATGCCTATCATGGCTCCTCTGGCAGATCTGCTGGATGTTTCAAGACAGACTTCAGTTCTGGCATTCCAGCTTGGTGACGCTCTCACTAACCTGATTGTTCCTACATCCGGCTGCCTGATGGGCTCACTTGCTATCGCAAGAATCGACTGGTCAAAATGGATCAAGGTTATGTGGAAGTTCCTCGGTGTGCTTATGATTATGGCAATCGCCACAATGATTGTTGCCAGCGTAACAGGCTTCTAAGGAGAACAAAAATGAAACTGATAAAAAAAGCTAGTATTTATGCACCTGAATATATAGGCGAGAAGGATGTCCTTCTCGCCGGCGGTAAAATCTGCAGAATCGGAGAAAACCTCACTGCTCCCGACTCATGGGATGTGGAAATCATTGACGGCAGCGGGATGCTCCTGCTCCCGGGATTTATCGATTCCCATGTTCATGTGCTTGGAGGCGGCGGTGAAGGCGGCTTTGCCAACAGAACACCCGAAGCTACTCTTTCGGGCCTTACGAGGTATGGCATCACCACCGTTGTGGGATGTCTGGGCACTGATGGCTACGGCAGAGATATCGATTCTCTCATAGCGAAAATCAAAGGCCTGCGTGAACAGGGAATTTCTGCTTACGCATACACAGGCAGCTATCAGGTTCCTGTACGCACACTGACCGGCAGTATCACCCGCGACATAATGATGATTGACGAAATCATCGGGACCGGTGAAATTGCTATTTCAGATCACCGCTCATCTCAGCCGACATATGAAGAGTTTTTAAGACTTTGTGCAGATACACGCCTTGGCGGTATTCTTTCAGGTAAAGCAGGCATTATAAACATCCATCTTGGAGACAGCCCGAGAAAAATGGATATGATTCTCAAAGCTATCGAAGAAACGGAGATTCCTTCAACCCAGTTCCTTCCTACCCATGTAAACAGAAACGCTGCTCTTTTTGAGGAGGCCGTTGAATATGCCAAGCTTGGCGGTACTGTTGATTTTACAGGCAACGAGGATATTGATTATTGGGAAACCGTATGCGACGAAGTACGCGTAAGCCGCGGCATCAAGAGAATGCTCGACGAGGGCATAAGCAGTGATTTATTCACTATTTCTTCCGATGGTCAGGGCAGCCTTCCATTATTCAGTGCCGACGGACAGTTCCTTGGAATCGGCATGGGACAGTCAAGCTGTCTCTTAAAGGAAGTAAAGGAATGTGTAGAAAAAGAAAACATTCCTTTGGAAACAGCCATTAAGGCTATCACCTCAAATCCTGCCCGCGTTCTCTGTCTTTACGGCAAAGGACACATAAAAGAGGGCTTTGATGCAGATTTATGTCTTATGACAAAAGATCTGACCATCGATACCGTTATTGCCAAAGGACAGATTATGGTGAAAAACGGAGAGCCTGTTGTAAAAGGTCTCTTCGAGTAACATTCTGACGAAAGATAAAGGAACAGCCCTCCGGCATCTGATGCCTGAGGGCTGTTCTTATATTGCTTTATGGCTTTTTATTTCAGTTTTGCAACCATTTCGCCGGCCTTAACCTGCTGGCCTTCGGAAACGTAAATTCTTTCTACAACACCTGCTGATGCTGCCAGTATGTTAGTTTCCATCTTCATGGCCTCGATTACTGCAATCGGCTGGTTTGCTTCTACGGCCTCGCCTTCCTTAACAAGTACCTTGATAATGTTGCCCGGAATGTTAGCTCCGATTTCCATAGGGTTATCCTCGTTAGCATATAATACTGAGTTGGAGGAGTTAACTGTTACGGTCTTATCTTTGATCTTGATTATACGACGGTTGCCGTTTACTTCGAATATAGCTTCGCGCATTCCTTCATTGTCAACAGGTCTTACTTCCTGAAGTCTTACGATCAGGATGCGTCCTTCTCCAAGCTTAACTTCGCAGGTTTCTCCTTCTGCCAAGCTGTGGAAGAAGATATCTGAACCCATATATCTGAAGTTACCGTCTTTTCTAATGCTCTTTACATAATCCTCGAATACCTTCGGATAGATAGCATAGCTGATAACTTCTCTGTCAGTACCTTCAAGACCCAGTTCATCCTGAAGTTTCTTTCTGATTGCGTCAAAATCTTCCGGTTCGAGAAGCTCTCCCGGTCTGCATGTAATAGGCTCCTTGCCCTTTAATACAACCTTCTGGATGTCTTCAGGGAAACCGCCCTCAGGCTGGCCCATCATACCTTCGAAATATGAAACTGTTGAATCAGGGAAGTCAATGTTTGCACCCTTTTCTACGATGTTTTCCGGTGTAAGATCATTCTGAACCATGAAAATGGCAAGGTCGCCTACAACCTTTGATGACGGTGTTACCTTAACGATATCGCCAAGCATCTGGTTTACAGCCTTATACATATCCTTTACTTCCTTCAGCTTATGGCCGAGACCGAAGGATTCAACCTGAGCCTGCAGGTTGGAGTACTGTCCGCCAGGGATTTCGTACTTGTATATTTCTGCAGATGCAGTCTGAAGTTCTGATTCGAAGTCCTTGTAAACAGGACGTACATCCTTCCAGTATTCGCTGATCTTCTGAAGTCCGTCTGCATCAAGTCCTGTATCTCTGTCTGAGTGCTGAAGTGATGCAACGATTGAGTTAAGTGCAGGCTGTGAAGTCAGACCTGACATTGAGTTAAATGCAGCGTCCACGATATCAACACCGGCCTGAGCTGCCATGAGAACAGTAGCTACGCCGTTTCCGGAAGTATCGTGAGTGTGCAGGTGAACAGGAATTCCGATTTCCTGCTTAAGAGCTCCTACCAGCTTTGAAGCTGCTGTCGGCTTGAGAAGTCCTGACATATCCTTGATGCCGAGGATGTGTGCACCGCGTTTTTCAAGCTCTTTTGCCATCTTTACATAATAGCTTAATGTATATTTTGTCTTTGATGAATCGAGAATATCTCCTGTGTAGCAAAGGCAAGGTTCAGCAATCATGCCCTGGTTGAGAGTTTCATCCAGTGCAACCTCCATGCCCTGAATCCAGTTAAGTGAGTCGAATATTCTGAATACGTCAATTCCGGCCTTTGCAGACTGTTTTACGAATTCACGGATAACGTTGTCAGGATAGTTCTTGTATCCAACTGCGTTAGCGCCGCGAAGAAGCATCTGCATCAGTATGTTAGGGCACTTTTCACGAAGCACTTCAAGTCTTTCCCATGGATCTTCCTTGAGGAACCTGTAAGCTGTATCGAAGGTTGCGCCGCCCCACATTTCCAGTGAGAACAGGTTGCGTCCGTATACTGATACTGCCGGAGCAATTTTTTCCATATCTACTGTTCTTACACGAGTAGCCATTAAGGACTGCTGTGCGTCTCTCATAGTAGTGTCTGTTACAAAGAGTCTCTGCTGTCTTCTTACCCACTGAGTGAAATCCTTTGCACCCATTTCATCAAATAACTGCTTGGTGCCTCTGCCCTGGAGTTCCTTTAACTCCTCAGGCTTGAACTTAGGGAATACAGGTACATTGAAGTTCTTCTTTTCACCCTTTGTTTCATTGACAAACTTGTTGCCAAGGAATTCGATAACCTTAAGTTCCTTATCCTCAACCTTGTCAATTTCCAGAAGCTCAGGAGTGTTGGCAATGAAACCGGTGTCGCACTGACCTGCAGCAAATGTAGGATGGTTAAGTACGTTAAGCATGAACATGATGTTAGTCTTAACGCCTTTGATCTTAGTCTCTCTGAGTGCTCTGATAGCCTTTCTTCTGGTATCCTCAAAGGTTCTGGAGAAAGCTGTAACCTTAACCAGCAGACTGTCGTAGAAAGGTGTGATTTCAGAACCCTCGAAGCCGTTTCCGCCGTCAAGTCTGATACCGAAGCCGCCCGGTGAACGGTAGTTTTCAATTACACCTGTGTCAGGCATGAAACCGTTTACAGGGTCCTCTGTGGTGATTCTGCACTGGATAGCATGACCTGTAACCTTGATAGCTTCCTGGTTAGGAATTGCAATTTCAGGTGAATCAAGGGTGTAGCCCTGAGCAATGAGAATCTGAGCCTGAACGATATCAACGCCGGTTACGATTTCGGAAACTGTATGCTCTACCTGAATTCTAGGGTTCATTTCGATGAAATAGTGCTTTCCTGTCTTATCAAGAAGGAATTCCACGGTACCGGCACTTCTATAGTCAACTGCCTGTGCAATCTTGATTGCGTCATTGCAGATGGCTTCTCTCTGCTCATCAGTCAGGCAAAGAGCCGGTGTAAATTCGATAACCTTCTGATGTCTTCTCTGAATAGAGCAGTCTCTCTCATAAAGATGAACGATGTTTCCCTCTTTATCTCCCAGTATCTGCACCTCGATATGTTTAGGGTTTTCAAGATATTTTTCAATGAAAATATCGTCTATGCCGAATGCTTTTGCAGCTTCGCTTCTGGCGCTTCTGAACTGAGGCAGGAGTTCTTCCTTGGAACGAACAATTCTCATACCTCTTCCGCCGCCGCCTGCTGCTGCCTTGAGCATTACAGGATATCCGCAGCTCTCTGCAAACTGCAGAGCTTCTTCTTCTGTTTCGATGGCTTTCTCTACGCCCGGAATAGTCGGAACGCCTACGGAGTTTGCCACAATCTTGGATTTAATCTTATCGCCGAGTCTATCCATCATTTCAGCTGTAGGTCCGATAAACTCGATTCCTTCAGCAGCACAGGCCTTTGCAAACTCTACGTTTTCTGCAAGGAAACCATATCCCGGGTGGATAGCGTCTACGCCCTTGGCCTTTGCCAGAGCAATGATTTCATCGATACCCAGATATGCTCCTACTGGGGTCTTGCCCTTTCCAATCTGATAAGACTCGTCAGCTTTAGTTCTGAATAAAGTATTCTTGTCTTCCTCGGAGTAAACGGCTACTGTTCTGATGCCCAGTTCCTGGCATGCTCTGAATACTCTTATAGCTATTTCTCCTCTGTTTGCAACCAATACTCTTTTGAATTTTTTAATTTCTCCCATTTCTCTCTCCCAAAAAAATTACTTAATCACGCGCACGTCCATCTGCGGATACGGTATTGTGATATTTGCTTCGTCAAAAGCCAGTTTAACTTGCTCCTCCAGATAATACCTGACATCATAGTATCTGGAATTTTCGCACCAGACTTTTAAATCCAAAAGGATTGCACTGTCCTGATGCTCTGCCACCCCGATAACAGGCGCCGGGTCGGCAAATATGTCCGAATTGGATTCCGCCACAGCCAGCAGGACGTCTTTGGCCTTGGCGATATCCGAATCGTAGCTTATTGTAAAGGTCAGGTCCACACGGCGTTTTTCCTCTCGTGAGTAGTTGACCAGCACAGAAGCTGTAATTGTACCGTTTGGTATGGTGATGACCTTGTTATCATAGGTCTTGAGTGTGGTGACCAGAAGGTCAATGCTCTGCACTATACCGGTTATTCCGGTAACTTCTATAACATCCCCTCTTATGAAAGGTTTGTTAGCTAAGATAATTATACCACTTGCGATGTTTCCTAAACTATCTTTAAGCGCAAGTGCTACAGCGGCACCACAGGCGCCCAGCACCGTCACAAGGGGTGCTGTCGGGACCTTCAGACTTGTAAGTATCACCACTGCAAGGATAATGTACAGGGTGTATCTTGTGGCCGTCATGACAAATTTGTGGACTGATTTGTCCAGCCTGGTCTTTTCCAAAGCCTTTTGGGTGATTTTGAGTGCCAGCTTGATAAGCACCATGCCGACTGCAAATACCACCACCGCCATCAGAAGGTTGCCGCCATATTCCAAAAGCTTTTCCAGGGTTTTTTCTTTCATTGCTATGTTCCTATTCTATTCTACGACATCTTGCCTTGGGACTTATTCATTTTTTTCGTATACTCTTCCGCTGCGGCGTCTTTCCAGCTCATGAAGAAGTTTCTTTCTAAGTCTGATGTCGTCCGGTGTTATTTCCACCAGCTCATCGTCGTTGATGAACTCAAGAGCTTCCTCAAGGGTAAAGGTTCTTGGCGGACTCAGCTTGATAGCATCATCGGAGCCTGCCGCACGCATATTGCTTACTCTCTTGGCCTTGCATGGGTTTACCACCATGTCATCGTTTCTGGAGTTCATTCCCACTATCATGCCTTCATATACCTTGGTTCCCGGTTCTACGAACATCTGAACACGCTCGCCGATGTTGAAGAGTGCATAAGGTGTGCACACTCCTTCTTCCTGTGCGATTGCCACACCGTTTACTCTCTGCGGAATATCACCCTTATAATCATCGAAGCACTCAAAACGTCTTACCATGGTACCTTCGCCGCGGGTGTCATTGATAAACTCGCTTCTGTATCCCAGAAGTCCTCTGGTAGGCACAAGATACTCGATTCTTGAGTATCCGTTTTCACCTGACATCTGGCGCATAATGCCCTTTCTGATATTCAGCTTGTTAATAACGGTTCCCGCATATTCGTCAGGAACTGAAATTACTACCTCTTCCATAGGTTCCAGTGTTCTGCCGTCCTCGCCTCTTCTGAGAATTACCTCCGGCTTGGAAACGGCCAGTTCGTAGCCCTCACGTCTCATATTTTCAATGAGGATCGAAAGGTGAAGTTCTCCTCTGCCGGATACCTTGAAGCTGTCCGTGGAGTCGGTCTCTTCCACCAGAAGTCCCACATTGACCTCCAGTTCCTTGTTCAGTCTTTCTCTGATATGTCTTGAGGTTACGAATTTTCCTACCTTTCCGGCAAACGGTGACTTGTTTACCATGAAGTTCATGGAAAGTGTCGGTTCCTCTATGTGGATCATTTCCATAGGTTCCGGATTGGCAGGGTCGCAGATTGTTTCTCCGATGGAAATATCCGAAATACCGGAAACCACTACGATGTCGCCGCACTCTGCCTCAGGAACAGCCATTCTCTTAAGGCCTCTGTATACAAATACCTGATTAATCTTTCTCTGTACCAGTGTACCGTCATCCTTGGCAACGGCTACAGTCTGGCCTTCCTTGATGGTTCCTTTGGTGATTCTTCCGATTCCCAGTCTGCCGATGTAGTCATCGTATGCCAGAGTGGAGATCTGCAGCTGTAGCGGCTGGTCGTTAAGGTCCGGATAAGGCTCACAATGCTCAACGATTGTTTCGAAGAGAGGTGTAAGATCAAGTCCGCCATAGCCTGCAGGACTCTTCTTAATCTTAGCCTCGCCTTCTCCCACCTCCATGCCTTCTACATCTTTAGGGTCTCTCACAGCTATGCCCTGACGGGCGATTCCATACAGGATTGGGAAATCAAGCTGCTCATCTGATGCTTCCAGATCCATGAAAAGTTCATAAACCTCATCTACGACCTCATCGATTCTGGCATCTTTCTTATCAAGCTTGTTTATGAAAAGAATCGGATTGAGTCCCTGTTCCAGTGACTTTTTAAGAACAAATCTTGTCTGCGGCATCGGACCTTCGCTGGAGTCAACCAGCAGGATTACCGTGTCCACGGTTTTCATGATTCGCTCAACCTCAGAACTGAAGTCTGCGTGTCCTGGTGTGTCTACGATGTTAATCTTTACATCGTTATGCATGATGGAGCAGTTTTTGGAGTAGATGGTGATTCCTCTTTCTCTCTCGATATCATCGCTGTCCATTACGCAGTCCACCACTTCCTCGTTTGCGCGGAATACTCCGCTCTGATTAAGGAATGCGTCTACCAATGTTGATTTGCCCGCATCGACGTGAGCGATAACGGCTATATTAATTATTTTTTCTTTCTGACTCATATTGAGCTGACCTTCTTTCGTGTAAGTCTTTTTTTATTGTCTTTATTGGTTTAATAGGTTCAATTGGTTTTATTGGTTTTATTGGTTTTATAGATAATTTTTTGTCAAAGTCTGTTAATTTTTTTGTGTTAAAACAACACTGACCCTGTCTCTTATACACATCTGACGCTGCCGACGATATGCAGTGTGT
>CALZOZ010000065.1 GCA_945828095.1 uncultured Clostridia bacterium
AGATTCCTCTACGTCTCGTGGGCTCGGAGATGTGTATAAGAGACAGCTCTTTCTTGTTTTTATTATACTACCGTATCCTCTTTCCGCACTTCTGGCAGAATCTAAATGTTTTCTCCGCTTTGGCCCCGCAATAAGGGCAGAAGTTCACTTCTGCTTCAGCATCATCAGTCGCACTCGCAGCAGACTTTTCATCAGCCTCACTCCCGCCGGCAGATTCGCCATCATCCATGATTCCACCAACCCATCTGTCTGTCGGATCCCCTTCCTCATCGTCATCAACAATATCCATGACGGAGAATCTTTCCTTTCCGGTAGCGTTTTTAAAGTTATACACTGCCTGCACTATGGCTACAACTACAAAAACCACACCGAACAATGCGAAAAAAACAGGAGCGCCCATGGACAGAGCCGCTATGGTCCAGAAAACTCCAAATACTGCAACAACTGCTGACATTGCCGCACCCATAGCAGATGGTGCACGTCCCGGTTTAACTCTTTTCATAACCTCTCCTTAAAACTCTATGCTCATCTGGCCTTCGCATCCGGGCTCTCCGCCTGCCGCCTCTGCATCAGCCTCCACATCAACATTGATCGCACTTTCAATATCGTCGATTTCCGGTAAATCCTTTATGGACGTAAATCCAAAGTTTTTAAGGAATGTATCTGTTGTGCCATAAAGTACCGGCCTTCCCACAGCCTCTGAACGGCCCACAGCCTCCACCAGATTTTTATTCATCAGGCCTTCCATGACTCTGTCACACTTAATTCCACGAATGGCTTCGATTTCACCCTTGGTCACCGGCTGCTTGTATGCCACGATTGCCAGCACCTCAAGGGCCGACTGTGAAAGCTTCTTAGCCTTTACCGGCGTACAGAGACGCTCGATATAGTCAGCATTTTCTTCTCTGGTAACGAACTGGAAGGCTCCGTTTACCTCACGGATTACAATGCCGCGGCCCTCCTGCTCATATTCAGTCTGAAGCTCTTTAAAGTACTCGTAAGCTTCATTCTTAGTTATGTCAAAAACATCTGCAGCGGTCTTTGCATCAAGAGGCTCACCCCAGGTAAACATCATTGACTCAAAAGCCGATTTAATTGTCTTTTTGCTTGCCATACATTATGCCTCCTGTATTTCCTTGCTAAAATCAATACTGTTCTGCCCGTCCGCATCACGGCTGTACTTTTCCAGTACTGAATCTTCATCCACTCTTTCTCCGGCTGAAACCTCTATGTCACCATAAAGAGATTTCTGGTCTACATGTACAACCCTTTCCTTGGCCATTTCCAGAATCGACATGAAGGTAACCACCACATCGTAGCGGTCTTCTTTGTTTGGAATCAGCTCGCGGAAGCTGAAAATCTGCCCGATTTTGCGGCGAACGGCACCCAGAATCATTTTTATACGTCCTTCCATAGTTGAACGTTCTCTCTCAATTCGAGTGTAATGCTTTCTGACAGCCTCCACCTTCTGCTTTTTCTGTATGAAAAGGCTGAAAGCCGACGCAAACTGCTTCAGATCAAGGCTCAGATACTCATCAGGGTTTTCGAGATATCGGGAAATATCCTCCTGAGGTTTTTCGAAAATGTGCTGGGAATGTTCCTGTCTGTCCTGAAGGATTTCCGCTGCTTTTTTAAACCTCTTATATTCAAGGATACGTTCCACCAGATCGGCTCTCGGATCCTCTGTCTCCATCACCTGACCTTCCACGTTCATACGCGGCAGTATCATCTTGGATTTTATCTCAATGAGGGTGGAAGCAAGCACCATAAACTCCGTAGCCACATTTATATCGCTTTCCTCCATGGCCTTGATGTACTCAAGATATTGATTTGTAATTTCGCTGATTCTGATATCATAAATGCTCATCTGGGCATTTTCTATCAGGTAAACCAGCAAATCAAAAGGTCCTTCGAAGGACTGAAGTTTAACTTTATAACTCATTTGCCCTCATGCTCTCCTGCCTGTTGTAATACAAAAGTGCTCCCACTACTATAATGCAGCCCAGGATTTCATATACGGTCGGAATCTGTCTAAGGAAAATTATTCCTAGAAGTGTTGAGAATACCGGATCTCCTGCCTCCCATGTGGAAACATAGAGAGAACTTACATGACCGATACACATATTGAAAACAGCATGGGCTCCTATCTGACATATCACTGCCATAACAGCTATGTAAACGAAATCAATCGGATCGTATGCCAAAGCAGGTGTTCCCGTAGCGACCATCCCCACAGAGAAACATATCCAGCAGCTTGTAAATACGAGAAGCACATAGAGATCGCCTTCGACATCCTTGCGCACTTTATCACCTACAGCGAAATACAGTCCCATGAAAAGAGCTGCTGAAATGGCAAAAAGATTTCCCTTCAGATGGCCTCCTGCAAGGGTTGCAAGGTCAGCACCCGTTATGATAGCTCCTCCCAGCACTGCAACGAAAATTGCAGCAATGGATTTCCACGAAACTCTCTTCTTGTATATGAAAATCGTTATGAGCAGTACCGCCAGAGGATGCAGTGATGCCAGCACCGAGGCGCTTGCCACATTTGTAAACTTAACAGCATTAAACCAGCTGAAGAAGTGTCCGAAAAGAAAGAACCCTGATATAAAACACCAGATATAATTCTTTTTGTTTATCTGTCCGAATCTGGCTCTGCTTTCATTATTGAAAAGTATAGGAACAGCAAAAAAAGGCAGAGCCATGGTAAGTCTCCAGAATCCAATGGCCATGGATGGTGCCTGAGTAAGTGTTCCTAAAATTCCCGATGTTGCGCCGAATATAACCGCAAAAATTGTGGCTATCTTGGCGTGTTTTGCAATTAATTTATTCATCCTTTAACTTCCTTAAATTCACATCGTACGGCGGTCTGACCACACCCTTTTCCGTTATGACAGCAGTTATGTATTTATGATCTGTCACATCGAAAGCGGGATTGTAGGTTTTGACCCCTTCCGGTGCCATATTTTTTTCATACCACATCTGGTATATTTCCTCACCCTTGCGGAGTTCAATTGGAATGTCTTCTCCCGTAGGGGTGTTAAGGTCTATCGTTGAAGTAGGCACAAACATATAAAAAGGTATGCCATATTCCTTGGCCAGGATGGCAACCCCTGATGTTCCTATCTTATTGGCTCCGTCGCCGTTGGCAGCCATTCGGTCGCAGCCTACCACCACTGCATCTATCCAGCCGTTTTTCATAACGATGGATGCCATGTTGTCGCAGATAAGAGTGACGTCCACTCCTGATTTATGCAGTTCCCAGCTTGTAAGTCTTGCTCCCTGCAGAAGCGGTCTGGTCTCATCGGCAAAAACCTTGAAATCATAGCCTCTCTCCTGCCCAAGATAAATCGGTGCCAGGCATGTCCCATACTTGGCAGTTGCAATTGTGCCCGCATTGCAATGAGTAAGAATACCCATACCCGGTTTCAGCAGTGAAAGTCCATATTCGCCCATTGCTCTGCAGGACTCTTCATCCTCGATTCTGATTTTTTCAGCTTCGGCAAGCATCAAGCCCTTGGCACTCTCAACAGTGAGACTACCTTCACCTGATGCTGCAGCTTCGTCCAGAACTCTTTCCATTCTCCTCAGTGCCCAGGAAAGGTTCACGGCAGTGGGCCGCGAGCTGTTCAGGTATTCCGAATTATCCCTTACCAGCTTTCTGAAGCCCTCCATGTCGCTTCCTTCATATCCTCTCACCGAAATATAAAGTCCGTAACCCGCAGCAACACCGATTGCCGGTGCTCCGCGAACCTTGAGCTGATATATGGCATCCCATACATCCTCTTTTGTTACAGCTTCTATGTAGACTTCCTCACCCGGCAGCCGGGTCTGGTCTAGAATCATCATTTTATCATCGATAAATTTTACCGGCGCTATATCAAAAACCTTCAAAGTCAATGCCTCCCGTATAAAAGCCGGATATACCGGCAGTTCTCTGCTTTAATAACTATATTCTACAGGTTCTCCGCAAATCTCATCTGTCTGATCTTCTGCCACGTCAGCAAGAAACCTCAAGTACGAACCGTAGTCCAGTATCATCTCATTCCTGTATTCATTCATCATTCCTGCTACAGATTCAAAGGCCGGAGCCCCCATTCTCTGAATCAGAAACTGGGATATATCGTAATCTGTCGCCTCGTAATAGTAGTCCTCACTGCCCGTGTATGCTTCTATACCGTAAGCAAGGCTGTTGATGCCCATAGCATAACTCAGATCCTGATTTAGTCCCCACATTTCCTCAAGCAGTTCATCATTTTCATTGATGTCCCATTCTATCTTTTCTTTGGGAACAGTCACACTGTCATCCAGATGTCCGTAAAAGTCATAATTTTTACTTCTGTTCACTATTCTCGCAATGGCCTGACCGTTTTCCTCTATGTATGCAGAATCGTCATAGGTGTATGTGTCATCAGAATCAAAGGAGCCCATAAGGCCAACTACTGCAATTATTACCGAAATAATGACTCCCAGGACCGACTTAGCCTCCTTGGAATCGGTCACACTTCCGATAGTTTTATCCGCCTTTTTCTTCAGCTTTTTACCGGCGGCAGAAACTTGTGCAGCCACATCTGCTGCAGCATTCTGTGATGCATCCCTCACAGTTCTTCTAGGCTTGGTACTCCTTGAAGTCTCGCCCTTTTCCATTGAATCCTTAAGCTTTTCATAGCTCTTTTTACGCTGCTTTTCGGCTGACGGAGCTGACCCGCCCAAAACAGCACGATAAGCCTCTGCAGCTTCCCTCAGCTTGCGGTCCACATAATCCGGATCATCTGCATAATCAGGCGACTTGAGCCTTTTTACTCTTTCTTCATAGGCCTGCTTTATCTGCTGCGCGGAAGCTCCTTCTCTAGCTCCCAAAATCCTGTAATAATAGCTTTTATCCATCTCATACCTCTTTTTCGAACACCACTGGAGCTAACAATCCTATATCCTTATAAGTATACCACACTTCATCCGTGCAGGAAAGCATGTTTTGCACCCGCCGGTTTATGGGCGAACAGACACGGCATCCAAAACCCTGAGAAGGTCTCCAAACACTCCATAAGCCGTCTGTTCAATTTCAGGTTCATGCTCAATGATAGAAATTTTCTTCATAAGGTCAGTTGTAATAGACACAATAGATGTGGTGCTGTTGATACCCGCAAGAATGTCATCCCTTGAAACCTCAACAGGGCTGACTGTAGCTTCAACGCTGCCGTCTTCATTGCGTACTCCTTTGCAGAGAAGCTTAATCACCTTGCCTCTTGATGCTGCATCTTTGATATCCTTTACCGTAATATCCTCGATTCCTTTGCGCTTAACCTGGTCTGGTGTAATTCCCGCATCCATGAGTACATTAAGAAGCGCAGTGATCTTAGCTGCCGCATCAAATCCCTCGATATCCATAGCAGGGTCTGCCTCAATGAATCCCATTTTGCGGCCCCTTTCCATAATGTCGTCGTAGTCTATGCCCAGTGCCAGTCCCTCCAGAATGAAATTGGTAGTGCTGTTGAGAATTCCGGAAACCTCGGTCACCTTAGCCATCTTAAGTGTGTGTTCCGTAAGGTTGAACACCGGTGTACCATCCATAACGGTAGTTTCATAGAAGAAGCATACGCCTGCATCACGAGCCGCTTGAGAAAGCTCCCTGAAGAACCATGCCACCGGCCCCTTATTTGCCGTAATTGCATGTTTTTTTCGTGCGAATGCAGCCCTGATGTGGTCCGTTGCAGGCTGTCCTGTAAAAATATTAAGCGGCGTCATTTCTACCAGCACATCGTAATCAGCGTTCTCTGCAAGTTCCATTGTGCTCATGGCAATCAGCTTATGTTTTTCCGAAAACTTGCCGTTCTTTTCAATATCCGCAAGGGCCGCTGCAAGATCCACCCCTGCCGGGTCATAGATATTTCCCTTTGATGCGGTGGCAATCACCGTTACGCTTACATCTGTTCTATATGTATCTCTGATTTCATCCTGTTTATCAAGAAGCAGACGGCAAAACGCCTGTCCCGCATTACCGAATCCCAGCAAAGCCAGCTTTAAATTTTCCATAGAATCCTCCTGTTTTTTCTGCTTTATTAAAAATAATTGTAACAATTTTTTGAAGTTTTTCAAGGGCTAATGTTGATATATTCCGGATTTTGAAATATACTTTAGGTGGACGACAAAAGGGATAACAAGACTGAAAATCGGTGCCTCCAAAGGGCAGACAGGAAACGGAATATGCTGCTTACCTTTTATCTCACCTTCGTGGCTTTAGGGCCCAGGCTGGGTGAAATTATGTCAAGGGGAATTGACAAATGGGTAAATCTCCTCGACGAGCTTCTTGTTTCTCTTGATGTATCTCACGCCGCACGCTCTCTTATTATAGAAGGAGTGTGTGCCGGAGTAGGAAGTGTGCTGTCATTCATACCTGTCATAGGTGTGCTCTTCTTCTGCCTCTCTGCACTGGAAGAGACAGGTTATCTGGATATGCTGGCGCGGATAATGGATAGATTTCTCCGCAGGCTGGGAATCCCCGGGCAGATTATGGTGCCTTTGATTATGGGCTTCGGCTGTTCAGTTCCTGCCATTTTAGCTGCCGGCGAAATTAAGGATGCGCGGGCCAGGAATCTGGCTTTGGCTTTGATTCCCTTTATGTCCTGCAGTGCCAAGCTCCCCCTTTACGGCATGATGACTTCGGTTTTCTTCCCTGAAAGGGCCGGACTTGTGACCTGCTCACTCTACATAATCGGAATCACTCTGGCAGTTGCTGCGGCCGCATTTTTAGGAAAGATTATGCCCACATCATCTGGTTGGGAAAAGGCATGCAGCATGCCCCATCGCGGATTCAAACGTCCAGACCTAAAAAGGGTTGTCTCCTGCATGTGGGAAAACATCTGCGGGTTTTTCCGCAAAGCATTTACAGTCATTCTGGTCGCATCGGTGATTATCTGGTTTCTTGAAAACTACGGCACAGGACTTGCGCCTGCCGCCAGCCCTGATGAAAGCCTTTTAGCTGCGGCGGGAAAGCTGGCTGCACCAATATTTACTCCCCTCGGATTTGGAGATTGGCAAGCTGCTGCAGCCCTGATTACAGGTCTGTCCGCCAAGGAAGCTGTGGTAAGCACACTGACGGTTATGGCAGAAGGAGTATCCGTAGGCGGAAGCACAGGCATAAGTCTGCCGATAATGCTGGCGCAGATTTTTACGCCCCTTTCGGCATTCTCCTTTCTGGTGTTCTGCCTGCTGTACGCACCGTGTGCCGCGTCCATGGCCGCAATGGCAAAAACCTCGGGAAGCATAAAGCATGCTTTCTTTACTTTTGTTTTTCAGACTGCCTTAGCCTGGCTGGCAGCCTTTATCACATATCATACAGGTCAAATACTATGTTCACTTATTTTTTAGGAGGTAACAGACATGAAATTTTATATCGTTGACGCTTTTACAACAGAAGTCTTCGGGGGCAATCCTGCAGGCGTAGTAATTCTGCCTGACGGCGCAGACTTTCCATCGGATGAAGTGATGGTAAAGACCGCCGCAGAGCTCCGTTACTCTGAAACCGCTTTTATAAAGAACCTGGGCGGCGGCGAATTCAATATCAGATATTTCACGCCTGCTGCAGAGGTTGATCTTTGCGGACATGCCACCATCGGCTCCTTCAAGGCACTTCTTTACGCAGGCGTTATTAAGGATAACGGCAAATATATCAATCACACTCTGGCAGGAGATCTTGAGATAGTAGTAAAAGACGGCTCAATCCTCATGGACATGGCTGCTCCTGTAAAGATTAACGAAATCACTGATACTGCCGCTTTAGAAGAACTTTACAGCATTATGGGATTAAACTATTCAGAGCAGAAGGCGGCGGGAGTTACATTAACCCCTCAGATGATTTCAACAGGACTTCCTGACATCATGATGCCGGTTGCATCTTTGGAGGCTCTGGATGCTATCAGCCCTGACTTCCCTGCTCTTTCTAAGCTTTCGGAAAAATATGAGGTTGTAGGTGTTCATGCATTCACTCTTGACTGCGGAGGCAAGGAGGGAGAAACCTGTCATGTAAGAAATTTTGCTCCTCTTTACGACATTGACGAGGAAGCTGCAACAGGAACTTCCAACGGGGCCCTGACCTACTACGGCTATCTCAACGGATTCGTTAAAGATGGCGACGACTGCTGCTTCATTCAGGGAGAAAAGATGAACAGACCGTCTGAAATCCGCAGCCACATTGATTTAGACTGCTCAGCTGACGGCTGCGAAGAAGGTGCGGCAAAATCTTGCCTCATCAAGGTGGGCGGAAACGCCGTAATTCTCGCTGAAGGCGAAATACATATCTAAAAAGCAGCTACAACCATACCCCATGTACAGCAAATCCCACCATTTTGGCTTAAAAACATCAAAATGGTGGGATTTTTCTACGAAAACGTTTCTCTTTCCAGTTTACATAAAATGTTAAACATTGAAATTTCAATGTTCTTCACGATTTGTACTTTTTACCAGCAACCAGAATTCACGTGAGTCAATGAAAAAGCTCCACCAAAATGCTTGAAAAACAAGTTTTTGGTGGAAAATGCACCGAGACCACGCAACTTATTTCTTCCACAGTCCGTGCAGGTTGCACCATGCATAAGTTTCAACAAGCTTGTCGCCATCTGCAAGTGCGAAAACAACCTCAGGCTTATCTCCTGCCTTAAGAGTCTTTCTCTGCTGGCCCTGCTCAGTCTTGATGGCAACCCATCCGATGTAGTGCTCAGGAACCATTGGATGTTCAACCTCGCCTACGGCAACCTTTACCAGGTTTCCTTCAACTGTAACAGCAGGAACATGCTTTTCAACAGCAGCATCTACAGAACCCGGAATGATCTCAGTCATCTTCTGACCGCAGCACATTACAGGAACGCCTGCATCGTTTACCTTTTCAATAATGTTTCCACAATGTTCACATACGTAATATTTCATTTTATTTTCCTCCGTTTTTTAGGTTATGTTTTCTATATACCCATACGGATATTATTTAATCATACCTTTATCATTGTTTTTCTATTATTAACTTTTTATGCGCGGAAGCCCGATTGTAATAGTCGTTCCCACGCCCTCTTCGCTTTCCAGATTAATTCTCCCGCCCAGGTAAATCACCCCGTGTTTAACGATGGAAAGGCCCAGCCCGGTGCCCCCTATCTGCTTAGAGTGGCTTTTATCAACTCTGTAGAATCTTTCAAATACTCTCTCCCTGTCGGCCTTCGGAATGCCGATTCCGTTGTCCTCTACAGTTATTACGCTTTCTTTGCCCTCATTCTTAACAGAAACTTTGACGAAGCCTCCGTGCTTGTTGTATTTTATGGCATTTTCACAGATATTGTAGATGATTTCATCCAGTATGTGCTGAACGCCTGCTATCTCAGACGGTTCTCCGCTGAATGTGAGTTCAACTCCGTTTTGGGCAGCTTTGCCGGAAAGTCTGCTCACAACGTCACGCGCAGAGCCGCAGACATCTATAGCTTCCATTTCCTGAGGCACCGTGCTTTCGTCAAGGCGGGAAAGCTTGATTATATCGTCTATAAGCGATATAAGTCTCGAGGATTCCTCCTTGATTGTACCTGCAAATCCGGATATATCTTCAGATTTGACCAGCCCCGAGGCCAGCATATCAGAAACCCCGTAGATGGATGTCAGAGGTGTTTTCAGTTCGTGAGAAACATTGGAGGTAAATTCTCGTCTCAATTTTTCGCCCTTTTCTCTCTCCGTCACGTCCATAACGATTAGAATTGCGCCTGTCACCTCATCATTTTCTCTGACCGGATTTGAAATAATTTCGTAAGTGGCATCTCCTTCAGTCAGGAAAACCTGCGAATTATTGCCGTCCAGTGCCTCTGACACAGCCTTTCTGAAAGGCTCGCTTCTGTTAAGCTTGAGCACAGAGCCTTCTATCTGGCGGCAGCCTCCGTCTCCCAGCATCTCCAGCGCGCTGCGGTTATAAGTAAGAATCTCCGTATCCTTATCTATTATTATGAGTCCCTCGCTCATGTTCTTTGTAATAATATTGAATTCCTCTCTGCTCTTGCGGAGATTTTCCATCTGACGCTTTATTCTGTTGTTCTGCTGATGAATTCTGTGAAGAAGCGGCCCCAGTTCTTCGTAGTTCTCTCTTACGTCCGGGTTGTCTAGATCTATGTCGTTGATAGGTTTAATAATAGCCTTCGCCACCCTGTATGAAATAAAGGTGCTGAGGACGATTAATATTGCAACGGTTATAATTATCATGCCAAAGGTGTCCCAAAGCAGCCCCAGCTGAGAATAATGGCTGGTTGAGATTCTGACGATATTTCCGTCAGCCGTCTTCTTTGCGTAGTATCTGGTATCTTCCTCCAAAGTGTATGAGATACGTGAAGCCTTTCCAACTCCCTCAGAAAGCGCCTCCTTTACTTCTTCCCTCTCCATGTGGTTCTCCATGACAGTCTGGTCAGCCATGCTGTCATAAAGCACCTTTCCTTCAGCATCAATTAAAGTGATTCTGCTTTTTATATCAGGGCGATCCTCCATGCTCTCCAGGAAGTCTTCGCCTCCTGTAAGCCATGCTTCCTCTGCCAGTATGGCCTCACTGGCCATCTGCTCATCTATCTTTTCGCCCATGTAATCGTACATGATTCCCATGACCAGTCCCACGCAGACCAGCATAATAATCAATGATACGCCTATTACACCTGCCAGTATTTTTTTAGTCATTGCTTGCCTCCGATTTTATTTGCCGCCAAGTCTGTATCCAATGCCTCTTACTGTTTCTATCAGGTCTCCGGCCTTGCCCAGCTTGGACCTCAAGGTTCTGATGTGAACATCCACAGTACGATTTTCGCCGTCGAATTCATAACCCCAGATTTCCTGCAAAATCTGATCTCGTGTCATTACGTTCCCCCTATGTTTAGCCAGATAGCAAAGCAGCTGAAATTCTTTCAGAGTCAGCACCACATCACAGCCGTCTACCTGTATAATATGCCTGCTGGGGCTTAAGAAAAGCGGTCCTATGGAATATTCCCTGCCGTCACCCACAGGTTCTGTCCGTCTGAGCAGTGCCTTTACTCTTGCTACCAGTTCCATGGTACCGAAAGGCTTGGTCACATAATCGTCGGCACCGCCGTCAAGGCCCACTACCTTGTCATACTCAGTGCTCTTTGCTGTCAGCATTATTATAGGTAAATCCCTGGTTTCATTATTTGCTCTCAGCTTCTTCAGCACACTGAGGCCGTCCTCCTCAGGAAGCATGATGTCCAATATAGCCATTGATGGCTTTTTTCTTTCCACAGCTGCCCAGAAAAGGCTCGGCAGCTCAAAACCCTCTGTTTCGAGGCCGGAGTTGTTCAAAGCATAAACAACGAAATTTCTTATGTTGGTGTCGTCTTCCAAAAGGTATATCATCTTTTACCTCCATAATTTGC
>CALZOZ010000066.1 GCA_945828095.1 uncultured Clostridia bacterium
ATATCATTTCGCCAGACGATATCATTTCGCCAGACGATATCATTTCCTCTTCAATAACATTTCCTTCTTAATAACATTAATAATATTTGCCATGCCGCGGCCCGCACCTCCACAAAAAACCACTTGCCAACAAGCCCCGGACCATATAAAATATAACTGCTGTCCGGGTCTGTGGTTGAAAATCCAGGCCAGGTGCGGGCAAAAGGATCCACGTAAGCTGCAGAGCAGGAAGCCGCAGTGATCATGGCGTACCTTAGAAGTAAGTCCTCCGAAAATCGGGTAAAGGCAAGTGTGGGGGCAAAGACCAGGTCAGCCGGACAGCGTTTTTTGTTTTTTTGTGTTTTTCATTAAATTGTTATAGGAATTTCACACAACATATGGTATAATGAATTTAACAAACCAATAGAGTCTGTATTCGGAGAGTACAGACGAGAGGAGGTCATCATATGAAGATTATCGTAACAGGTAAGAATATCGCTATCAGTGACAAGATTCAGGATGCAATTGACAAGAAGTTCGAGAAACTGGGAAAGTATTTTGCCGATGACATTCAGGCCAAGGTTTTAATCCATCCTGAAAAGGCTAAGGTTAAGGTGGAAGCGACCATCGTTACCAAGGGTACTATTTTCAGAGCAGAGGATGTCGCTCAGGACGTATTCGACTGTATCGATACCGTTGCAGACAAACTGCTTACTCAGATGTCCAAGTATAAAGGTAAACTGATGAAGAGACATAAAGGCAAGGAGTCAATCAAGTTTGAGATGATTCCGGAGGTGCCTGCAGCTGAGGAAACAAGAGTTGTAAAGACCAAGAAGTTCCAGCTTATGCCTATGACTGTAGATGATGCTATCTTACAGATGGAAATGCTTCAGCACAATTTCTTCGTATTCCTTGATACGGAAACAGACAGCGTAAATGTAGTATACAAGAGAAACGACGACGACTACGGTCTGCTTGAAACTGAGCATTAATCGCTGGGTACATAGGATATCCTGATATACCGATATACTGATATACTGATATCCTGATACATAAACGGACGATTTAAACTGAATAGAAAGCAATGCGGCCTCACATAGGGGCCGCTTTTTTCATCTCTCATTTTCAGCCCTCATTTTCATCTCTCATTTCCGCCTGAAAGAAAGAATATTAAAAAAACCGCAAAAAAATCCACAAATTTTGCCATATAGCGTAAAATTTAAGCTACAGGTTTATTTAACTCATTGTTGAAACATTATAACTTATAGTTAGACATTAAAAGTTTGACAACCAGGGGAGAGTACTGCAATGAGTGAAGAGTTAAGACAGCTGGATTACCATGAGATGGGAAAACGCATAAGAGCCAGACGTGAGTCTTTGAATATGAACCGCGAGATGCTGGCAGAAAAGCTTGAGGTTTCCCCTCAATTTATAGCTGATATCGAATATGGCAACAAAGGAGTATCAATTAGAAAACTGTATTTGCTTTGTCAGGCTCTGGATACCTCGGCAGACTATATTTTAGCAGGAGAACGCCAGAACGAGGCAGATAATGAGGACCTTAAAAGAGCTCGTGAAAAAGTTATGAGCATTCTTTGCAAATGTGATGCGAAGCAGCTTGATGGAATTGAGAAGATTGCAGCCATCTATGCAGATGGTGTGAAAATGAAATAAAAAAGCCGCCCGGAGGGTTCTCCATAAGGCGGTTTTATTTTTCTCCTAAATAGTCCTTAAGCTTTTCCAAAGCTCGCTTCTCAATGCGGGATACATAAGAACGGCTTATCCCCAGACGCTCTGCTATTTCACGCTGAGGCATAGGTTCGGCGCCGTCGAGTCCGTAGCGGGAAATGATGACGGTTTTTTCCCGGGGAGTCAGCGCAGAATTAACGGCCTGATGAAGCTTTCCTACCTGAATTTTAAGGTTGATAGAATCTACGATTTCATCAGTATCGGTGCCGAGAATATCGTTAAAACTGATTTCGTTCCCATCTTTATCTGTTCCGATGGGAAGGCTGAGAGATACCTCCTGCTTGATTCTTTTGGAGGCGCGTATACTCATAAGTATTTCGTTTTCTATGCACTTGGCGGCGTAGGTGGCCAGCCGGGTGGATTTTTTGCTTGTATATGTATTGACAGCCTTGATGAGGCCGATGGTTCCAATGGATATAAGGTCATCCTGAGTGGTCATGGGGCCTGCATATTTTTTTGCTATATGGGCTACAAGCCTTAGATTTCTTTCGATAAGTACGAGGCGTGCGTCAGGATCATTTTCTTCAAGTAATTTTACGTAATATTGTTCTTCCTTTTCTGTAAGCGGATTGGGAAAGGAACTGCTCATAAATGTAAAACCCCCTCTTTCGTTCTTTACTATATGCGAAAAAAGGGGCTTCAGTGCTTGACTGCCACTAAAAGTGCCAGTACCTATTTTGCCTTCCCGGCAAGCTATTTTACCTCAAAGGATAAGCAGTCTGTACACTGCTCTTGAGTAGGATTTGCCTCATGGGTGCCTACTGTAATGGCATCAAGAGAGCAGAGATTTTTTGAATTCTCATGATATTTGCACTGATTTACTGTGCATCTGATTGTCTGGTTTGATCCACCGTTCATAATTTAATCCTCCTGCTGCTGAAAAGTTTCGCGCAAAGATATATTTTTTCCTTCGCGTGTCCTCTGTATTATGACCGAAACTTCACAAAATAATACATCCATTCGACTTGTGCTTGAGCAAAAAAAATGTTATAATCTCTTAATAGTATTTTATTTTGATAAAATGGGATAGTTGTGTGGATTTCGATTTGCTTTCGCCGGTTTTCCATAGTGAAAATTAAGATGAAAAAATAGAAAGCGAGGAGAATCTATGAAAATTAAAGCTTTGCCCCGCAGCGAGAGGCCTGTGGAAAAAACTATAACTAAAGGAGCATCGGCTCTTTCCAACTCTGAGCTTCTGGCAATTCTGCTGGGCTCGGGAACAAGGGAAAAATCTGCTATAGGACTTGCAGAAGATATTATTTCAAAAGATAAAAGCGGAATCAGTCATCTGGCCGAAAGCTCTGTGCAGGAGCTCATGTCCATAAACGGCGTAGGCCAGTCAAAGGCCGCCAGAGTTGTGGCCGCTGTGGAACTGGGAAAACGGATTTCTACCGCACCGAGAGTGAAACGAATGGGAGTGGAAAGCTCAGATGATATTGCCCGGCTGTTTATCGAAGACATGCGGTACGAAAAGAGGGAAATATTCAAGGCTCTGCTGCTTAACCCCAGAGGTGAGATAATATCAATCGAAACTGTGTCAGTAGGTGAGCTGACCAGTACGCTGGTCCATCCGAGGGAGGTTTTCAGCCAGGCTGTAAAAAGGAGCGCTGCAGGCATAGTTTTCGTGCACAATCACCCCAGCGGAAATCCGGAGCCCAGCGAGGAGGATATAAAAACCACCGAGCGTCTTGTGGCCTGCGGAAAGCTTTTGGGAATTGTGGTTATAGACCATATCATTATCGGCGACGGACAGTACTGCAGTATGCAAAGTCTGGGGCTGATGGATGTGATGACAGATTAAACAGATCAGAACATTAAAAAAGCAATAAGAATACAGATTTCAAAAAGGCGGAGGTATTAAAATGTGCAGTTTATTTAAAGCTAAAGATATGGGAATCGACCTTGGTACGGCCAATACACTGATTTATGTAAAGGACAGCGGAATTATCCTGAACGAGCCATCTGTTATCGCAGTGGAAAACCGCAGCGGCAAGACTCTTGCAGTAGGTCTTCATGCCAAAGACATGCTGGGCAAAGCGCCTCAGAGCATTTCGGTAATAAGACCACTTCAGGACGGAGTAATCTCTGATTTTGACAGAACCGCAGACATGCTCAAGAGCTTTCTTGAGACTACCCTGAAGGCGAAGAAAATCAGAAACTTCAGAGTGGTTGTGGGCGTTCCGAGCGGTGTAACCGAGGTGGAAAAAAGAGCTGTGAGTGAGGTAGTCAGACAGCTCGGAGCAAGCGAAGTGTTCATTCTTGAAGAGCCTATGGCTGCTGCGATAGGAGCGGGAATGGATGTTGATGGCACTACAGGATGCATGATTGCTGACATAGGCGGAGGTACTACAGATGTGGCTATTATTGCACTGGGCGGCATCGTATGCAGCACCTCTATCAGACATGCCGGCGACAAGATAAATGATGCAATTATTCAATACATGAGAAAGAGACATGCTCTGCTTATAGGTGAGCGCACTGCCGAGGAACTTAAGGTAAGTATCGGCTGTGCCTGCATGGACGTGGATGAACAGGGCAATGAGATTATAAAGACTGTGAACGCAAGAGGAAGAGATATCATTTCCGGACTTCCTAAGACTCTGGAGGTTACAAATAAGGATATGATGATTGCTCTTCAGGAATCTATGGACATAATAGTTGATGCAGTGAAGGGGACTATCGAGAAGGCACCGCCTGAAATCGCTGCAGATATTGCTGACAAAGGAATGATTCTTTCCGGCGGAGGCGGAAAAATTTACAATCTAGACAAACTCATCAAGAAGAGAACGGGCATGGAAGTTTCAGTTGCAGAAGATGCTTTTGAAGCGGTTGCGCTGGGAGCCGGAAAGAGCCTGGAAAACATAGAAAAGCTTAAAATTTATGCTCAGAACGGCAGAAAGAGATAGAGGTTTGATTTATGCGCTGGATTAGAGAGCACAAGTTAATATCTGTTCTGGTTATCGTACTTCTGATACTTTCGGTTATATTCGGAGTATCCGTTTTAAAGGGGGGCGGCGGAAACGGTGCCACCGGCGTTGTGAATAAAGGTGTTTCAGTGATTTCCGGAGGCTTTTCATCTGTGACAAAGGCTGTTAAAGATAATGTTTCGGGGATTTTTTCCTATAAAAAACTCCAGGCTGAGGTGGAACGCCTTGAAGATGAAAACCAGCAGCTCCGCAAGGAACTGGCAGAGGTGGGTCTTGACAGAGAGGATCTTGAACAGCTTGAAAGCCTGAGCCAGATTCTGAATTATGAGTACACCGAAAAGAAGTTCGACCTGGTATCGGCAGACATCTCCTCACTGGACGGTTCCAACTGGACCAATGTATTCACCATAAACAGAGGAACCGAGTCGGGAATCAAGGCAGGAGATGCTGTTGTAAACGGAATGGGCCTTGTGGGCAGAGTGCAGGAAACCGGCAAAGGCTGGTCAAAGGTGGTATCCCTCATAGACGAAGATTGCGATATAAGCTTTAAGCTGGTACGCGACAGGAAACAGCTGGGTATAGTATCAGGAAGTGCAGGAGGCGGCATTAGCGGATACATGATGGATGCCGATTCAACAGTTTCAGAGGGAGATATTATAGTGACCTCAGGCCTGGGAATATATCCTGAGGGCATTACCATAGGAAATGTGAAGACGGTTGTATACAACAGCAATACTTTGCTGAAGGAAATAACCGTTGAGCCTGCTGTGAACTTTAAAGAACTGGAAAAGGTTGCGGTGATAAAATGAGATACTGGAAAGCGGCAGCAGCCTTTCTTGTGGCGTTTTTAATTCAGACGTCACTTCTGAATATCATAAGTATAAAGGGATATACTCCGAACCTTTTGCTGTGCCTGGTAGTCGTATTTTCGTTCCTATACGAGGATGGCCTCTACGGTATAATTTTCGGTGCAGTTTTCGGACTTCTCTATGACATCTGCTTCAGTAGTGTGCTTGGACCTACTGCACTGGCCTTAGTAGCTACATCAGTAGTGATTTTAATAGTACGTGAATTTGCAAATATAGAAAACATAGTGAATATGTGGATTGTGGCTGCAGTATCACTGGTGATTTTCTATTTTGTAAGCTGGGGTCTGTTCCATATCGGGGGAAATCCTGAGGGATTTATCTATGTGCTGAAAAGGCTCCCGTGGACGGGACTGTATTCCGTTGCTGTAATAACGGCAATATATTTGGTTTTAATAAGAAAAGTTACAAAACATCGTAAAGACAGGTATTTCAGATGAGTAAAAAAATTCTTCAGTCCAGATACTATCAGCTGATAGCAATTATCGCCATCCTTATGCTGGCATTAGGCATAAGGCTTTTTGTGCTGACTGTAGTTCAGGAAGATAAGTGGGCTGAAGCTGCAGTTAATCAGAATACTAAGGAAGTGGTTACATCTGCGCCCAGAGGAGAAATTCTAGACAGATACGGCAGAGTGCTTGCCACCAATAAGCAGATTTTCACTGTGACATTCAATGTGAGTGGGCTTGAAACCAGTGATATCAATCAATCTGCTTATGCGCTGGTAAAACTTCTGGAGAAAAACGGCGATGAATATGTAGACAATTTTCCTATTGTCATAAAGAAAAACGGTGAGTTCAGATATACCTATGATGAAGATAAGGTGAAATGGCTTAAGAGCATCGGACTTTCCGCAGACGCTACCTGTGAGGAAGCCTTTAACAAGCTTCGTAAGGATTATGAAATAGACCCGGAGCTTGAGCGAAAGGAAGCCATGGAGGTGCTTCAGGAAACTTACGGCGTGTGGCCTCCGATTTCCGTCAGAAGCATGACCTTTACCTATGATTCACGCAAAAAAGCTTTCCTGGAAAAGTACAGCCCTTACGATAATATAGATTCTGAAGACGTTCCGAATCTTACAGCAGAGGAAGCCTTCAACGCTCTGAGGGCAAAATACAGTCTTGATAAACCCCTTTACGAAGGCGGCAAAGTGCTTTCTGACAGAGAGGTAAGAAAGATATTTGCAGTGAGAGAGGAAATCAAGAATATCGGATATAACAAGTATCGTTCAAGCACTATAGCACGCGATGTAAGCGATGAGACCGTTGCCTATATTGAGGAAATGGGAAGCAGTCTGAAGGGTGTGGAAATAGCATCAGAGACTGTGAGAGTATATCCTGAAGGAAGGCTGCTTTCTCATGTGCTGGGATATATGGGCAGTATTTCCGACAGTCAGTACGACGAATATGTGAATGAAAAAGGATACAGTGCCGACGATTTAATCGGTAAAGACGGTCTGGAGGCTTCTCTGGAATCTGTTCTTCGCGGTACGGATGGAGTAAAGACCATCCTGGTAAACAGCGGAGGAGATTATATAGAAACTTTAGGCGAAACGCAGCCGGTAGCAGGAAAGAATGTATACCTTACCATCGATGCAAATCTTCAGAAGGTGACTGAAAATGCCCTGAAGAAGGCTATTAAAGCTACGGCATCCGGAGGAGTTTTTGAGAGCAAGTATGGCAATATGAAGCTGGCAAAATACGAAAAATGCGGCTCCGGAGCAGCTGTTGCCATAGATGTGGAGACAGGAGATGTGCTCGCCATGGCCAGCTATCCTGATTACGATCCTAATATATTTGCAGAGGGAATATCAACAAAGGCGTGGGCTTCGGTTCAAAGCACCAATCCAAGGGATTCTCTGGCGCCTACACCTTTATATAACAATGCTACAAGGACCTCGGTTCAGCCCGGCTCTACATTTAAGCCGGTGACTGCTGTGGCAGCTCTTAAAGCAGGACTTGACCCTGACAGGAGAATTTATGACAGGGGACATATCGAGCTGGGAGGCAGAACCTTCGGCTGCAGTGTATGGAACGACTATAGAGGAAGCCACGGCTATGAAACTCTTGTAACGGGAATACAGAACTCCTGTAACTTTTACTTTTACTGCATTGCATCCGGTCTTGACTGGAATAACATGTCCTCTCTGGGATATGATAAAAAGATTTCCATCGAAAAGATTATGGAAGTTGCTGCAGAGTTCGGCTTAGGCGAGGGGACAGGCGTAGAGCTTTATGAAACTATTACCCCTCTTGCTTCTGCAGAAAGAAAAATGCAGGGCATGAAGCAGTCGCTGTGGAGCTACCTGTACTATAACAGTGATAAATACTGGCCGTCAGCTACCATTAAAGATGATGAAAAGCTGAGGGAGGAAATCAGCACCATCACAAGCTGGATGGAAGAAAATCCTGACAGAGGGGAAATAATCAACAGAATCAAAGAACAGACCACCGTAAGGGAGTCGAAGGTAGAAAAGATTACAGACGATTGCAAGTATTCCTATTTTAATCAGGCTCAGTGGACCACAGGTGATGAGTTCAATATCGCTATCGGACAGGGTGATAACGCATATACACCTCTTCAGATGGCTAATTATGTGGCAACCCTTGGAAACGACGGCAAGAGAAACAAAGTGAGCCTGATAAAAGGTATTGAAGGCGAAGGAAATAATAAAAAAGAGAAGGCTTACGAGATTGATGTTGAAAAAGAGGATCTCGATAAGGTTATTGAAGGCATGAAAATGGTAGCCAAACGCGGTACTCTGGCAAGCTGCTTCTCAAGATTCCCTGTGGATGTGGCAGGTAAGACCGGTACAGCAGAAAGATCAGGCTATATCAACCCTAAAAACGAGGTGGTCTATGTCAAGTCCAATTTGGGAAGAATCGCTCCGGGAATTTCGTGGGAAAAGGTACAGAAAACCATGACAAAGCTCATGAAGGATGATCCTCAGAAGTATCCTACAGAAAACGATACAGTGGACGATGCTCTGATTCAGGCAAGCGAAAAGAAAGTATCCTATTCGGATATTAACCAGTATAAGGACACCTATGACCACTTCGCATGGACCATTGCCATGGCACCTGCAGACAATCCTAAGATTGCTGTTGTCACTCTGCTAATTCAGGGAGGTACTTCCTATAACGCAGCTCCTGTTGCCAGAGAGATAATCGGTGAATACCTTGATGTGAACAAAGAAACAAGGTCCGGCACGCTGGATTTTTCAACTAAAATGAACTAATGAATTTGAAGACGAAGGAGATTGTAATGGGTCAGACTATCGTAATTGCATCCGGTAAGGGTGGAACCGGTAAAACCATGTTTGCCGCAAATCTTGGCGCGGCCATGGTAAAACGGGGGCACAAGACGGTTCTGGTGGACATGGACACAGGCCTCAGAAACCTTGATCTTTACCTGGGACTTGAAAACAATGTGGTCTACGATGTAAGCGATGTGCTTAACGGCGTTTGCCGGATAAAACAGGCACTGATAAAGGACAAGAGCTTTCCGGGACTGTTCTTTATGGCTGCCTCACCTAAACCTGATGACGGGGAAATAACACCTCTTCATGTAAAGGTGCTCTGTGACAAGCTGAAGCAGATTTTTGACTATGTTATAATAGATGCTCCGGCAGGACTTGATGACGGTCTTGTGGTCGCTATGGGCGGTGCAGATGAGGTGATGATGGTGATCACACCGGAATATTCGTCCATTCGTGACTGTGAAACTGTGACCATGACCTTAAAGGAGTTTGGCATAGAGAATGTTCACTATATATTAAATAAGGTAAATACCAAGCTGATGAAGGCAGGTCTGGCACCGTCGCTCAGCGATTTTCCGAGGGGCATTACCGAAAGAATGATAGGTCTGGTACAGCAGGATGAAAACATACATATCTCCACAAATATGGGAGTGCCTATCGTCTTTATGAAGGACACTTACATAAGCAAGAACTTTGATAATATAGCAAAAAGAATAGAAGCGCTTCAGGCATGATGCCCAAAGCGCTTTTTATATCTTTTAGAAGTTTATAGCCTTGCTGTTTACGCCCACATTTATGATAATGCCGACGGAAATCATACTGGCAATAACCGAAGTGCCGCCTCCGGAAAGGAACGGCAAGGTGATACCTGTTACAGGCATCATGCCCATGGTCATTGCGATGTTTTCAAAGGCCTGGAACAGGAACATGGCCGTAAAGCCCACTACGATAAGTGCTCCGTAAAGGTCTACGGAATCTCTTATTATACGAGTGAATCTTCCCATCAGAAGCCCATAAATCAGGATAACTACGGCACCGCCTATGAAACCAAGTTCTTCCACGACAACGGAGAAGATGAAGTCGGACTGCTGAACGGGTATGAAGTCCAGACTCTTCTGAGTACCGTGGAAAAGACCCTTTCCGAAGAAGCCGCCGGAGCCGATGGCAACCTTGGACTGCCATACCTGATAGTTGCCAGACAAGCTCAGGTTCTCGGGATGAAGGAAGGCTTCGATTCTTTCCTTCTGGTAATCATCCAGGAATCTGTATACTATAGGAATTGAAGCCAGCACCACCAGGGCTGATTTTATGAAAAGTCTGTAATCTATCCCTGCAAAGAAAACCATGAAAATCCACATTACGATGTATACCAGTGCACTTCCCAGGTCTTCCTTCAGAACTACAAGGATAATGGGGACAGCCACCAGGCCTGCTTTGAATACGCCTGAAACCCTTGTCAGGTTTTCTCTGTGTTCAGACAGATAGCCTGCCATAATCAGCACGAAAAGTATTTTAACGAATTCCGATGGCTGGAGGGTAGTAAAGCCCAGTGTAATCCAGGCGCGGGAACCGTACTGCTCTATACCCAGTCCTGGCACGTATACCAGGAGCAGCAGGAACAAAGCGGCTATGTACAGGAACTTTTCCAGTCCGATGAAAAATCTGTAGTCAATATGCTGAATCAGAATAAGTATTCCAAAGCCCATAATATATGAAACAGCCTGTATTATAACGGGTCTGGCAAGGACTATTCCTCCGTCGAATACGGTGCTTTCCAGCATAAGAATACTGATGGTGCCCAAAAGACCCACCAGCAGCAGTATGATTTTATCTGCACTTTTAAGAGGCTCAAAAATTTTGTTCATTTCTTACCCTTCTCTATACTTGACATTTTGCTCATTTAAACATTATAATATACATTGTATGGATATATCAAGATTTAATTTGTGTAAACATAGACGGAAAATTGAGTTAAGGAAAAAATAAGAGATAGGAGGAGGTGCTTTAATGATTCAAGCAGTGATTGTTGGAATTATTGCGCTTATTGTTGGCGCGTTAATCGGATATATATATCGAAAAAACGTAGGCGAAAAAGCTATCGGCAGTGCTGAGCAGAAAGCCAGAAATTTGATACTTGATGCCGAAAATAAATCCGAAAGTATGAAAAAAGAGGCCCTGCTTGAGGCCAAGGAGGAGGCTCACAGAATCAGAAGCGACGCAGAACGCGATGCCAGAGAGAGAAGACAGGAAATACAGCGTTCAGAGAGAAGAATGATTCAAAAGGAGGAATCTCTTGACAGAAAAATCGATAACATCGAGAAAAAGGAAGAAAGCATTACACAGAAAGAACAGTCTTTGATAAACAAACATAAGGATCTGGATGCAGCAATTGCACGCCAGATGGAAGAGCTGGAGAGAATTTCCGGCTATACTGTGGACGAGGCTAAGGCAATTCTTTTAGCCAACACAGAAAAGGAAGTGAGACATGAAGCTTCCATCATGATTAAGGAAATTGAGTCCAAGGCTAAGGAAGAAGCGGACAAGAAGGCTAAGTATATTATCTGTCTCTTATACACATCTCCGAGCCCACGA
>CALZOZ010000067.1 GCA_945828095.1 uncultured Clostridia bacterium
TCTTTTCGATATGAAGTCTTCTTGTGTTCGTCATCTTAACTTAATGACATTGGCCGCAGTGCCCGTTTTTTTTACTGTTTACAAGACAGTGATAATGTGATATACTTAACAAAGTTTTCATTATGTACGAAAGACAAGAGGATAGAGCAATGAGTATAGTAGTTGGAATTGATATAGGCGGAAGCACCACTAAAATCGCAGGTTTTAGAGAGGATGAAATGCTTGTACCGGTTCAGATTTCAGCGAGCAATGCCATAGCTTCACTTTTTGGAGCGTTCGGGAAATTTTTATATGACAATAAGCTCGAGCTAAGCGACATTCAGCAGGTAAACCTTACAGGTGTGGGAAGCAGTGAAGTTAAGCAGTCTATTTACGGGCTGCCTACATATCTGGTAGACGAGTTTACAGCCAACGGTGTAGGCGGTGGCTACTTTGCGGGAGATAAGAAGGAATTTATGGTAGTGAGCATGGGAACGGGCACTTCCTTTGTTGGAGTGAAAGATGGAGTTCCTGCCCACCTCGGAGGTATCGGAATCGGGGGCGGAACCATAATCGGTCTTTCCAAACTCATGCTGAACACCAACGATATAGATAAAATTCAGGAGCTTGCATCAGGCGGAAAGGTTGGAAACATAGACCTGCGCATAGGTGATATTTCCAAGAATCCGCTGCCGGGTCTTGATCTCGAAATTACAGCATCAAACTTCGGCAAAGCATCTTCGAGGGCAACCTGTGAAGACAAGGCAGCCGGAATAGTACATATGGTAATCGAGTCCATCTGCCAGACAGCGGCTTTGATTGCCCAGGGGACGGAGATGAAGGACTTTATCCTCATCGGTGCTCTTACCAATTTTCCTGAATGCGAACAGGTCAGCAGAATGGTTAAAATATTATTCCCCGATTATAATTTTATCGTCCCGAAGGATGGTGAATACGGCACAGCTATAGGAACAGCTTTGGCAGAAAAATGCTGCCTTAAGCCTATCGAAACTTTAGCCTAGGCGGGCATGTCAGAATATTGACCCCCGAGCTCTGTGCGAGAGCGAAGGCATCGTCAAAGGCAAAATCAAGTGCGTCTGCTTTGTGGCAGTCGCTGTTTATAATTACAGATCCGCCTTTTGCGGCAATATGATTTAAAATCCAAGGTGCAGGGTAAGGGGCTGTTTTCCAGCCTTTTGCCATTGCACCTGTATTTATTTCAAAGATAATATCTTTTTCCATGAGCCTATCAACCGCTTCAAGTGCTGCAGCAACATACCTTGGATGGTTTTCATCAAACAGAGGGTGTTTTTCATTGAACTTGGTCACAAGGTCAAAGTGCCCGATAATCTGACAGCCTGTAACCTCAGTAAGCATTGAAACCATGCGGAAATAATGCTCACACATGGCATAAGGGTCTCCGCCGCAAAGTTCCTTAATGGTGCGTTCCGTTTCTTCGGCACTCCAGTCTATATAGAAGCATTTGCTTCTGTCATAACCGTGGAAATTATCTGCTGAATCCTTATCAGCCATTGGGAAAAGGGCATGAACAGAGCCGATGATATAATCATAATCGCCGGTGGGCTCGCCGGAACCAAAGTCCTGCTCTATACCGCAGAGAATGGTGAGCTTGCCCCGGTATTTTTCCTGAAGCCGAGCAATTTCGGACTTATATTTGATGGTGTTTTCGAGACTCATGCAGTAGCTTTCATCGTAGGCGGTGTAGCAGTGGCCTGAGAACCCAAGAGTATTAAAGCCTTTGGCAATAGCGGCTTCAATTAACTCTTCTGCAGTGTTGGTACCGTCGCAGAGCAGAGTATGAGTGTGATAATTAGCTTTTATTTTATCTATCATGGTTGACTATGTCCTTTCTGAGCCTGTGAGGATAGTATAACATATCTTGTAGGGAAATGTATAAGGAAATATAAGATGAATGCAACTAAATTTAGTTGCATTTTTTATTTACTTTGTTATAATAAAAGAAAGTAGAGGTTTTACTTTGAGCAAGAAAGAAAAGTTAATAGAGAGATTAAAATCAAAACCGAAAGATTTCACTTTTTACGAAATGGAAAGTCTATTGGGTCAGATTGGTTACATTTGTTTGAACAAGGGAAGTACAAGTGGCTCCAGGGTGATGTTTATACATAGTGTTTATGCGCCCATAATTATACACAAGCCACATCCAAATAAAGAATTACCATATTATGTAACAAAACAAATATATGATAAGTTAAAAAGGGAGGGAGTTATATGAAGAATACCATGGAATATAAGGGTTATGTAGGAAGCGTGGAGTTTTCACAAGAGGATGAACTATTTTACGGCAAGGTCTTGGGAATAAGAGCATTAGTTTCATATGAAGGAGCTAGTGCTAAAGAACTGCTGACAGATTTTCGCAGTGCAATTGACGATTATCTGGAACTTTGTAGTGCAGAGGGAATCAAGCCGGAAGCGGCATATAAGGGTAGCTTTAACGTTAGAATATCTCCTGCTCTCCATAAAAAAGCAGCAATATGTGCTCTATCGAAGAACATGTCGCTGAATAATCTTGTTGAGGCAGCTATAAGTAGCTATTTACAGGCACACTGATATGTGTTTACATTCAAGACAAAATTACTGTATTTACCTGCGATTTGTGGTATGATATAGAAAGAAAATCTTGAGTAATTGCGAAAGGGAAAAAGGGTTGGAAGAGAAAAAGTATAACGCAGGTGATTTTATTCTGGCGGCCTTATGCAGCCTGACTGTCATCTGCCTTGCAGTAAGTATTACAGTATGGTTCAGACCTCTTTATTATCTTGACATGAAACTTCTGGATATACCGGAGGAGTCCGGATACAGCGAAGGAATCTGCCGGGAAAATTACGATGTGCTCATAGATTACAATGTGATCGGAGGACCTTCGGAGCTTAAGTTTCCGGATATGCCGATGTCAGAGCATGGTAGGATTCATTTTGAAGAGGTAAAAAGAATCTTCGTATTTATGCAGGTTGAGGCATTGGCAGGGATTGCAGGACTTGCAGCGATGTATTTCAGGAGAAAGAAAAAGGGCTGGATGCATCTGACCGGCTTTGTGACTGTCTTCATAGCAGCGGCGGTGCTGCTGGCAGTCATCATAGACTGGGAGTGGGCTTTTGAGACAATGCACAGTCTGTTGTTTGACAACGATTACTGGCTCTTTAATCCCCAGACTGACCCGGTGATAAAAATACTGCCCGATGAGTTTTTCATTCACTGTGTGATAATGATAATCGGTTTTACAGCGGCGTTCACAGCCGGACTGGAGGCACTTTACAGGAGGAAAAAGAAAGATGGAAAGGCCTAGCTTCAGAGTTTTATTTTTTAGATATTACGACAGAAAAATCGCAGACGGAACAATTACCTTCTCACAGGTGGGAATCAGCAAAAACGATTTTACCAAGCTGTGCACCGAAGCTGATTTTGTGCCGGATATGGAATCAGTTAAAAGGGCCTGCAAGGCTATGAAACTGACCGAAGAGGAAACTGCCGCCATGCTGGAGGCAGCTGCAGAAAGTGCATGCGGACAATAGTCCTTGTTAGTGACAGCTTTTGTCCGCGGTTTTTGCCAAAAACGCGGACAAAACCGACCCAAAAGCGGACAAATGGCACGCCCTTACATTTTATGTATGAAAATCAGCAGATTTTTGGCTATCAAAATAAGAAAAGCGGACAATTAGCAGGTTGAATTGCAATTTTGTCCGCTTTTAAATTACCTGTGTTCTGGTCAAGCAAAATTGTTTCTGCAAGCTTATACGTTGAACAGGAAGTTTACCACATCTCCGTCATTCATTACATATTCCTTGCCTTCTGAACGGATAAACCCTTTTTCCTTGGCAGCAGCAAGGCTTCCGCCGACTTCCATGAGCTTGTCGTAGGCGATAGTTTCAGCTCTGATGAAGCCTTTCTCAAAGTCTGTATGAATCTTTCCGGCAGCTCCCGGAGCTTTGGTTCCACGCTTGATAGTCCATGCACGACATTCGTCTTCGCCGGCAGTCAGGAAAGAAATCAGGTTAAGCAGGGAGTAGGACGCCTTGATCAGTTTGTCTAGACCGGATTCTTCGATTCCCAGTTCTTCCAGGAACATGGTTCTTTCTTCATCGTCCAGTTCTGCAACCTCAGCTTCGATCTCAGCACAGATTACTACTACCTCAGCTCCTTCAGAAGCAGCGATTTCGCGTACCTGCTGAACATAAGGATTGTTGTCTGCATCGGCAACCTCGTCGTCAGATACATTTGCCACATAGATGATAGGCTTATAGGAAAGAAGACCTAAAGTCTTGACAAAAGCCTCTTCGTCCTCGTCAAGGTCCATAGCACGAGCGTTTTTGCCGTCGCCCAGCCATGCGTAAATTCTGTTGAGAAGGTCAAGCTCTGACTGGAGCTGCTTGTCTGCCTTGGCCATCTTCGTAGTTTTCTGAATACGACGGTCGAGGATTTCCATGTCGGAAAGCAGAAGCTCAGTGTTGATGGTATCAATGTCCGATGCCGGGTCAATTCTGCCGTCTACATGAACGATATTGTCGTTGGCAAAGCAGCGAACTACATGGACGATAGCTTCAACCTCGCGGATGTGACCAAGGAATTTGTTTCCCAGACCTTCACCTTTGGATGCTCCCTTTACCAGGCCTGCGATGTCGCAGAACTCGATGGTGGCATAGATGGTACGCTTGGAATTGTATATTTCGTGAAGCTTGGTCACACGCTCGTCAGGAACGGTTACCACGCCTACATTTGGCTCGATAGTGCAGAAAGGATAGTTTGCCGCTTCTGCTCCTGCCTTGGTGATTGCGTTAAAAAGTGTACTTTTGCCTACATTAGGCAAGCCTACAATACCTAATTTCATTGTTATATATTCTCCTTATCAATTTTTTCTTCTTGTTTTTTCTTCATAACAAAGTACAGCACAAGCCCTGCTGCGATAATGCAGAGACTTATTACCTGTGCCTGCCTCAGCGGGCCAATCATAAGGCTGTCAGTGCGTAGCCCCTCCACGAAGAACCTTTCCACAGAATAGAGCATCATGTACAGTGAGATAATCTGGCCGTTAAAGCTGCGGCGATGGTTGTCGAACCACAGCAGGAACAGGAAAACCAGGAAACACCAGATTGACTCGTAAAGGAATGTAGGGTGATAGCCTACACCGTCGATAATCTGTGCCCATGGCAAATCCGTAGGGCCTCCGTGGGCTTCCTCATTAAAGAAGTTTCCCCAGCGGCCGATAGCCTGTGCCAGAGGAATTACCACAGCGGCAAGGTCAGCAGTAGCGATGTAGCTCTGTTTGTAGTGCCTGCATACAAAGTACCCAACGAAAAAGCAGAGAATGAGACCGCCGTGAACGGCAAGGCCGCCTCCTCTGACGTCGAATATTTTCATAAGATTCCCGGAAAACTCGTCCCAGGAAAAAATAACATAATAAGCTCTGGCTCCGATGATGGCAGAGGGTATCATCCATATGATGAGATCTAGGATGAAGTCCGGCTCTATGCCATGCTTAGGAGCTCGTTTATATGATATAAGTGTAGCCAGCAGAAAGCCGAAGCCAATGAGCAGGCCGTACCACATCACATCAAGTCCAAATAGCGTAAAAGCTACGCGATCGGGTGCAATCATTCACAAAATCTCCTTTTGAACAGTATTGATTTTTTTACAATAAATACATACTATATTATACAAAAAAAACTGTTAATTGTCATCAATCTTTGGTATTATTTTTATATGAAATACGAGAAAATAATTAAAGCAGAATTTATTGAAAGGCCTAACAGGTTTATCGCAGTATGCCGCATTGCCGGCGAGGCACACGAGGCGGGTTCTGCCGACCAGGACGATGGAATTGTAACCGTCCACGTTAAAAACACAGGCAGGTGTCGGGAACTTCTGGTGCCCGGAGCGACAGTGTATCTCGAGGATTTTGAGGGACGCATGGGAACACGCAAGATGAGGTATTCCCTTATTGGTGTCGAAAAGGAAACTCCGACCGGCACTCTAATGATAAACATGGATTCACAGGCACCGAACAAGGCAGTGGCGGAAGCGCTCAGAGACGGCACAATAGAGCTGCCGGGCATGAAAGGTGAGCTTGACGTTAAAGCGGAAAAAACCTATGGGGATTCACGCTTTGACTTTTATGCAGTGGATGAGAAAGGCCGAGAGGCATATATCGAAGTCAAGGGAGTAACACTTGAAGATAAGGGCATTGTAAGCTTTCCCGACGCACCGACTGAAAGAGGCGTAAAACATATAAGAGAGCTTATGAAAGCGGCAGCGGAAGGCTTTGGCGCATATGTGATTTTTATCATTCAGATGGAGGGAATGAAAGAGTTCAGGCCTAATGATCAGACTCATCTAGAATTCGGTGATGCCCTTAGAGAGGCATCAGAACATGGGGTGGAAATTCTGGCATATGAGTGCACTGTAGGAAAGGATTTCATGTCGGTAAAAAAAAGTGTGCCGGTGAAAATATTTTATGAAACTAATTGACTTTTGGGTGCATCTAATTATATGATTATAAGGATGCGAAGCAAAGATTGAGATTAAAAAGAAAGGGGCATTGCTGATGGCGGCAGTTAAAAAGGAGCAAATTATTGAAAATATCCTTATAGATAATTATCGTAAATACTACTGTCTGGCATTCAGTTATGTTCACAACGAAGCAGATGCCCTGGACATAGTGCAGGAGGGGGCATATAAGGCGATTTTGAAGTCAGAAACTCTTAGAAATGAGGAGTATGCGGCCACATGGATTTACAGGATAATGCTAAACGAAATCTTCGGTTTCTGTCGAAGCCGCAAAACCAGTCTGATAGACGATGAAATGGCAGAAAGTTCTTTGCTTATGTCCTATGATAACAGTGCAGGATGTGCAGATGAAATCGATCTGTATAATGCATTGCAGGAACTTTCCGAGGAGGAAAGAAAAATTCTGCAGCTCAGGTTCTTTCAGGGTCTGAGGCTGGATGAAGTTTCAGAGGTCATGGGTCTAAAACTGAGCACTGTGAAGAGCAAACTTTACAGAGCTATTGAAAAACTTAGACTGACCATGTCTGCATAGGAGGCTTTTATGAGTAAGAAATCGAGAGAACACATAGAAACTCCGGATGTGTGTCTGGAAAGGGTCAAAGAGGCCATTGAAAGAGCAAAAGAGGACAAACTGCAGGCTGTACGAGCACGCCGGAGGACGATGATGAGAATGGTGGCAGTTTCTTTTATTTGTCTTTTGGTAATTTTGCCTAATATAAGCATAGATGCCGCTCAGGCCATGAGCGGCCTGCCGGTGGTCGGCGATTTTTTCCGCGTAATCACAATCAGGGATTATCATTATATTGATGACCGCTTCAGTGCGGATGTCAGGATTCCGGAAATATCTTCAGAGAATGGTGTGGGCAGTGCAGCCAGCCAGGCGGTAAATCAAAAGATCAGAGCCATTGCCCAGCAGTGGATGGACGAGTTTGAAGAGGCTCATGAAGAAGAGTGGGGACGTTCGCAGATTATCGTGGATTACGAGGTGATTTCTACCGCACCTGAATATTTTACCTTGAAGCTTATGACATATCAAGGAGCAGGCAGCGGTTTTGAGCAGGATTATTATTTTACAATAAGAATCGATGATGGAAAGGAAATGATGCTGGCGGATCTTTTCCCTGAAGGCGCAGATTACATCACGACCATAAGCGAAAATATAAAGGAGCAGATGAGGCAGCAGCTGGCTCGGGACAGCGGCAAAAGTTACTGGATCGACGTTGATGAGGATGATCCGATAAAGTCCTTTGAGTTTGAAAAAATCAGCGAAGACCAGTCCTTCTATGTTGATGAGGAAGGCAGACTTGTAATCGCCTTTAATGAAGGAGATGCAGGCCCGATGTATATGGGCTGTATAAAGTTTACGATACCTAAGCAGGTTATTGACGATATAAAATAATTTATTTAGTAGGAAAGGTGAAGAAAATGTATAAAAGTAGAGGGGTAATAAGATTTATAGTAATTGCAGTGATGATTGCAGCAATGCTGGTATCTGCCACGGCTTGCGGCGGAGATAAGGAGTACAACCTTGACGAGGTGCAGCTTGCGAGCAAACTGCTTTCGGAGGTAAACTTTGATTGTGAGCTGTACCAGGTGCAGGAGGAAAGTGTGGATAATTTCATCGCTTTGGAAGGTGCCGAGAAAAAAATCATGTACATGGGAAGCGGCTCTTATGCCGATTCTTTTGGAATATTCAGGTTGGACAGTGTGGACAGTGCAAAGACTGCCTTTGATAGTGTAACTTCATATCTGGCCGACCTTCAGGATTCATTTAAGGACTATATTCCAAAAGAGGCAGACAAGGTTCAGAATGCTGTCACTGTACAGAAAGGAAAATACGTGATTTTCTGCATAACATCTGACGGGGAAAATGCGGCAGCTATAATTGAGGACAGCTTTACTGAAGTGTCCGGAGACGGAGACCAAAGCAACACTTCCGGTGATACAGAAGACCCGGCACAGGACACAGATGGAGATGAAACAGGTGATTTCAGCAGTGATGATGACCACAGTCGTTATCCGGCCATTGAATCCAATGCCTCAATAAAAGATTTCGGAAATGTAGTACTTATAGGAGATGCCGCTTATGAGCTGTACTCATACACTGATAAAACGGCGGAGAAGTATGCATCCTACATTAATACTGCCGCCAAAAAGCTTGGCAGTGATGTAGATGTTTACGATGTAATCATCCCTCTCAGCTCCGGAATAACTTTGCCGGACAATTATTACGACAAAATATCTTCTTCAAGCCAGAAGAAGGCTATAGAAAATATTATTGGTAAGCTTTCAGACGATGTAAAAGCTGTCAATATGTACGATAACCTGATGAAACACCGCAACGAGTACATCTATTTCAGAACGGACCATCACTGGACCGCACTAGGGGCATATTACGGCTATGAGGCGTTATGCGATGCAAAAGGCGTAATTCCGATTACCCTTGACAGACATGAATCCGTAGAATTTGAAGGCTTCCTGGGATCGTTCTATAATGACACCAATAAAAACAAGGTTCTGGAAAAGAACCCTGATACAATCGAGGCATATTATCCTATAAGCCCGGATACATCCCTTGTTTACACTACAACAAAGGGAAGCAGCAACTCGTGGGATGTGATCTACGATGTGACCGACTATCCGGCATCCATTAAGTACAGCACATTCATTGCAGGGGATAATCCTTTCACAGTCATTACCAATAAGAACCTGCAGGATGGCTCAAGCTGCGTAGTTGTAAAGGAATCCTTCGGAAATGCTTTCGTTCCTTTCCTTGTAGACCATTATGAAAAGGTCTATGTGGTGGATTACCGCTACTGGGAGGGAGATTTAGTCCAGCTGGCAAAGGAAAAGAAAGCCGACGATGTGATTTTCCTCAATAACCTTTCCATGATCAGGAGCGACTACCTGACCGGAAAGCTGGGACAGATAATTAAATAAGTTTAGAAGAAAAGCCGCCCGGAGTTGAATCCATGGCGGCTTTAGAGTTATATCATTGTATCATACAGCAATTGTCCCAACAAGAAATAATGTTGGAGAAATTTTGGGAAATGTGATATACTAAAATCAAACTAGGGGAGTAAAAGGAAAGGAGCATAGGAATGACAGCAGAAAAAATTAAGGAAGTTACCGAATTATTTGCTAAAGAAGTTAAAAGGATTTATGGAAATAAACTTCAGATTGCTTTGCTCTACGGCTCTTGTGCCAGAGGGGATTATGAAGAAGACAGCGATATAGATATTCTGTTGCTGCTTAATGTACCATCGGAGAAACTAGCCGAGGAAAGAAAGAAAATCTTTGCAGTTGCAGACAGACTGGATCTGGAATATGAGGTGGTTTTGGCCCCGGTTCTTCAGAGTTATGAAGTTTTTGAGAATTATCTTTCGGTGTCACCGTATTATCAGAATGTGCAGAGAGAAGGTGTGAAGATTGCCTGAATACAGTCAGCAGCAGATGGATTATGCAAAATACCGTCTTGAAAGATCGCAAGAAGATTTACAATGTGCTGAAAAATTATTTGATGATGGACATTTTCGTGCTGCCAATAATAGGGCTTACTATGCAATATTCCATGCAATACGTGCCGCGCTTGCATTAAAAAGTGTTGATTCATCAAAACACAGTGGGGTGATTTCAGAATTCCGAAAATTATACATTAAAAGTGGGTCTATACCTGCTGAGGTGTCGCAGATGATAGGGGCAGCATTTACAATTCGTAATGCCTCTGATTATGATGATATGTTTATTGCCAGTAAAGATGAAACTAAAGAGCAAATTGAAAATGCAAAATATGTTTATGAACAAATAAGAGTGTATATTGACAATCAATTAGACTAAGCTAAGTCTTGTGGGTACCTGAATCATATAAAAAAGAGGACTCGTTACCATGCGACCTCTAACGACGCGATATGGCGGGAGGCCTCTTACACGTTCTCCGAACTTCCTCTTCTCAAAACTCTAGCACAATCAGACTCATAAGTCAAGTCTAAGAACAAAAAAAGGAAGCACCACGACTGGTCAAATTGATAGGATTAAACCTCCCCGCCCTACGTCCGAAACGCCTGACGCATCTGCTTCCAACAACAATATATCACTTGGCAATAATAACGTCAAGATGAGATCTTATTTGTATCTTCATATATTATAATGCGAAAATTGCAGAAAAAAATCCAGTTTACAGTGCAACAGGAGTTTATGATGCCGCAAAATGCCCCCCAAACTCACGCCCGAAGCGGTCCCCGAAGTTACTAAACTGGATAATTTGCCTACAGGCAAGACCGATTAAAAAACGGTCGCCGACGTAGGTCCGGAACCTACCGCGGCCGTCTATAAATCAAGTCTTAAAATAATAGTAGCATATTCACAACACAAAAGCAATAATAAGCTGCTCGCTCTACGGATACTCGCGTACCGGTCAGTACGCTCCGTTCCTCATCGCTCACGCGCCTTGTCACTGACGCAAAATCCTGCGCTGGTAAAGAGGATGTGGTAAGTCAGAGGTGCAGAACATTTATCACAATGCATATCTGATATTGCCTAAAAAAAATTACGAGATACACAAAGTATCTCGTAAATTTTTTATGGAGGCGACACCCAGATTTGAACTGGGGAATAAAGGTTTTGCAGACCTCTGCCTTACCACTTGGCTATGTCGCCGGGTTGGCTAGGGTAGCAGGATTCGAACCTGCGCATGACGGAATCAGAATCCGTTGCCTTACCGCTTGGCGATACCCCAATGCTTTAAATGGGGTGGGTAGTGGGATTCGAACCCACGTATACAGGAGCCACAACC
>CALZOZ010000068.1 GCA_945828095.1 uncultured Clostridia bacterium
GCTCTGCAAACTACGATTGGTTCTTCTAAGAAATCTGCTGCGGAAGCGCTGATGTCAGGTCTTGCCTGTACAACCTTTCTTGCTTCGAAGGACATCTTTCTTGAAGTGTTGCCGATCTTTGTGATTTCGCCGTAAGCTTCGATGTAGTCGCCTGCATATGTAGGAGCTAAGAATTCGATATTGTCATATGCGCAGAAAAGACCTTCGTCTCCGTCGCACTTGATAAGTAATTCTGTAGCAACATCACCGAATAAGTGAACCATGTGAGCTCCGTCTACAAGGTTTCCGCCGTAGTGAGCATCCTTAGCTGACATTCTTAATCTTAAAGTTGAAGTGATTTTTTCTTCCATTTTTCTATTCTCCTTTTCGACATCGAAATTTTTAAGTTTTGTATTTGAGTTTTGGCTTGAGTTAAAAACTCTGTAATTACGCAAATAATATATTGCAAATTGTGTGCCAATGGTTTATCATTAGAAATAAGTTAAAAATGAACCGATTTGTGTTCACCCTTGAAAGGAGCGAACCGTAAATGTCAATGAGATATGGACTTGAACGAGTTCTTGAACCTAAATATGTTTTACCCACATCGGCATGGAGGCTGGACAACAGCAGAAGCATACGCCCTGATGAAGCAAGAATAACGATTAAACGCATTCATCTTGAAGGCACCAGTTTTAAGCAGATATGCACAGAGGTCAACTATAACGAAGAAAAAATAAAGCAGAAGATCATAGACATTGTAATCAGAAGAGGGAAACTGCATAATCCCGTAACGGATACGGGAGGGCTTCTCTTTGGACAGGTTGAGGCCATAGGCACAGAATTTGAGAATGTTCTGGGGCTGAAGCAGGGAGATGAGATTATCTGCAACTCCTCATTGGCATCAGTTCCTATACATATTGAAAATATCACATCCATAGATTATGTATTTAATCAGATAGAGGCAGAAGGATATGCAATAATCCACGATAGAATCCCTGTGGTGAAGGTTACCGGAGATCTGCCATTAAATCTGCTGCTTTTTGTTCTGGATGAGTCAGGCACTCTTTTCCGCCTCAATAAGCTGGCCGAGGGTAAAGAAAAGTGTCTCGTTGTTGGAAACAACATGATAACTAACCTAATTTTCGGATACGTTCTGAGAAGAAGGCTGGGCCCTAAGGGGGAACTCACCTGCCTTCTGGACAAGAAAACAGGCATACAGGTAACCGGCGGCGGCATAGACCGCCTCATAAGCCGTGTATTTGACAGGATACAGTACCTGGATATTCTCAAGCCTACAGAGTGCGTGGACAGACTTAACGCGGAATCGATTTTCGATCTGTCAGTAAACTGTGCTGAAATCCCGGGGGCTGAAACCGTTAATATTCTGGCAACCAGACCGGGCGGGACAGTACTGTTTGCCAATTTGATAAACAACCTGAACATTGCGCTTTACATAACCGAGTCCATATCAAAAAACCTTGAGGTCCATGGTGCCGAAGGATACATAGAAGGTTATGACGATTTCGACGTGGAAATCGTAGGCGAAATTGCGGAATACTTTGAAAATGCCACCTTCGTTAAAGTTGAGAAAAATGAACCGGAGGAATACATCAATCCATATAACCGGTCGCTGGTTGAAAAGACCAAAACCGAAGACTTCGTATTTAACAGCAAAGCCATGAAGCTGGTACTGGACGATATTCTGAAGGTTTCCCGATATGACTGTAATGTTATAATCTTCGGAGAAACCGGTGTCGGCAAGGAAAAGGTGGCCAACATTATTCAAAAGAACAGCGATAGAAAGATGCAGCCTTTTGTTAAGATAAACTGCGGCGCCATTTCCCCTAATCTGATTGAATCGGAGTTCTTCGGATATGAAAAAGGAGCCTTTACCGGGGCCAATGCTTCAGGAAAAAAAGGATACTTTGAGCTTGCTAACAACGGGGTCATGTTTCTGGACGAAATCGGGGAACTGCCGCTGGAAATGCAGGCAAAGCTTCTGCGCGTAATTCAGGACGGCGAGTTCTACCGCGTGGGCGGCACTGCTCCTGTAAAGACCAATGTGCGAATAATTTCAGCTACAAACAGAGATCTTGAAAAGTGCGTAGAAGAAGGCCTGTTCAGGCGAGATCTTTACTACAGACTTAATGTGGTGCCTATCAGGATTCCGAAGCTCAGTGACAGGCCTGAGGACATTCCTGCCCTGGTAAATCATTTCCTGACAAAATACGCCGAGAAGTTCGGAACCAGACGTCAGATAAATGAGAGTGCCATGGATTACCTGAAACAGCTGCCATGGCCGGGAAATATCCGGGAGCTTGAAAATTCAGTTCAGAGACTGATAATTTCCACGGAGGGTGAGGACATAACTCTTATGGATGTCATGAGGGAAACCCACGGCGAAATATTCGGCGGAACCGTTGGCATAGGCGAAGAAGAAGGAGAGGCTGCAGGACCTGAGCCGGAGCTGGATCTTCAGACCGCTGTGGATGAGTACGAGAGGGGACTTATCCAGTATGCCTGCGAGAAGTACGGTTCTACCAGGAAAGCCGCCAAAGCCATTGGAATAAGCCAGACGCAGCTGGTAAGAAAAAAGAAAAAATACGGAATTTAAGCCGCGAAAAACGTGACGGAGAAATAGCGAACCGATTTAGGTTCGCTATTTTTTGAGGTGAAAAGAAAATGGTTCGGTTTTTGGTAAATGCATACAGCGGGAGGGCCGGCAACGCCTTCGAAATGGCATAAATACTCGATGCAGAAGAAACGGGTAATTTGTCCTAGATTGGCACAAATTTTGCTATATTATAATCATGGTTGAATTTTTGTTAAAACAAAATTTTTTATAGACAAGGAGAAAAAAATATGGAATTCAAAAAAGGAGACATTTACGGAACACACAGAGTAATCGAACCAAAGGGTGTTTTACCACAGCCTGCGGAAATCATCGACAACACAATGGAAATCTATGATAACGAAGTTTTGATTGATGTACATACATTAAACATCGACTCCGCATCATTCACAGAAATCGAAAAGAGAGCTGGCGGAGATGTTGAAGAAATCAAGAAAATTATCATGAACATCGTTGAAACTACAGGTAAGCACAAGAATCCGTGGACAGGTTCCGGCGGTATGTTAATCGGTAAGGTAAAGGCTATCGGACCTAACTTTGAAGGTGACTTAAGAGTTGGTGACAAGATTGCGACATTAGTATCCTTATCCTTAACTCCGTTAAAGATTGAAGAAATCAAAGAAGTTAGACCTGAAATCGACCAGGTTGACGTTAAGGGTGAAGCAATCCTCTTCCAGTCCGGCTTATACGGAATTCTTCCAAAGGATATGCCTAAGGAATTAGCGCTCTCCGTTCTTGACGTAGCAGGTGCACCTGCTCAGACTGCAAAGATCTGCAAGCCTGGAGACACTGTAGTAGTAATGGGCGGCGGCGGAAAGTCCGGTATCCTTTGCTGCTGGCAGGCTAAGAAGCAGGTTGGTATCAACGGTAAGGTTATCTGCGTAGATGGTTTCAAGAAATCATTAAACAGAGCCATGTCAGTAAAGTGTGCTGATGAATATTTAGTAGTAGACGCTACAGATGCAGTTGGCATGTACAACGAAATCATGGAAGCAACTGATGGTGAATTAGCTGACGTAGTAATCAACGTAGTTAACATTCCTAACACAGAAATGTCTTCTATCCTTGCCTGCAAGGACGGCGGACTGGTATACTTCTTCTCAATGGCTACAAGCTTCACTAAGGCAGCTCTTGGTGCTGAAGGCGTTGGCAAGGACGTAAACATGCTCATCGGAAACGGCTACACTAAGGGACACGCTAATGTAGCACTTCAGGTTCTTAGAGAAGATGAAAGAATCATGAAGCTCTTCGCTGAACTTTATGCATAAAAATCTGTACATAAAATGATTTTTCTATGGAAAAATAACAGGTTTTGATATATAATTAACATAGTCAGTTATGCTGTCGATGCCCGAAAAGGTGAAAAACCTTTGAGAAGCATTGCAGTATCTAAAGATAATAATAATTTTTTCTAGGAGGAAATTAAAATGAAAAAAGGATGCCCTTATGGTACACACAGAGTAATCTCCCCAAAGGGAGTTTTACCACAGCCAGCAGATGTTATCGATAACACTATGGAAATCTATGACAACGAAGTACTTATCGATGTTAAGACTTTAAACGTTGACTCAGCTTCCTTCACAGAAATCGTAAGAAGATCCTGTGACGGCAAGAAGCCTGCAGACATCGAAAACTCACCTGAAGATCAGGAAAAAGTTAAGAAGACCATGCTTGATATCGTAGCAAAGGCTGGCAAGCACAAGAATCCTTGGACAGGTTCCGGCGGAATGCTCATCGGTACAGTTAAGGAAATCGGACCTGCTTACGTAGGAGATTTAAAGGTTGGTGACAAGATCGCTACATTAGTATCACTTTCACTTACACCGTTAGTAATCGAAGAAATCCTCGAAATGAGACCGGCTATCGACCAGGTTGACATCAAGGGTCAGGCAATCTTATTCCAGAGCGGTATCTACGCAAAGCTTCCTGATGACATGGAAGAAGGTCTTGCATTATCAGCATTAGACGTTGCTGGAGCTCCTGCTCAGGCTGCTAAGTTAGTACAGTCAGGACAGAAGGTTCTGGTTATCGGTGGTGGCGGAAAGTCCGGACTTCTCTGCTTATACGAAGCAAAGAAGAGAGCTGGAGTTACTGGCCTCGTAGTATGCGCTGCTGGTTCACAGAAATCAGAAGACAGAGCTAGAAACCTTGACCTTGCTGATGAATACTTCCACCTTGACGCAACAGATGCAGTTGGAATGTACAACAAGGCTATGGAATTAACTAACGGCGAATTATTCGACGTAGTTATCAACTGTGTAAACATTGAAAACACTGAAATGGCTTCAATCCTTGCATGTAAGGATGACGGTGTTGTTTACTTCTTCTCAATGGCTACAAGCTTCACTAAGGCTGCTCTTGGTGCAGAAGGCGTTGGCAAGGACGTTAACATGATCATTGGTAACGGATACACTAAGGGACACGCAGCTATCACTCTTCAGTGCTTAAGAGAGCATGAAGGTTTGAGAAAGCTTTTCAAGGAAATGTACGCTTAATCGTTCCCTCGATTATGCATGCGGCGTTGCCGCAGCGTAGGAACGATTGCGATTTGCTTTCGCAAATCTGAATTACGTTTCTTCGATTATAAAAACAATTAAAAGGAGAATATAATGGCTATTAGAAATTGGAAAGACATTCCTTTATTCAAGGATGTAACTGATGAACAGTGGAATGACTGGCATTGGCAGGTTGAGCACAGACTTTCAACCGTAGAGGAAATCGCACAGGTTGTTAACCTTACCGAACAGGAAAAGGCTGACATCGAAAAGGTTATGGGCGGCTTCAGAGTAGGTATCACTCCTTACTATGCTTCCCTGATGGATCCGGATGATCCTAGAGATCCGGTTAGAATGCAGGCAGTTCCTACTCTGGCAGAAATGCACAGATCAGAAGCTGATGACCTTGACCCGCTTCACGAAGATGCTGACTCCCCTGCTCCTGGATTAACTCACAGATATCCGGACAGAGTTCTCTTCTTAATCACTGACCAGTGCTCAATGTACTGCAGACACTGCACAAGAAGAAGACTTGCAGGAGAAACTGACGGTGCAAGATCAAGAGAAGACATCGATGCATGTATCGAATACATCAGAAAGACACCTCAGGTTAGAGACGTACTTCTTTCCGGTGGTGACGCTCTCTGCGTAGAAGACGACACTCTTGAATACATCATCAGCGAGCTGAGAAAGATTCCTCACGTAGAAATCGTAAGAATCGGTTCCAGGACTCCTGTTGTAATGCCAATGAGAATTACTGACAACCTGGTTAACATGCTGAAGAAGTATCACCCGATCTGGTTAAATACTCACTTCAACCATCCTAAGGAAATGACTCCAACAGCTATGGAAGCAGTTAGAAAGCTTGCTGATGCAGGTATTCCTCTTGGAAACCAGTCAGTATTATTAAGAGGTGTTAACGACTGTAAGCACATCATGAGAGACCTGATGCACGTACTCGTTAAGAACAGAATCAGACCTTACTACATCTACATCTGTGACTTATCAATGGGTATTGAGCACTTCAGAACTCCGGTATCCAAGGGTATCGAAATCATGGAAGGCTTAAGAGGACATACTTCAGGATATGCTGTACCTACATTCGTAGTAGACGCTCCTGGTGGTGGCGGAAAGACTCCTGTAATGCCTCAGTATGTAATTTCCCAGACTCCTCACAAGGTAATTCTGAGAAACTACGAGGGTATCATTACTACATACACCGAGCCTCAGCTTCCTGACCTTCCTTGCACTTGCGACTACTGCACAGGCAAGAAGACTTACAAGTATGAAGGTGTTTCTGCTCTGGGCGAAGGTCCTGAAATCAGAACTATCGAGCCGGCACATCTGGCAAGACACGAAAGAAACAAACACTAATCGCTGTTTAAAATTTCGAATAATTAAAAACTATGCCTATAGGGAGGCCGCGTGTCTCCCTATAGGTGTGATTAAAGGATAAAAAAATAATGGGGCTTTTATACGATTTATCAACTAAATACAAGACACTTTCCATAGTGGGTATGGCTAAGAATGCAGGCAAAACCACAGCTCTTAACTATCTCATCGAGGAAGCCATAGACGAAGGCATCGTTTTAGGAGTCACATCTACGGGCAGAGACGGCGAAAGTCAGGACCTGGTAACAGGAACCGAGAAGCCGAGAGTTTATCTCGAGGAGGATATGCTCGTAGCAGTACCGACACTTCTGTACGATCTGGCTGATGCAGGTCTGGAAGTTGTAAAAAAGACAAAATATTCCACGGCAATAGGAGAACTCCTCATATGCCGTGTAAAGGATGCAGGATATGTTCAGGTTGCAGGTCCTGTCATAAATGCGGAGCAGAAGCTTCTCTGCCGTGATATGATGGAGCTGGGCTGCAGTTTGATTCTCATCGATGGAGCTATCGACAGAAAATCCATCGCATCGCCGGAGACATCAGATGCGATAATACTGTCCACAGGGGCTGTCCTTTCAAGGAAGATGAACAAAGTAGTTGAAGAGACGGCACACGTGGTGAATCTCTACAGAACTCCGGAACTGGAGGAAGGCATCATTAGAGACGTTATTACGCAAAATAATTTTGACGATAAGATTATGCTCGTAAATGGAGACGGAAAGATCAGAAAGCTGAATCTCATAACGGGACTTGGCGCAGCAAAGGAGATTAACGGAGCCATTGACGAGGATACAAGATATATATACATACCGGGTGCATTTACAAACAGCGTAATTTCAGACATAAGTCTTAAGAATCTGAAACAGGTGCAGTTTGTGCTGAAAGACCCTACAAAGATATTTGTCAATGCTATGGATTGGGGACTTTTCAGGAAAAAAGGCTTCAGAGTAAGCGTTTTGAAGAATATCGAGATTGCGGCTATTACAGTAAACCCGTGGGCACCGGCAGGGTATACATTTGATAACAGATTTCTTTTGGAAGAAATGCAGAAGGCAATCCCTGATATACCTATTATTGACGTAAGGATGTAGCTATGAGACAGGGAAAAAACAGAAGACTTGCAAATGCGAAAACAAGGCGTGAAACCGGCCTGGATTACGTAATGTTCAATCTGGATCTGAATACGCCTTTCGGTAAAAAACAACTGAAGGAAATTCAGCCTTACTATCCGGGAGAGGAAGAAGAGCTCCGACAGGAGCTTGACAGAGTGGAGAGAATGATTCACTTTGTAAGACAGAATCAGACCCTTACGGATAAGATACAGGAAGTTTTCATGGAGGTGAAGGACCCGTCACTTACCATTTCGCGAAGCGGCAGCACCACACTTTCCACCGTGGAGCTTTACGAGGTCAAATCTCTGCTTCTGCAGATGAGACAGCTCCGAAAGCTTACCATGGAACATGAAATCGGCGACTATAAGGGATGCCACTGCGTGGAGGAGTGTAAACAAAACGGATCCATCAGTGAATTATCCGAAGGTTCAGCTGAACCTGAAGATGGTGCAATGTCAGTGGATACGGTTCCGGAAGAGTATTTCCTTGAAGACACCGAAGACCTGCTGGACGAACTGGACCCTAGAGGTGACAGAATGAACACCTTCTATATTTACGATGAGTTCAGTCCGCTCCTGGGCGAATACCGCAAAAAGAAAAAGGAGTATGAACATCTTATCAGGAAAGAGCAAAAGGATACAAGAGAACGGCTGAGAAGAGAGCAGGGCGTAGCCCTTACTCCGAAGTTTGATATTGTAGTTGCCAAATCTCATCCTGACTTTGAGAAGATAACTCATCTCGAAGAGCTTGAGGTAGTGGATCAGGACTACATGAGCGTGACTCTGCAGCTTAAGCCTACCGAGAAAGTTTATGAATATGTAACAGAAGTTGAAAAGATTAATTCTGATATTGAAGTAGAGGAAGAGAGAATAAGAGAGGAGCTTTCCAGAAAGATTTCAAAGAAGGAAGATGTAATACTGTCCAACTGCGAAAAGATGGGTGCTCTGGATCTGGCTCTTGCGAGAGCTCTTTACTCCATAAAGCACCGGCTTGTAAAGCCGGAAATAGCAGATGAGCATGTCATCGAATTTGAAGACGGAAGAAATCTTCAGGTTGAGGACATCATCACATCCAAGGGTAAGGAATACTGCCCGGTTTCAATATCATTGAAGGATGGAGTTACACTGATTACGGGAGCTAATATGGGAGGAAAGACTATTTCCCTCAAACTCTCAGGACAGATTCCGATTCTGGCCCAGTATGGTTTCTTCGTACCGGCGGAAAAAGCCAGAATAGGTCTTTCCAACTATATGCAGATTCTCATAGGAGATTCACAATCTGTAGAGAGAGGCTTGTCCAGCTTCGGTTCTGAAATGGAAGAACTGAAGGAGATTCTTGATCACGGTCAGGACAGAAGCCTTATTCTCATAGATGAAATTGCATCGGGAACCAACCCGACAGAGGGAACAGCCCTGACCAAGAGTCTGGTTGATTACCTCATTGAAAAACCGTATATTTCTCTCATCACGACACATTTCGAGTCTGTAACGGAAAAGGAAGGCGTTGTAAATATGCAGGTCAGGGGACTGGCAGACTGCGATTTCAGACTTCTGAACCGTGAAATTCAGAGAGCCAACCGTCGTGAGAGGATAAATATAATTTCGAAATACATGGATTATCGTCTGTGCAGAGTAGAGAATGGAACACAAGTACCTAAAGAAGCCCTTAGTATAGCCGCTATGCTCGGACTCGACAAGGCGATTATAGAGGGAGCAAAAAAATATATAAGATAAGGAGAAAAAGGATGAAAAGCAAATTAAACTTGGACCCTAAGGTTGTCGACAGCGCTCGTCAGCATGCAGCTAACATCGCACATGACATGCAGGACTTTATTGAGCGCCACACAACAGTATCAACAGAAAGAACTGTAGTAAGACTTTTAGGTGTTGACGGTGTTGATGAATTAGATACACCACTTCCGAACGTTGTAGTTGACCAGATCAGGGAAGCAGGTGCCCTGCCTACAGGAGCTGCATACCTGATGGGTAACGCAATCGTACAGACCGGCAAAGCTCCGCAGGAAATCGCTGAGGAAATGGCAGCTGGAAGGTTAGATATCACTAAGCTTCCTACATGCTCACAGGAAGAAGCTGCTGAAGCATTAAAGCCTGCAATCAAGGCTACATTTGAAAAAATCGATGCTCAGATAGCTAAGAGAAAAGAATATTTAGCTACAATCGGAGAAGGTCCGGAACCATACGTTTATGTAATCGTTGCTACTGGTAACATCTATGAAGACGTTATCCAGGCACAGGCTGCTGCAAGACAGGGTGCTGACGTTATCGCAGTTATCAGAACTACAGCTCAGTCACTTCTCGACTATGTTCCTTACGGACCTACAACTGAAGGTTTCGGCGGTACATATGCAACTCAGGAAAACTTCAGAATCATGAGAAAAGCTCTTGACGAAGTTGGAGAAGAACTTGGCAGATACATCAGATTATGTAACTACTCATCCGGTATGTGCATGCCTGAAATCGCTGCAATGGGTGCTCTTGAAAGACTTGACGTTATGCTTAATGACGCTATCTACGGCATCCTCTTCAGAGACATCAACATGCAGAGAACACTGGTTGACCAGTTTATGTCCAGAGTAATCATCGGCTACTGCGGCATTATCTTCAACTCCGGTGAAGATAACTACCTGACAACAGACGATGCTATCGAAGCAGCTCACACAGTAACAGCTTCCCAGTTCATCAACGAACAGTTTGCTGTACTTGCTAACATCCCTGAAAACCAGATGGGTCTTGGACACGCATTCGAAATGGACCCTGCAACAGAAGACGGATTCCTTCTTGAATTATCACAGGCACAGATGGCTAGAGAAATCTTCCCTAACGCAAGATTAAAATACATGCCTCCTACAAAGTTCATGACAGGAAACATCTTCAGAGGACACATCCAGGATGCTCTGTTCAACCTTGTAACAGTTTGGACTCACCAGTCAATCCTGCTTACAGGTATGCTTACAGAAGCTATCCACACTCCTCTTATGCAGGACAGATACCTTTCAATCGAAAACGCTCGTTATATCTTCAATAACTGCAGACATATCGGTGATGAAGTAGAGTTCAAGGAAGGCGGAATCATCCAGAGCCGTGCTCAGGAAGTATTAGCAAAGGCTGATGAACTCCTTGCAGAAGTTGAAAAAGAAGGTCTTTTCTCAACTATCGAAAAGGGTATCTTCGGCGGCGTAAAGCGTCCGTTTGATGGCGGACATGGTCTTGAAGGCGTTTGCACAAAGGGTGAAAACTACTTCAATCCGTTTATTGAACTGTTCATGGATCACGAATAAGGAGGTGCGCTAATATGGCAGATACAAAGAATACAACAGCAACCACTCAGGTTGATTTAACATGCGTAAAGCCTTACGGCGACGCTTTAAACGACGGTAAAGTTCAGCTCGCTTTCACACTTCCTGTACCTTACGGTGAGGAAGCAGAAGAATGTGCAAAGCAGTATGCAAAGAAGCTCGGTCTTGATGAACCGAACGTATGCTACTATTGCGAGCTTACTGCAGGATATACATTCTTTAACGTTTACGGCTCAGCACAGCCTACTATCGACTACACAGCTATCAAGGTTCCAAAGGTAGAAGGAACTGTTATGGACCGTGTAGAATGCGGTGAATGGATTGGCGAGCA
>CALZOZ010000069.1 GCA_945828095.1 uncultured Clostridia bacterium
AGATTCCTCTACGTCTCGTGGGCTCGGAGATGTGTATAAGAGACAGCTTCCAATGTGCCAAGCCCAAGATCTACATCGGATTCTGTCATAGCAGTTGACATGCAGAACATACCGCGCTCAGCATCAAACACGCCTCTGGTCAGTAAATCCAGATATAGAATTTTGTTCAGCTCCTCATGTGCAGCGGCAACATCCCTATAATTTTTTACCTCCTTGTCGGTAAACAGAATATTATAGATTGAACCTTCTCCGCTCACCTGCATATTAAGTCCCAGTCTACTATAGATATCAAGGACGCCGTCCTTAAATTTTTTTCCGAGCCTGTTGACATAATCAACGGCTTCCTGATCATATGCGGACATTGCAGCAAGTCCTGCCGCCATTGTCACTGCATTGCCATTGAAAGTCCCGGAATGATACATCTTTTTCTGTCTTGGGTCGTACATTTCCATGATTTCTTTTTTCCCTCCAAAGGCACCTACAGGTGTCCCTCCTCCGATAATCTTACCGAGAGATGTTATGTCAGGTGTTACGCCATAATGCTTTTGAGCGCCTCCGAGAGAAAGCCTTCCTGTCACCACTTCGTCAAAAATAAGAACTATATTATATTCTGTTGTAATCTCTCTCAAAAACTTCAGGTATTCAATATCCGGTGTTATCTGACCCGCACTGCCCATAATTGGCTCTATAATGATACACGCTACATCTTTCTGATTTTCTTCTATAACTTTGCGCGTTCTTTCGATATCGTTGAAAGGTACCACAAGCACATCCTTGAGTGCATTTGCCGAAACTCCGCGGCTCTCCGGTATTACCTTTATCTCATCCAAGGTTCCTGCTTTTTTTATATTGGGGTCTACGCTTGCTTCAAATACATCAGTAGTTCCGTGGTATCCACCCTCTGTTTTTATAATTTTAGCCTTTCCGGTATATGCACGGGCAATCCTTAAGGCATGCATATTAGCCTCTGTCCCTGAATTGGTATATCTGATAAGATCTATGCTTGGAAATCTCTCTGTAAGTAACTTTGACAATTCGATCTGTGCTTCAAAAGGAGCAGTGTACGCACTCCCCAAAGCCATCTGCCGCTGTACCGCCTCAACCGTAGGCTTATGTCCATGCCCGTGAATCAGGGATGTGTAATTGTTCTGAAAATCCAAAAGTTTATTGCCATCGGCATCATACATGTATGCACCCTCTCCTCGCACAATGAAATTTGGGAAAGGCAAAAAGAAGGTCGCCGTTCTGGTGTCTCCTCCCGGCAAGTATTTAATTGCTTCCTTGTGAAGCTTATACGAATTCGGTCTGCTTGCTGCGTACTTTTCCTTTATTTTTTCAAAATATTTTTCCATTTTTGGATTCATCCTCAGGCCTCCTTAAATACATCACTACTTATAAGCTTTTATGATAATTTATAAGCAAATATTATGCCAAAAAATTAAAAAAGAGAGTGTTGAAATTTCACATTCCCTCACTTCCCTTTTTTATTTTTAAGTCGATTTTGTAATTACCGGTGAACCATTAAGTCAAAAGTGGTTCACGGCTTATATCCCATACTTTTTCTTTCTGCGCATAAACTGAGATTGTGTCATCTTAAGTGCCTCTGCAGCTTTATATGTAGACCCGTATTTTTGAAGTGCGGTCTTTATCATATTCCCTTCAAATAAATTCATACGCTCGCTATATGACAAATTATTCTTATCGTCCCCAATTCCACCGTGCATGTCCATTTTATTGTACTCGTTCAGAACAGCACTGCTGGAAATAGTTTTTCCATGGGAATTAATAAGCAGTCGTTGAATGGTATTTTCCAGCTCGCGCACATTGCCGGGCCAGGAGTATTCCAACAGACATTGTTTGCCCTCATCCGTGATGCTTTTCTCAATTCCGTATTTCTTTGAATACTTCTCAACAAAAAATTCCGCTAATGGTATAATGTCCTCCGGACGCTGTCTCAAAGGCGGTATCTTCAGTGTTACTACGGCAAGTCTATAGAACAAATCCTCCCTGAAACTGCCTTCCTTTATCATTTTACCCAGATCTCTGTTTGTTGTCGCAATTATACGCACATCTACATTTATTGCCTGCTGACCTCCAACCCGATAAAATTCGCCCTCCTGTATCGCTCTCAGAAACTTCGCCTGCATCCCAACAGGCATTTCCGATACCTCATCAAGGAGAAGAATCCCTCCGTTGGCCATTTCAAAATATCCTTTTTTACCCGTACTCTGAGCTCCTGTGAAAGCCCCTTTCTCATACCCAAAAAACTCGGACTCCATAAGCTCTTTTGGTATCGCAGCACAATTAACCTTTACATACGGCGCTGCATTCCTATCACCCATCTTCCTGATTAAGTCAGCTAAAACCTCTTTTCCGCATCCGCTTTCCCCTTCAATTATTACCGAACAGTTATATTTTGAGGCCTTTTCGACTTCATCAATCAGCGGTTTCATACGTGGACTCTTGTAAAGCATCATATCAGATATACTCTTTTGAACCTCGGTTTCTTCCGAAAAATTTTCTTTCAAGTCGATTCTGTCTTGGAAGATCTCGTTGATGACTTTGCCCATTTCTTTGATTCTATCTAAGTTTTCACTGATAAATTTCATCATAAACTCATAATATCCGCTGCAATACCCGGCCGCACACTGCAATGTCATCTCCCTGTTTATGGCTTCCTGAATAAAAAGCGCAAGTGTGTAGTTGTTACTCAGGTTGGAAAAAAACACCGTACCTTTCTCCTTTGCCGCTACAACGCTTACAGCCTCTGCACCCATTTGGTCAGCACAGTTTACTATTACATCAAAAAGACGCTCCCCATTGTATGTAATATCATCTATACATTGCAGAGTGGATGTGGAGTCCATATAGTAGACCTCATCAAATATTGAATACAGGAATTTATTTCTTTTCTGTCCTGCACCGCCAAACATATCGGAAACCTTATCCCTGTATATTACTCCTACAAGTTCTCCATCCGGATCCATGGTTTCTCTCACTGCCATGCTATACAATATGGCCACAATGGCATTGCTGCCGATAATCATTATGCGCTCTTTACTCTTTGCCAGTTGGCTCACATTTTCTATTGATGCAGATTCTTCAAAGGCAACCATCAGAAGATCCCATGGCAACTCCGGCTGTTTCTTCACCATCGGACAGCCATCATATAAAATAGCATATCCATCAACATCCACATGTCCGTAAACATAGTCAACTTTATGTATCGCTTCCAGGCTAAGAGGAATCAGGCTGGCAGAGACCGGAATTATAACTTCATCACCGGGTTTTATGCCATTTATATTATTGCAGGCAGGTCCAATTATTTCAACGACGCCCGCTATTATTCCCGCTGTCCCTGTATAGGGGTTATGCAGTTTGCCCCGCTGTCTCACTATGTTCAATATACATTCTTTTATCCGATCCTCATTTCCTCCGACCTCCATACAAATCTGATTAAAATTACCATTTTCCAGATGTATCTTAAGAACCTTTACGAGCACCTCGTCCCCTTTTATTGGCTTCTGATTGTCCAATTTCCATGCATGCACAGGCAGCTTCTGTCCACCTATTACGCGATTACTTCCACACAAATTTTTCATCGTTGGTCTCCTTTGAAAAGACTAGACAGTAATTATTCTTTCATATTTTTTTAAAAATTCTCTAAGCAGTTCCAGTATCTCCTCACAGCTGCCCTCAGTCACTTCAACATTGAGGGGCATAATCGGATCGTGAAGTGATTTACGAAGGAGGCACCAGCCGGAAAGGCCGCTGTGTCTGAAGTTAAGTCTTACGCCTTCATAGTTTGGCTCTACCACAGATATTCCCTCTGCAGCATGAGCATCTGCCCACTCCTTAAGCCCGCGCAGAACTTCCTCGCCATAGTATCCGAAGTTTTCTCCCGTGATCGGAAATCTGATTTCCACCGCTTCCTTTGGCTCCTTCAAACTTGAAAGAAGCACCTCTATGCCCTCTCCATGCTGCATGAGCTGAGCCGCTTTGATGACAATCTTAGTGGCAAGATATGCTCCATCATCCAGGAAGTAGTTTTCCTTGTATGCCGCATGTCCGGATGTCTCTATTGCCAGCTGGCTGTCGATGCCCTGGCCGTTAAGTTCAATTGATTTATTTATTACATTTTTGTATCCGCGCTTGAATCTAAGATGCTTTAGTCCCAGGCACTGCTCCAGATACTCGGTGAGTTCATCGCTGGTAATGCTGTCAGTTACAACAGTAGTTCCCGGATGCTCTTTTGCGATCAACGCTGCCGCCATAGCCACGATACCGTTCCTGCTTATTTCCTTCCCGTTTCTGTCCACAGCGGATGATCTGTCAACATCCGTATCGAAGATTAAGCCCAGGTCCGCACCTGATTCTATGACTTTTCTGCAGATTGAAGCCATGGCCTCTTTGTTTTCAGGGTTTGGTGCATGATTAGGAAAGGTGCCGTCCGGCTCAAGGAACTGGCTGGCACTCACATCAGCACCTAAAGGTTCCAGGATTTTAGCTGCATAAAATCCTCCTGCACCGTTTCCTGCGTCAACGACTATTTTAAGACCGACAAGAGGTTTTTCTCTATTTCCCTTACTATCCACTTCGTCAATTATTTTCTTTCTGAGGAAAGCCGAATATGTATCTATTAAATCCGCCTTTACCATCTGGCCGGATTGATTGTTGGTGCAGCGTTCTCCCGCCTCGGCATAAGAAATTATCTGCGCAATATCCTGCTTATTAAGTCCCCCATCTTTATCGAAATACTTAAAGCCGTTTCTGTTGAAAGGCAGATGGCTGGCGGTTATCATTACCGCTCCATCACAGTTGTATTCAGGAAATACCGTTGACATGAACATAGCAGGAGTAGAAGCCATGCCGCAGTCATAGACCTTAAGCCCATCGGCAAGAAACGCCTCCGTCACCGCTTCACGCAGCATATCTCTGGAAATTCTGCTGTCCGTTCCCACAGATACAGTTAACGCCTCAGCTGCCTTTCCTGTTTTTTCGCACAGCCATTTAACGAAACCATGTGTCAGTGCTGCCGCCTCATCCTTTCCCAGATTAACCGGTTCTCCCGCTACGCCCTCAAGGGCAACTCCGCGAATATCGCTGCCGTTCTGCAGCTTCTTAAAATCTGCTCCCATAGTTTTACTGCTCCTTCTCCTTTTTCTTTTACTTGCTTTTGTTTTATATATTGCTGCCGCCCCTATGAAAGCAGCTTTACCGTGCCGAAAAATGCCAGACAAATTGCAAACCATATACCTGTAAATGCAGGGCATATCTGTCCTAGAACGTTCCCCGGCATAGCCGAATAATCCCATACATCCCAGCCTAATCTGAGGTTTACCACCACACCTACGAAAAACTCATAAAATGTGACGATAAGTGCTCCTGTAGCCGCAGCCGCAATCAGAGGCATTGCCAGAAGCCAGCCGCTGAGATAATAAAGGGTCAGAACGCAGGCACCTCCTGTAAGGACCATGGTCCAATGAGTATGTCCTCTAAAGAGAACCTCCATCATTCCGTAGGCAGCTGCTCCCAAAGAAAACACAATTAAATCTATCCAAATTGAATTGCTTTCGCTAAAAAAATCCTTAATGCTCATAAATTTATTATGAGCTTTGAATCTCCTTTATAACATCGGTAATTTTAACCTTAGCATCCGCCATAATTTTTGCCGCATCGTTTCCTATTATATCCAGCCCTTCAGCCGAAGCAAAATATGTTTTCGGTATGCCAAAAAGTCGGCATAGTCCGCATACATAATCATAACCATAGTTCATATTTCCTATTGGACTTCCCGATGTAGTTATGTACATCAGCGATTCTGCCCGGCACTGGCCTTCCGGAATTCCCTCATCGTTATATATAAATGTAAGCCCTGTTACCGAGCATCTTTCAAGATAAATCTTCAAAAGTGCCGGAAACTGCAAATCCCAGTACGGCGCACCGATAACCACATGATCTGCTGATATTATCTTTTTTGCATGGTCAAACATTTTATGGCCGAAATTCCTCTCTGCAAGCAGTCTGTCTCTGAGTGCCAGTTCGGTGCTGTCCAGAGGTTTAAGGTCGTTCAGACTATCCAGGCAAATCTCTTCTACCTCCCAGCTCCTGCCGGCATTCTTTTCCCCGGCAATGAAACCGTCAATGTAAAATCGGCTCAGCTCCAGCGTTCTGGACGCCTCTCCTCTGATGCATGCGTTTAAAAATAAAAGTTTTTTCATATTTTTCTTCTTCATTTATTCCTCGCCATAAACATTGGCAGTTTCCTTGCCTTCCATTATCCGGTCTGCACCCTTGGCAAGAGCCAAAAGCTCGTCCTCTCCCGGCATGATTACAAATTCTCCTATGAAACCGGCGTAATCCTTTATCATTCCCGTAAGTCTATTGGAATGTGCTGCACCTCCGGTAAGAATAACTGCATCAACCTTTCCTCTGAGTGCCACCGCAGTCTGCGCGATACCCTTGGCAACCTGATATGCCATGGCTTCATAAACCTCCGCAGCCCTTGAATCACCTGCATCTATCAGCTTTTCCACCTCACGACAGTCAGTTACTCCCAGATATGAATAAAGGCCTCCTTTACCGCAAATTATCTTGTCAAGTTCTTCCTTTGTGTATTTGCCGGAAAAGCAAAGATTTGTCCAAAGCAGCAGCGGTATCCCTCCTGTACGCTCCGGTGACATTGGACCGTCATCGTATGATACACCATCTATAATTCTGCCGTCTTTATGAGCACTGGCCGAAATCCCGCCGCCCATATGGCAAACGACCAGATTGAGGTCTTCGTATTTTTTGCCGATGGACTGTGCATAATTCATTGCCTGTGCTCTGGAATTGAGCACATGATAACAACCGTAACGCTCCAGTTCAGCAAAGCCTGAAACCTTGGCCACGTTGCTCAGCTCGCATCCCATGGTTGAATCGTAAATGAACGAAGGGATACCAAGCTGCTCCGCTATATCATAGGAAATCAGCGCCCCAAGGCTGGAAGCATGCTGCGGGTTATCAGGGCTTTTCATAGCCTCGCACAATGCCGGATTTACACGGTAGCCACCGCCCTTTAATCCTATTACCATTCCGCCTCTGCCTACAACAGCTTTGAGACCGTTCATGTCGTAGTTCTTCTCTGCGAGAAATTCTTTAATCAGCTGGGATCTATAAGGCAACTGCGCCCCGATGGAACCGTAGGCAAGCAGCTTGTCCGGATCATGTGTTACCGTCTCTTCAAAAAGTGGCTCCAGATTCTTGAACACCCCGATCTTGGTAGTTGTCGAACCTGGATTAATAACCAGAATATCAGTTTTTTTCATTATTTACTCATCTCCCTAAGCATTTTTATTTCTTTTCCGTATCCCTCAAGGTCAGGCTGCGGTGTTTCCAGAATCATCGGCAGTCCCTTAAGTCGCGGATTGTTTATGAATTTCACGATGGCATCGAGGCCGATTTTGCCCTCACCTATGCAGGCGTGCCTGTCTTTATGAGCACCAACAGGGTTAAGACTGTCATTGACATGTATCGCCTTTAAACGATTTAAACCTATTATTCGGTCAAACTCGTCGAGAACTCCTTCAGGATCCCCGATAATATTATATCCTGCGTCACTGACATGGCAGGTGTCCAGACACACGCCCATTTTTTCTTTAAGGTCAACTCTATCTATGATAGCGGCCAGCTCCTCAAATCGGCTTCCTACTTCACTTCCCTTTCCCGCCATGGTTTCCAGAAGCACCGTGGTGGTCTGCTCGGGCTTCAAGATGCGGTTGAGAAGATCCGCGATCATTTCTACACCCTTTTCTATGCCTTGTCCCACATGGCTGCCCGGATGAAAGTTATAATAATTTCCCGGGGTAAACTCCATGCGCTCAAGGTCATCCTTCATGGCCATATAGGCAAAATCTCTCGTCTTCTGCTCAGCAGAACAAGGATTAAGCGTGTAAGGCGCGTGAGCAACTATCTTTACAAAATTGTTTGCTTCTGCTATTTCAAGAAACCTTTTCACATCCTCAGGGTCTATTTCTTTAGCCTTTCCTCCCCGGGGATTTCTCGTAAAAAACTGAAATGTGTCCGCATTTATCTGAAGAGCCTGCCGGCCCATATGCTCATAGCCCTTAGACGATGTAAGGTGGCAGCCTAAATTTAACATAATTTTATCCTCCATTTAATTAACATTATACCTTATTTTCTTGCATAAATCTCATTATTTTGTTATCTTTAAAGTATAAAATTTTAATGATCCGGAGGTTTATAATATGCAGCACGAAATAACCACCCGCCATGCCCTGCTGAATGAACAGGGAAAATTGATCGAGCCGGGCTACAGCAAGGGCCTGCTCATGGATTACGACAGAAAAGCCATTAAAGGCGGCGCACTCCGCATCAAGGAGTGGGATTACTACCTTATTGCAAACAATGACTACGCTGTAGCGCTGACTATAGCAGATAATTCATATATGGGGCTGGATGGCATTTCCCTTCTCGACTTCAGAAAGCCATGGGAGCACACCAACAATGCCATGTCGTTTTTAACCCTTGGAAAGCGCCATTTTCCAGCTTCATCGTCTAATGGCGATGTATCAAATGTGACGAAAAAATACAGCATCACCTTTAAGCACAACGGTGATCACCGCATACTTTCCTTCCATATGGATAACTTCATGGACGGAAAGCCTATCAGCGGAGAAATTCGTCTTGAAAACCCCGAGCAGGAATCCATGGTCATCGTAACGCCTTTTGCCGAGAAAGATACAGCCTTTTACTACAATCAGAAAATCAACTGCATGCCGGCAAGCGGTCAGGTCGAGTTTGACGGAGAGGTCTACAGATTTGAAAAGGAGAATTCTTTCGGTGTCCTGGACTGGGGACGCGGTGTCTGGACCTATGACAACGTGTGGTATTGGGGCAGCGCCTCGGGGCTTGTGGACGGAGTGCCTTTTGGTTTCAACATCGGATACGGTTTCGGTGATACCTCAGCTGCCAGTGAAAACATGCTTTTTTATGGCGGAAAGGCGCACAAACTGAGTCAGGTAACATTTAATATTCCAAAGAAGAATAGCACGGAAGACTATATGTCTCCTTGGACCTTTACCAGTGACGATGGACGCTTTGAAATGGACTTCGTTCCTATTATAGACAGAGCCGCCTGCACTGATGTGAAGCTTATCTGCTCTGATCAGCATCAGGTCTTCGGACGTTTTACAGGCAAAGCCGTACTGGATGACGGCAAAGAAATTTTCGTAAAGGATTTCCTCGGTTTCGCGGAAAAGGTGCATAACAAATGGTAACTTTTGAAGATGTAAAAAACAATCCTGACATCAGGGCCTATATTTCCAAAGCGGACGAATCGCTGATTGCCCTCGGCTATACGGAACACAGCTTTGCTCACGTAACCAAAGTAGCGGAGGCGGCTGCTGAGATTCTCCATACTCTCGGTCACTCCGACCATGAAATCGAGCTGGTCAAAATCGCCGGATATCTGCATGACATCGGCAACATCGTAAACAGAATAGACCATGCCCAAAGCGGCGCAGTCATGGCTTTCAGGCTCCTTGACAGGATGAATATGCCGCCTGAAGATATCGCTACGGTAGTTACTGCTATCGGAAACCACGATGAATCTACAGCCTTTCCTGTAAACTCTGTTGCCGCCGCCCTCATTATAGCCGATAAAACCGATGTACGGCGTTCCCGCGTGCGCAACCGTTCTGTGGCCCAGTTTGACATCCACGACAGAGTCAATTATTCCGTTACTGCTTCAGAAGTAAAAATTGCTAAGGACAGCATTTGCCTTGAGCTCACCATCGAGCAGGAATACTGCAGCGTGTTAGAATATTTTGAAATTTTCCTCACACGAATGCTGCTGTGCCGCAAAGCCGCCGAGGCTCTGGGCGTTGAGTTCAGCCTTGTGATTAACGGCCAGAGGATGATGTAGAAAACGGCTGCCCAATACTTTCGGGGCAGCCGTCTCCTATGCAAAATAATTATTTATGTCTATATCTTGAGGTACCCCTGACCACGCATAGTATGTCCAGTGCTCTCCATCATTTATTATGTACCCCATCAGTTCTTCTGTGTAGGTGGTGGTGCCGTCATCGTTTGTTTCCGAGTCCATGCCGCCGCCTGTCCAGAGTTCCATCACCGACCCTATATCATTCAGAAAGGTCCTCTGGTACTTGAAGTAAAATAAAACCGCCTTCTCATCCCTAGATACTTTGTCTATGCGGAGCTTCGTAATCCTTGAGTCCTTGTGCTCAAGGCTTCTCCTTTGCGTCGAAAAGCTCCTTTGTATGCTTTGCAATCCCCTTTGCCACGGAAGTATCTGTACACTTGTATACGGCCTGTCTTTCCGGATATACCAGCCAGACAGTCCCCGCACCGTAATAATTGTCTTTGCCGTGACCGACGTATGCCGTTTCACCATCTTCCAGTTCAAACCATCCCCCGTAGTCGCACATAAGCTGGAACCTGACTTGATAGTTTTCCAAATTCTCGTCGCCAAGAATTGCGATCTTTTCTTCATCCTCCGTAAGGAAAAACAATTCTCCCGAAAGCTCCGACAGATACCGTCTCAAGCCGCTGCATATCTCGGCATTATCACTGTAAGATGTCCTTCCCTCCGCAAACTGTGCATAGATATTCCCTCTTACCTCGTATAGCTGAGTGAATCCAAAATCACCTGCAAGGTCAGGATGCTCCAAAGGCGGCTGCGATACATCGCTATTAGGATTAAGCAAAAGGCAGACGGTTACCACGATAAGCAACACAATACCTATTGCAGCTGCTATAACCTTAGGCTTTTTAAAAGCCGCCAGTGCTTTTACCCTTGCAGTAACCTCATTTTCTCCTCCGATCAGCGAAGTGGTTGCAGGTATGAAACGCCCTTTACCTGCTGCAGCCTTTACCAGCACTCTAGCATAGCCTTTTTTATCTCCAACAGTACGGGCAGCGTCGAAGTCGCAGTAAACCTCCATATCCCGTCTAAATCTTCTGAAGGCAAGCCACATTACAGGATTCCACCAAAACAGGCACATCAACAATGCTGCCAACACATTCCATATTAAGTCTCCATGCTTATAGTGGGTCAGCTCGTGAGCCAGCACAAACCTGAGCTCATCGTCCT
>CALZOZ010000070.1 GCA_945828095.1 uncultured Clostridia bacterium
CTGCTGGTTCCTGGAACCTGATTTTATCTGGCTGGGCTCCCTTATGGCTTTAATCGTGCTGATCAAGCACAGAGCAAACATAGGAAGACTTCTCAGAGGTGAGGAGCCAAAGATGTCGTTTAAAAAGAAATAACAAGGAATTATACTTCAGAGGAATTGGAGAAAAAGAATGTATAATCAGAAAAAAATAGGTGTAATCGGTGCGGGAAGTTTCGGTACTGCTCTTGCTATGGTACTGGCAGGCAAGGGCCATCATGTCACTGTCTGGGCCAGAAAGGCTGAGCATATTGAGGAAATGAAGATGACCGGTGAGAATCGTCATTACCTGCCCGATGTGAAACTGCCTGCGGAGATTGAGCTTACGGCAGACCTTGAGCAGGCGGTATCCGGAAAGGATTATCTTCTCTTTGCTGTGCCGGCTCAGAGCTTTCGCGGCGTAATGATGCATGCTGCAGAATTTATCAATCCGGCAGTTCCGGTAATAAATGTAGCGAAGGGAATTGAAAAGGGAACCCTGAAGAGACTTTCCCAGGTGGCAGAAGAAGTAATGCCTGAGTTGAGGTATGTGGCTCTCTCGGGGCCTTCCCATGCGGAGGAAGTTGCTAGACAGCTTCCTACCACGGTTGCTGTTGCAGCACACAGTCATGATCTGGCCGAGGAGGTGCAGGAACTGTTTTTTACCGACAGATTCAGGGTATATACCAACGAGGATTTAATCGGTGTCGAGCTTGGCGGAGCATTGAAAAATATAATAGCTCTTGGTGCAGGTATTTCTGACGGTCTAGGCTTTGGTGATAACGCCAAGGCCGCCATGATGACCAGAGGTATTACTGAGATGACCAGACTTGGTCTGACCATGGGGGCAGAGATGAATACTTTTTCGGGCCTGACGGGTATAGGCGACTTGATAGTAACTTGTACCAGTATGCATTCCAGAAACAGACGGTGCGGAATCCTCATCGGGGAGGGCATTGAACCTGCGGATGCCACAAAAAGAATAGGAATGGTCGTTGAGGGCATATCTACAGCGGAAGCAGCCTATGCTTTGGCGCAGCAGTACAATATTGAAATGCCAATAACGGAGAGCATTTATAAAGTTATTCACGGGGAACTGGATGCCCGTAATGCGGTAGGGTATTTAATGGGAAGAGAAATGAAAAATGAAATGCATATTATTTGATATTTATATAGAAAAGGAAGATTAGATAATTGGAAAAGAAATTTCATATTACCACCTTTGGCTGTCAGATGAACGAGCATGATTCAGAGACTCTTGCCGGGATGCTCGTTGAAAAAGGTTATGTGCAGGCAAAAGACAGAAAAGATGCTAACATTGTGATATTCAATACATGCAGCATCAGGGAAAATGCGGACAAGAGATTTTTTGGAACTCTTGGACAGTTAAAAAAGAAAAAGATGGAGCAGCGTGAGAATTTTACTGTGTGCGTATGCGGATGTATGATGCAGCAGCAGCACATTATAGACACACTCAAGGCTAAATACCCATGGGTGGATGTAATTTTCGGAACCCATAACATACATGAACTGCCTTCGCTGCTTGATAATCTTTATAACGAAAAACAAAAACAGCTTTCCGTATGGCAGGAAGGCGGTGAAATCGTAGAAGGCCTTCCGTCTGAAAGGCTTTTCAAGCACAAAGCCTTCGTCAATATAATGTACGGATGCAACAACTTCTGTACTTATTGTATTGTTCCGTACACGAGAGGAAGAGAGCGCAGCAGGAAGCCGGAGGATATTCTCAAAGAGATAAGGAACCTTGCAGCTGATGGTGTTAAAGAGGTAACCCTTTTAGGTCAGAATGTCAATTCTTATAAGGGCGTAAGTGAGACGGGGCTTGGAACCTGTGATTTTGCTGATCTTATACATCTTATCGATGAGGTGGACGGGATAGAGCGGATACGGTTTATGACCAGCCATCCTAAAGACCTTTCAGATAAGCTTATCCAAGCTTTTGGGGAATGCAAAAAACTATGTCATTATTTTCATCTGCCGGTTCAGGCCGGATCAAGCAGGGTGCTTAAGCAGATGAACAGAAGGTACACCAGAGAGCAATATCTGGAGTTGGTCAGAAAGCTTAGAGCAGCTGATCCGGATATAGCTATTTCTACTGACATAATTGTAGGTTTTCCAGGAGAGACAGAAGAAGAATTTGAAGAGACTCTGAGCCTCTGTGAGGAGGTAAGATATGATTCAGCGTTTACTTTCCTTTATTCTGTGAGAAAAGGCACACCTGCGGCAGAATATACAAATCAGATTCCTGAGGATATTAAGCACCAGAGGTTCAATCGGCTTGTGGATGTGATAAACAGGATTTCTGCTGAAAAGAATGCCGAATATGTTGGAAGAGTGGAGAAGGTTCTGGTTGACGGCCCATCAAAGACTAATTCAAGAACCTACGGTGGAAGAACTGAAACCTTTAAGCTGGTAAATTTCCGGGGCTCACCGGAAATGATCGGCAATATTGTAGATGTCAGGATTACGGCATCCAACACTTTCAGTCTTGAAGGTGAAGTCGTTTCAGAATAAATTTGTTGATTTTGAGAATTAAAGAAAGGAAATTCAAGTAATGGATATTTTCTCAGTTATCAAACTCCTCGGTGGTTTGGCCATGTTCCTGTACGGAATGGAAATCATGGGCGACGGACTTAAAAATCTTTCAGGCTCAGCTCTCAAGAGCGTTCTGGGCAAGGCTACTCAGAATGTGGTAATGGGAGTTATTACAGGTATGCTTGTTACTGCAGTGATTCAGAGTTCAACTGCTACAATTGTGCTGACAGTTGGCCTGATAAGTGCCGGAATTCTGGATTTGAAACAGGCTGTCAGTATTGTAATGGGAGCAAACATTGGTACTACAATTACTGCTCAGATTATCAGACTTATGGATATTGACTCCTCGGGAAGTATGATTCTCGAATTTTTCAAGCCTGATACGCTGGCTCCGGTGGCCATGGTTGCAGGTATAATACTCATAATGTTTGTTAAATCGCCTAAGAGCAGAACTCCGGGGGAAATAGCCATAGGCTTTGGTGTGCTTTTTTCAGGACTTTTAAATATGACTGCTGCTGTAGAGCCGCTGGCTGAGTCGGATGCTTTTATAGATCTCATGCAGAGGTTCAGCGACAGACCGATTCTGGCAATAGGTGTCGGCCTGCTGATAACTGTAATAGTGCAGAGTTCATCTGCTACAGTCGGTATGATTCAGGCAATTTCAGTTACCGGTGCAATGTCATTCAATCTGATATATCCTTTGATTATGGGTATAAACCTGGGTACCTGTGTTACTACAGCTATGGTTTGTTCCATCGGTTCCTCAAAGGATGCCAAGAGAACCGGCATTGTACACATAACATTCAATGTGCTGGGTACTATTTTCTTTATGGTAGTAATGTCATTGATAAAATGGGCAGGTGGCTTCCCTGGACTTTGGGATAGTGTTGTAAACAGTGGAGATATAGCCAATTTCCAGACAATTTTCAACCTTGTGACAGCCGTAGTTCTAGTTCCGTTCTCAGGGCTTCTTGTAAAGATTTCCTTAAAGATAATCAAGCCTGAAGCATCAGATGCAGAGGATAGAGCAGATCTTGCAGTTCCGGATGAAAAGCTTTACCAGGTACCTGCTATGGCTCTCGACGAATCCAACAAAGCTATCACCCACATGGGTGAGGTTGCTCTCAAGAACCTGAAGCGAAGCTGCAGACTGGTAGAGAAATACGATGAGGGCAGAGTCAATGTTATAAATGAAAACGAAGATAATCTGGATATGTTCACTGATTCCATGGATAGCTATCTCGTAAATCTGTCCGGCTATGTGGAAACAGAACATGATAACCAGCACATTAATATACTTATGCAGGCAAGCACCAATTTTGAAAGAGTTGGAGACCACGCTGTCAATATTATGGAAGTGGCTCAGAAAATCAATGCAGAAAAGCTTGAACTTTCAGAAATTGCTCTTAAAGAACTTAACATAGTAGAACAGTCAGTGCTTGAAATCACGGAGATTACTGTAGAGGCATTCAGAAATCTGGACAGTGCCAAGGCCAGAAATATCGAGCCGCTGGAAGAAGTTATCGACGATATGGTTGTCAAGCTTAAGGACAGACATGTAGGACGTCTGAAGAATGGACAGTGCACCACTGCTACCGGTATGGCTTTCGTTGATCTCATAACTAATCTGGAAAGAGTAGCAGACCAGTGCTCTAACATTGCGCTGCTTATCATGAGTCATAACGACAGCAGCATCATAGGTAACTACCATGGATATCTTAAGGAACTGCATAAGGGCGGCGAAGCCACATATGATGCTGAATTAGCAAGAAGAAAGGAACAGTATCTGAAGCAGCTCAACAAACTTATGTAAGAATATAATAAAAGCTTTTTGAAAGACGCATCACTGAAGATGATGCGCCTTTTTCATTTCAATACCATTGAAAATAGTAATATCAACCACTTTCCACTCATATATTCATAAAAAAGCAGGGTTTTGCGGAGGGGATTCTATGATAAATAAATCAATATATGAAGAAATAGGCATAAGGTCAGGTGGAGACATTTATGTAGGGGTTGTTGGACCGGTTAGAACGGGTAAATCAACTTTTATAAGACGGTTCATGGATATTATGGTGATACCTGCAATATCAGACCAGTACGAGAAGACCAGGGTGACCGATGAATTGCCTCAAAGTGGTGAGGGAAGAACAATCACCACTACCGAACCAAAATTCATACCGCCGGATTCTGTTCTCGTATCTACACAGAGCGGTGCTAACCTTAAGGTCAGGCTTGTGGACTGCGTGGGCTACATGGTTCCCGGAGTACTGGGAGACAGGGAAGACGGCAAGGAGAGAATGGTGTCCACACCGTGGCAGGAGGAAAAGATCCCTTTTACACAGGCAGCAGAGCTTGGGACTGAAAAGGTAATAAATGAACATTCGGTGGTGGGCATTGTTGTTACCACAGACGGATCCTTCGGCGAGCTGCCGAGAAAATCTTTTGTAGATGCAGAAGAAAAAACCATAGAGCAGCTGAAGGCTCTTGGAAAACCTTTTGTTACGGTTTTGAATTCGGCCTCACCAGAAAGCGCAAAATGTCGCGATTTGGCCTCCGGATTAGAGGAAAAATACGGTGTGCCGGTCGTACCACTTAACTGCCAACGAATGAATGAGTCGGATTTTGACAGACTATTCGGCCACCTGATAAATCAGTTCCCGTGCTGCCAGATTGACTTCATGCTGCCTGGTTATCTGGATGCTCTTTCCGGAACACATTGGATTAAATCTACAATAATAGATGGCGTTAAAAACTGGATGGGCACATTTAATACTATTGGTGATGCAATGGAAAGCTGTCCTATGATTGCGGACGGAAAAATAATAAAGGAAATAAAAATTATTCGGGCGGATATGGCAAGGGGAATTCTTACCCTGGAACCAAGGCTTGATGACAGCCTTTATTACAAAGTGATTGAGGAACTTATGGGTGCACCGGTATCCGGGGATAGTCAGCTTTTTATGCTACTTAAGGAATATTCACAGGCAAAGATAGCCTACGACAGCATAAAGAGTGCACTGGAGGAAGCCAGACGGACCGATTATGGTATAGTGGCACCTAAGCTTTCGGAAATGGCCCTTGAAAAGCCGGAGGTATTCAAACAGGGCAGCAAATATGGTGTGCGGATGAAGGCAAAAGCTCCTTGCCTGCACATAATAAGAACTGACATTACGACAGAGGTTTCACCGGTAGTCGGAACAGAAAGTCAATCTGTAGATTTGGCCAATCTTCTCACTGAGCAGTTTGGAAGTGAGGAAGACATTTGGGAAACTAACCTTTTCGGAAAATCTCTGAAAGAAATGGTTACGGAACAGATGGAAAGCAAGGTAAACAATGTTCCGGAAGCTTTGCGAGGGAAGGTGCAGCGTTCACTTCAAAAAATAAGTGACGAAGGCAAGGACTATTTTATCTGCATAATCCTCTAGAATGAGCGCAAAATATCCCTATGGAAAAGATTAGGGAACAGAGAAATACAATTTTCGTGTGTGTAATCACGGCCTTTATAACAACCTTCATGGGAAGCGCACTGAACCTTTCTATTCCATCCCTTGAGGAAGAATTCCGGGTTGGTGCGCAGACTGTAGGCTGGGTAATCACCATTTATATGCTGACATGTGCAGCTCTGGCAGTGCCCTTTGGCAGACTTTCTGACAGGGTGGAAAGACGAAGCATTTTGCGTATGGGAATTCTGATATTCTGCATTTCCTCTCTTACGGCAGTTTTATCGAAGAACATGTGGATGCTGCTGACCTTCAGGCTGATGCAGGGTATCGGGGCGTCCATGATTTTCAGTACGAATATAGCAATCCTGGTGGGAGCTTTTGACGAAGAACACAGAGGCAGAGTCCTTGGATATTCAACATGTGCTACCTATGCAGGCCTTTCAGCAGGGCCTGTGCTTGGTGGTGTGCTGAATCAGAATCTTGGGTGGAGATCTATTTTTATTGCCACCGCCATTGTATCGGCGGCGGCTTTTTACGGTGCTTTTTTCAAGCTGCCGAAGCATCAAAAGAAATCGGCAAAGAATGAGCTTCCATCGAAATTACATTGGGACTATGTGGGAAATATTCTGTTTGTGATATCCACAGTTTTAACAATGTACGGACTTTCATCACTAAAAAGTATTGGTGCAGCACCTTTCATATTGTGCGGCGGAATTCTCCTCTTTATATTTTTTGTCAGGACAGAAATGAAAGCAGAAAATCCGGTTATAGATGTTAATCTGTTCAGAAAAAACATATCTTTTACTCTTTCAAACCTTGCTGCGATGGTTAACTACGGCTCTAATTTTGCTCTTTCTTATCTCATGTCAATATATCTTCAGGTGGTAAAAGGAATGTCTTCACAGTGGGCAGGAATGATACTGATTACAAATACGTTAATAATGACCTTGCTTTCTCCAATAGTCGGCAGAATTTCGGACAGGCTTTCACCGTTTAAAATGTCCGCTGCCGGCATGGCACTTTGCGCAGCAGCTATGGGGCTGCTTTCGTTTTTATCACAGAATGCATCTCTGATCAGCATAATACTCATTCTTGCTTTGTCCGGAGTTGGGTTTTCCTTATTTTCCACTCCAAATACAAATGCGGTTATGTCATGTGTTGAAAGAAAAGATTATGGAGTATCAGCTTCTATTCTGTCTACTATGCGTTCTATAGGGCATACAGCCGGGATGTCGGTGGTGACGGCCGTTGTTGGTATTTATATCGGCAGCGGCAGTCTGAAGGGGGCAGGAGCGGACGTATTAATGAAAACCTTTCATATTTGCTTTTTTATATTCACTTTATTATGTATTCTTGGAATTTTTATGGCGGGCAAGCGAAAAATATGATATTATATATGCTGACATATATAGAATTGAACCTTAAGGTTCGGAGGTAAAAATGGAAAACAAACTGCAGTATTATATAAGAGTTTTCAAAGGGGCAAGTTTCCAGAAGTTCTTTAAGGTGCTGGATAATGCCCACACAAGATCGGGAAGGAACAAAGCTGTGCTTTTCTGCGATATTTTATATTCCATGGCCAGATATGGAGCCGGCTACAATGATTACGTAACCTTTGAGTTCTGGAATCTTAACAGTAAGCAGAGGGACACATATCTGACCCGTTTCAGGAGCAAAAAACTGATGATGTTTATGAACGACCACAGTTATGCTCATATTTTTGATAACAAGAACGAGTTCAATGAAGTTTTTAAGGACTTCATCGGCAGAGAATGTATAGACCTTGAAACAGCATCCGATGATGATGTGAAGAACTTCTTTGAAAGCCGTAAGAAAGTATTCGCCAAGATGAAAGACTTGAGCTGTGGTATCGGCTGCGAGCTGCTTGAGACGGAGAAGTTTGAGGACGCAGATGCCTTCGTGAAATACGTGAGGGAGAAGGGCTTTGCCACCATCGAGGATGTGATAGAAAATCATCCGGATGTAGCCAAGCTTTATCCGTTCTCAGTAAATACTATAAGAATCATAACGATGCTCGACGCAAAGGGCGAGCCTCACTGTCTCTATGCTGTATTCAAAATGGGTAAGGACGGCAGAGTAGTTGATAACTACGGCCTCCACGGACCGGTTGACATGGAAACAGGAGAGTTTCTGTTCCCTGCTCATTCAGGCGATACTACTGCAGGCATACATTACACTGAACATCCTTACAGCCATATCAAGCTTGTAGGTTACAAGGTGCCATACGTTAAAGAAGCTGTTGAGCTTGCAAAGAAGGCGGCTACAGTGGTTCCTCAGATGCGTTATGTAGGCTGGGACGTAGCTATAACTCCGACAGGTCCTGTAATTATCGAAGGAAACAACTACTGTGCTCATGACTTCTGGCAGCTTCCGGGACAGACACCGGGAGGAATAGGCATTTTACCTAAGATTAAGGAAGTAGCACCTGAATTTAAATATTAAAAAAGACATAATTCTAAAGACTGAAAGGACCATTTAAAAATGGGTAAACTTAGATATTTTATTGCACTCTGGGCTGCTAAACTGTCAATAGTAGCTTTGAAAATAACAAGACATAACGGCACCAATTTTCCGGGAGTGCTTGCGCTTAAAATCTGTCCGCAGTTTTTAAAATATTCGGACAAGCCGGAAAAGATCATCGCTGTCACCGGCACTAACGGCAAAACCACAGTATGCAATATGCTTCTGGATATGCTCACTATGGACGGAAACAAGGTGCTTAACAATAAGATGGGTTCCAATATTAACTCGGGAATCGCTTCAAGCCTTATTTACGGCAGCAGCATCTTTGGAAAGTGTAAGTATAAGATGGGTGTATTTGAGGTGGACGAAAGGTCTGCTCTCAGGATTTATCCCTACATGAAGCCGGATTATATGCTTATTACCAATCTTTCCCGTGATTCCATAATGAGAAACGGACATCCGGAATACATAGCCGGAATACTGACAAAATATATTCCAAAGACTACAAAGCTGATACTCAACGCTGATGATCTTATTTCTTCGGCCATCTCACCTGAAAACAGCAGAGTTTACTTCGGAATAGAAAAAATGCCGGGAGATATTAAGGAGTGCATAAATCTCATCAACGACATGCAGATATGTCCTGAATGTCACAGCAGACTGGAATACGAATATCTGAGATATAACCATATTGGAAAGGCGTTTTGCCCGAAGTGCGGATTTAAGGCACCGAAGTACGATTATGCAGGAATCAATGTAAGCCTGGATGATATGAAAATAGAAGTGCGCGATAAAGAAGGAACAGGATGCTACAGACTTCTTAACGAAAGCGTGTTTAACATCTATAATGTGGTTTCAGCGGTTGCACTTCTCCGTGAGATGGGTTATTCCCACGAAAAAATTGAAGGATTCTTTGAAAAACTAAATATTGTGGGCAGCAGATTCGACGAGGAGCATGTAGGCGACAAGACGCTGTACAGACTGCTCGCAAAAGAAAAGAATGCTTTTGCTACATCACGTGTATTCGACTATATTTCAACCCTGCCGGGCGACAAAGAGATAATACTTATGAACAGCTGCCAGGGCGATATGAAGCACTGGTCAGAGAATACTTGTTGGCTGTATGACTGTGACTTTGAGTTCTTAAGTGGTGATGATATAAAGAATATAGTGCTTTGCGGGCCGAGAAGGCTTGACCACAGGCTGAGACTGCTCCTTGCCGGTGTTCCGGAAGAAAGGCTTTCCTATGCCGAAAAAGAGACAGATGCACCTGGCAAGCTTAAACTCTTTGATAACGATAATGTGTTTGTCCTCTACGGAACGGACTCCATAGCACTGGGAAAGAAAGTTGCTGACAGGGTACTTGATATGATGAAGAAAAGTGCCGCTGACGGAAAGGGAGGCGAAGAGTAATGGAAAAGAGAATCAGAATCGAAGTGCTGTTCCCTGAAATCGCAAACCTTTACGGCGACCTTGAGAACATAGAGTATTTAAGAAAATCGTGTCCGGAGATTGAAGTGGTTGAAACTCACCTTACAGAAGAACCGGAATTTATGAGGGAAACACCATCTCTGATTTATATGGGAACTTTGACTGAAAACGGTCAGCACCTGGCGGTGGAAAAGCTTTCTCAATATACAGATAAGCTGATAGAGATGATAAATGAAGGTGTTCATTTCCTTGTAACCGGAAACGCCCTGGAAGTCTTCGGCGGTGAAATCGAAGATGTGGACGGAAGCCGCGACTGCGGGCTTAAGATTTTTCCAACCCATGCAAAGCGCGATATGATGAACAGATTTAATTCGCTGTATCTGGGAAAGTTTGATGGTATGGATATTGTGGGTTACAAGAGTCAGTTTACACACTCATGGCGTGATGATGATGCGGAGGGTGGGGCTTTTGGAAGCGTATTTGAAACCAAACGCGGTCCCGGACTTAACCCTGATGTAATGGGAGAAGGTGTCAGAAAAAACAACTTTATGGGTACTTATGTAATAGGCCCTCTGCTGGTGCTCAATCCACCTTTTACTAAATGGCTTCTTAAGGAAATCGGAGCAGGTGATGTGAATCTTGCCTTTGAAAAAGAGGCCATGGAGGCTTACGATGCAAGGGTTAAGGAATACTCCGACCCGAATACAGGCTTTTATTATTAGTTTACAATAAGAAAACGATGACAGGAAATCAGGAGAGGTTTCCTGTTTTTTTACAGCATTGACAAGAATACTCATGGTGTGATAAAATAATGACAAGAAAAATGAAAAGAAGGTGAGGAGCATGGAATATATAGAAAGGGAGACGGATGGTATCTCATACGAACAGGGTCGCTCGCTGGAACAGACTTTATCCTTTTACAAAGCGGAGGAACAATTCAATAAAAAAGGGATAGAATTTGGTGATGCAAAGCTGCGCAGTCTCAGACTGATGTCTTATGACGGAGTGTACAATAATTGCGCTCATATTTTGTCTGACCAGT
>CALZOZ010000071.1 GCA_945828095.1 uncultured Clostridia bacterium
ATCCATGATAGTACCCTTCATGGTATAGGTTTCTCCCGGGGTGAGATTATAGTAGCTTACAGTATCAACAATTGTAATTTTTTTAGCTGCTGCAATCTCCTTAGAACCGTCTGTACCTACAGCAGATGTTTTTATCATCGGTTCCGTGACTTTTTCATTCTCCACTTCAATTCTGGTAATCAGTCCAAGCATTGTCGTGTCAATCAAATGAAATTCGCTATCTGCTTTATAGCCGTCAGGTGCCTTTACTTCACGATAGAAGAAAGTTCCTTTATGGTCTACAGAAATGGTAACAACACCATACTGACCTGTGATTACATTCTGCTCTAAAAGCTTTTTATCAGGAATAAGGGTAACGCCATCTTCGGCCAGCTTGCTTGACCAGATTTCAAACTCAGCTCCGGCAAGGGTTTCTCTGGTATCCTTATCAACTTTCTTAATCTCAATCTGGTAAGATGAGCCGCCGCCGCCCGTAGGCAGCTTTTCATTTTCAACAACGAACCTGTACTCCGGAAGTCCCTTGATTACTCTGAACTTATGGTAGCCATTGTCCATAGCCCTGTATCCAGAAGGAGCTTTTATCTCGCGCCAGAAGTATGTGCCGTAATCAAGAGTTGCTGTAAAGGTTCCGTCTGCTCCGGTGGTGTAGGTTCCAAGCAGTTTGTCCGGTTCATAGGTCCATTCGCCGGAAGGCTTTGCAGACCAGATTTCAAAGACTGCTCCGGAAAGCTTCTTTGCCGGGTCATCCTTATCAACCTTGACAAACTCGATTTCCGGCTTGTGGTCGTTTTCAACGGCAAAACCGTCTCTGTTATCAGAGTTAATCTTAATGAGCATCTTATCAGCTGATGTGTCCTGTCTTCCAAGTGTAACATTCTTTGAAAACTCAAATGTCTGAGTCTTATTGAAAGCGCCTGTGGTGGTCACTTCTGAATTTGCTGCATCTGTAAACAGAATTGGAAGCGTATTTACGATGCTTGCCTTAACAACTCCGTATTTATCCATTGATACAGTGACAGCTGCGCCGGATAAGGTCTTAAGCTTTAATTTATCCTTCGGGTTTAATGTAATCTCACCGGAGTCACCCACGGTGATAACTGCGCTGTGCTTGAATATCTGGTTGCCCGAAGGGGTAAGGTTTCCTGATTCTACAGTAACGGTATTAAACCCAAGCTCCGGATGAGCCGGGTCGATGAGCTGCTCTTTTGTTGTAACGGTCTTTGACGGCTCGTGAGTAATTGCCGCCTTAAGGATTACAGCTGTCTTGTCTGTTCCTGCACCTGTAAGAGTAAACTCAGGAGTGTAGGTTGTAAGGTCTTCGCCTGCAATCGGTGTCCACAGCTCCTCATAGCCTGCGTAGTAGCCGGTATATGTCACTGTCGGGGTAAAGGTCTTTGTTACACCGTCAACGGTATAGTCGAAGGTGTTTCCGGTTGCCCCGAGCTTAACTTTGAGGGTCTTACCGTTTGGAAGAGTAATGTCAGTTGGAGCAGTTTCGTAAGTGTCAACTTTTACTGTTGTAAAGTCTGCGGCCGCATCAATTATGATGTTTCCGTCTTCACTTTCAAAGTCAGCATCAAGCGGATATACGCTTCCGTCAATAGTGATAGACGGCATAGGGAATCGTGATTCTACCGTAACGGTAGTTTCCACATGATTCTTTTCCTCAAGAACGAACTTTCCGTAAATACCATCATAATCTTTGTAGCTGAAAGTAGTTTCTGCTGAATAGTCAGCATCGTCTTCCCGTACTACAAAGCTATACCTTATATCGCTCAGAAGATAGTCTTCCGGCGCTTCAAGCTCCTTGAGATAGTAGTTTCCTTCAGGAAGCTTTGTATCTACAAGGACGCTTCCGCCCTGGTGATAATCCACTGTGATTACATCCATAAGGGTATCAGCCTTTATGGTCTTCTTTGTAACCTTATGCTTTCCTACAGCTGTTGCGGTAATATCCTCTGCGGAATAAAGACCGAACTTCACAGTCTGCCCTTCCTTCGGAGGCTGATAGTTACCTGATTTAAATGCAGTCTCAAATACTTTGGAAAGGTCTAGCTGAACCTCGAAGTATTTGTTATCCATTGAAGCACTGCCCCAGATGAGAGGTGTGAACTGGTCTTTGTACTTAAGCTCCACCAGCTGCTCAGTGCTTTCATTTAAGTAATTATCATCAGCTGCAAGTTCGCGGACGACGTAATCGCCAAGCGGCAGCAGCTTTGAAGTTGCTATGCCGTCTGCACCTGTGGTAATCACATCAACAAGCTCTGAGGTGGTGTAGCGGGTAGTCTTGTACACATTGTAAAGGTCAAGCACGCCTACATTGTTTCCCGATGCAGCCTTTGCACAGTAGATTGCCATAGTGTAGCCGTCTGCAAAGGTTATCTCAAGAGGAGCATCCTCCGTCTGATTGGTGACGATTTCAAGGTAGTACATTGTCTTGCCGCCTACTGCGGTAGTGTCAACTCTTCTTGCAATTACACTTACTCCGTCAGCAAGTCCGTCCCTGTTTGTAAACTCTGCTACCGGATTTTCCGGAGAAAGCTTTGAGTACCAGTCAAGCTTTAAAGGAACCTTGTTTCCCTCAGCATTGTAGTGAATGAAATTAAGGGTAGGGACAATGTCTTCATAAAGATAATCAACAGCGGAGGCCGGCATTGCTACTGTGGTATAGCATACACCGCCTTTATAGTACATATCAGCCTTTGTCCCGTCAGCCCATGCAAAATATATCGGAGCTGCAAATGGGATTGTTCTGAATGTAACCTCCTGCGGAGCATTCTCATATTCGTAGCCTGCGCCAACATCAATGGTTTCTGCAGGGTTTTCTATCTGCTTTGTGATGATGGTCGTGGCCACATTGGAATTCTGGTCAGAGGCAGAGCCAAGGGCAAAACCGTCGAAATTAACAGTAAAGCCGTCAGGGTCATTCTTTTGCTGAGTATATGTCACATTGTAGACCTGAACGCGCATCTTCTCAAAGTTACCTATAGGTGTGCATTCCTGCCAGTTTATCAGGTCATTAAGTAAAACTCTGTAAACGGTTTCTCCTGTCCCTGCATCTGTCTGGTAGATGATAACATACTGCGGATCTTCCTTCGGATCGCCTGTAAAGGTCTTTAAGATCCATCCGTCAGGCACCGTATATTCCGGCAGAGGCTCGCCCAGATTATCTGAATCTACGAAAGCATAACCAGCGCCGCCCGTAAGAAGCGATGTCTTATCTCCTGCGATGTAGTAGCCTGTTACCGCCGTCATATATATATCAGCGCCATCAGCCTTAAGGACAGCCTTTCCTCCTGCTGTCTTTGGTGATACGAGGATATATCCCGGATTGTTCCATTCAATCATGGTCTTTGTTTCTTTGACATCAACAGTCTTGTATGTAGGCGGCGTATCTCCCGGATCGTCAAAGTCACCGTCTCCGTTGTCATCAACTCCAGGAACATCTATCACCTGCTCCTGCCCTACTACCCTTTCTTCGGTAGCTAAATCTGCTGCTGTCAGTTTGTAGTAGATGTAGTCCTTCACAAGATATCTGTCAGGACAAGGCTCCGATAGGTCTATTTCGTTTCCGTCTGTGAAGATGTCCTTTTCTCCGTCAGCCTCAAAGACATATGTTTTCTTGTACACATCAAGTTCTGATACTGTTGTCCAATCAAACGGGTCACGAAGAGGCTTGGTGTAGCTCTGGATTTCTCCATTTGAATCATCAACAACCACATTACCTACGGTGCCGCTCATGTAAGTCATAGGAATCTCGGAAACGAAGCCTGTAATCGGAACAGTTGTCTTTGTCACATTGACTTCTGTAACATTTCTTCCGCCTGCCTGGTTCTTAAGGATTACCTCAATATCATAGCGGTAGCTGTACTTATCGTCTGCAGTCTCATAGATATATGAGTATGTGGTGTCTTTCTGCTCAGGGGAAACATATATGGTTCTCTTCATGTTTCCTTCTGAAGCTTCCCTCTCAAGCATATACCAAAGCTCTGCTCCCGATTTGTGTGAGTATGAGCCGGTTTCATAGTTTGCGGCCGTATATTCCTTTGGATTAAAGAGTTTTCCGAAGAAAGCCTTTACCTTTTCGATTGCATTGGAAAGGTGTGATGATTTTTCCTTTGGAATTGTTACCAGCTCACCTGTCTCGGAGTCGTAAATGGAAGGTCCTTCTGAGCCGTCATTTAAGTTTTCGTCCTTTGCAGCGAAGATTCCAAAGACTGCATCCTTTAATTTGGCTGCTGTTTCAAATACAGGAGTAAGAATTGTATATCCGTCCTTTTTCTCTTCCTTAAAGCCTACAAGGGCTTCCCCTTCCTTGGTTATTTCAATCTTGCCTTTTACAGCATCGTTTAATACTGCTGCAATGCGGTAGTAGTTCCTGTACGGATGGTCGCCGCTGTCATAGGACGGGTCTGCATCCATTCGCTTGCTGTCGAAGGTAACGAGCTGGGAGAAATTGCCGTCTTCGTGCATATCCTGCTGGGTAACGGTGAAGGTGTATCTGTTCACAACCATCTTGGTAAGTTCCTCAAAGGTGTATTTATCCTTATCCTGATACTTCACCTTGTTTCCGGCAGCATCGTAGATTGCCACAACATCCTCGAATTTGTGTCCGTTACCGCTGTAGTAGTCACCGAACTTTCCGGTGTCTCCGAACTTAAAGACTCCTTCCTCGATATATCCGAAGTCGTGGTTTTTGCCGACTCCTGTTTCATCGTACTTGCCTACGAAATATCCATCAGGCAGCAGCCATTCGGATATTTCATATTTTCCGTAAGGCAGCTGATACGGGATGGTGATTTCACCGTTTTCCGAAAGCTCAAAGGTGTAGTTCGTACTCTTTGAGTCAATGCTTTCAGCATTTGGTAGGAACCTGTTATATATGTTCCTTGCTACGGTTCCGCCCTCTCCGAACATTGCTTTGTTTTCTTCATCGGTATAGTCAGGATTTCCTTTATACCTGATATATACCTTGGTTCCGGCAAGTGGTATCCTCTTTCCCGTTTCAGAATCAACCTTTTCAATCTTTACGACGTTTTCCTTGATCTTATCTCTCAGGTTCACATCATATCTGTTGTTATAGTAGTCGCCGGTGCCGTTTGACTTGGCTCCGATCGGGTTTGTTCCGGCTTTGCCGTATTCGGAATATGTGCCTTCATCTGGAACTGCGCCCTTAGAGCCGTACATTACATTAGCACCGCTTTCTCCGTTATGTTCTGATACAACTACAGTGAACTTTTCAAGAACATATTTCGGATTATCAGCTTGAACCTCTGTTACTTCATACCTGCCATACGGGAGGTCTTTAATGAGAATCTGGCCGTTGGTGCCGACCTTCATTCCGAGGCCGCCGTTAAGGGTGTTATTGGCTATTCCCGGTCCTCTTGATACGGTGTACTGATGGGTGCCGCCCTCAAGGACTGTCGGGGCTGCCGACTCAAGGTGTACATATCCGTCTCCTTCAAAGCCGTCCATAAGCTTTATGGTCCAGTAGGAATCTATTGAGATATTGCTCTTATCTCCGCCCATGGCAGAGTCTTTAAACGGGTTTTCCTGCTCGTTGGATTTTATAATGAGGACATCGCCTCTGAATTCATCATCAACGAAGGTTTCAAGGTCGTATTCAAGGCGGTCCTTGACAGCTGCCTTTGTTCCTGTGGAAGAAAAGGTGTTGCCTTCGCCTCTAGTTACCGACCAGTTGAATTTGTAATTTACTTCAGTCCACGGAAGTGAATCGCAATACTGAGTGCAGGTATCACGGGAATCTGCGTGATATGTGAAGCTGTATTCTCTCACTCCGGCATACTGGTCAGGGTCTATATATCTTCCGTCAGGTCTTGTTTCAGTGATTCTATATTGTACCGTTACATCCCAGTTCCTTTTGGCAGGTTCTTTTGACATACCTTCGTGCTCATAGCCGATTATTGCCGGAGGGTCGCCTCCGTATATCGGGTGGGAATAACAGCCCGATACCGTGCCGCTTTCCACAAGGAATCTGTCAAGGTCACTTTTTGATAAAAACGGCGTGTCTTTAAAGACATATTCGCTTCCGTAATCATCAAGTGTTACTGTGTCTATGGTCTGCCAGCCTTCGCCTCCGATATTTCTTTCAAGGGTGAAGGTTGCATCAAGGCCTGCTCCGCCAAGCGGAGTATGGTTATCTCCGTCCCAGCCTGTATTTGCATCTATCTTTTCGATAGGCATTTCGATTGTCGGGAAAACCTCCACATCGGGAGGTGTGCAGTCGCCGGGTATTTCCGGTGGAACATCTCCGTTTATAACGAGCCAGCCGGATACCGGGTCATCGAGGCCGGATACGAAGGCCTGAGTGTGGCCGTCAGTGGTTGCGTGTTCCCAGATGTATCTTTTGTATTTGGAGCCGTTTGGACCATTTAAGTATTTTTCTGCTCTATCCGCAATAGCATCCTTATGCTTTATCTCAAGCTTCTTACCCAGAATTGACTTATCGGTAATTGTGATTATGTATTTGCCGTCCTTCTTGGTGGCACCTTCTACATATTCAATTTTTACACCTTTTACTTCGCTTCCCTTCTTATCGACAACTTTATATTCGCCCTGATATGAACCTGCAGATACTTCCTTTACGATTGTATCAGCTGCCATTTCTTCCTCGGTAAGAGATATGTTCTGCGGTTTGCTTAAGGAGCCTGCAATGCTTCTGTCAAGGTTTGATCTTGCCTTAATCTTGGATGCCATGAAGAGATATATGTCCATGGCAGGAGTCCCCCAAAGGTTCTTTGAGTAATGCTCTTTCGGAATGAGACTTGTGTAAACGCCTGTGTGATATCCGGTTTCAAATCTAAGACCGTTCTCACTTCTTTCAAAATTTTCGTCTCTGAACATCTGCTGGCATTCCCATATGAGCATCTGAGCTGCTGCATACCAGTCAGATTTCTTGTATGTTACGCTTGGGTCCTTGTACTTGGAATCTGCAAAGCCCATATCGTTAAGTTCCTTTATGCCTACGCTTTCATCTACAGGTGCGAGCATAAGGACCTTGAAGATGTTGTCAATTGGATATGGCACATCTTGCCCAGTATGCTTTTGATATGCCGCATAAATCGGTGACTTTTTATAATCGTGTTTATATAGTGTCGTTGACTTATGGGATACGCCGTGCTCCACGCAGTAGACTAAAAATCCGCCCGCCTTATACATCTTTATGGGCTGCTTGTCTTCTGAACAGCTTCCGTCGTCTCTTAATGTTGCTCTTTCAAGTTCCATTCCGGCCCTGTAGTCTACCCAGTATACCTGAAGGTATTTTCCGGATTTAAAGTTATATTGGCTGAGGTTATCTTCTGTAAGGGTATATCCAGTTGCAGCCTCTGCTGTTTCAACTATCCCGAGGCTCGGAACAGAAGTAAAAACGATGGCTATTGCCATCGCAAGTGTAAGGATTTTTTTGCCTAGTTTTTTAAAATCCATTTATTTTATCCTCCTTTAAAATTTTTTATGTAAAAGAAAAGAGAGCAAGTATTTACTTGCCCTCTTATCTGAAAAAAGAGTGTTATATGTGTTTTTAATGTTTAGTACAGCATAAATGCATTGTAGTAGACATCCGGGCCTTCGTTTTTGCCGAAGTGGTCATCCCAGTCACCTATTCCAACTCTTGAGAAGAACAGAAAACCGGAATCGTATCCGCCTTGCTCTACTACCTGCGAAATATATCTTGCAATAACAGGTTTGTATCCGGTAATTACATTTTCTTGTTTTGAGTATATTGAAAACCCTCCCCAATTACCGTCTGAGTAGTAGTTTGAGTTCTGAGGATTTCCCGTAGGTCTGTCCTCATAGTGCCATCTCGGTTCGTTAGCTGCTGCGTAGTCAATTGCGTACTGGCGAAGCTCTGTATATATCTCGTCAATGTTAAGGGTTTCCTTAAGTGTATATACATCCGACCATGAACCGTAGATTTTCTTTCCGTTTACCGTTCTGTATGCTCTTACTCTGAACTGGTAGGTGCTTTCGTCTTGAACAAGGTCAATTTTTGCTTGATTTTTAGCAATTTGCATCTCTGCATATTCGGCGACGGTTACTTTTTTTGAAGATAGTTTTCCGTCTTTGTAAGTTGCAACACTGACATAACCTGAAGGATTATATTTCTTCGCCATTGCCAAAGCATCTTTGTATGTTGAAAAGCTTCTTTTCTGTCCGTCAAGATTGTAAGTATAACTTCTGAACCCGGTTTCCTGGCCGTTTGGCTTTATCTGGTTTATCTGACCTTCATAGTCTGTAGCGCCTCTTACCGTCGTAAAGTCAACCGCAATAGTGGTTAAGGAATTACTTGGTGCATAGGCATCAGTAATCTTAACCTTTGCAGGCTTTGCATATGCGCTCATCACGGAGCTGAACTTTGAGTAAACGGTCTTTCCGTTAATCCTCTTGTATGCTCTTAGTTTATAGTAATATGTCTTACCGCAGGTTCTGCCTTCGTTGATGTAGGAAGACTTTGATGCTCCGGTAACTGATGTTACCTTGCTGTAAGTTCCGCTCTTTGATGTTGCTCTGTAAATCTGGTAGCCGTCCACTCCGGAAAGCGGCTCCCATGTAAGCTTGATCTTATCGTAGCTGTATGATGCGACTTTTGTTAAATTAAGCTTTGCTTTCTTAAGCTTTGAACTTGTCCAACTGGTTGCTTTAACATCGGTGGTTGTCACAGTTTGTTCATCCGCATAATCTGTAGTTGTTTCTGCCAGAGCGGGAACTGCAAATGCACAAGCAACTGCCAATGCTAAGGTTGTAACAAGCAATCTCTCTTTTAATCTCTTAACCATCATGTTTCTTTCCTCCTAGTCACATTTTATTATGTGCATATGCTCACAGTCAAGAGTCTAAAAAGCCGATTATCTTTCTTCCTACCTTTCACGTGATTTTTCTTTTCTCCTGCGTTCGAGTTCAGCTGCTTCTTCCTGAACTGCCTCTTCCAGAGCCTCATAATCGCTCATTCCATACTTATCAGCCTTTCTACGCATTTCGGCAGATATTCTTGAAATCGTTTTGTCTGACTTGAGTATCGAATTAATTCCTATACCATTTTGCGACTTAAATTCAAGACGCTTTTCCTTATCTTTGCGAAGGTCGTTCAAATAATTTCTGACATAGCTTTCATCCCAAATCCGCTGCTGCTCGAAAAAAGCTTCGGAAAGTTCATCCCTTGTCAGAGGTATCTCCATCTCCTCACCGTTAACCTCTCTGGATATTTTCAGAGAAGAATAGTCCTCGTCTTTATCTTCCGGCAGTCTGATTACAGGTGTCTCGGATTCCCTGATTTTGTTCAGGTCGTTTCCGCTGTCATTGAAGAGATGTTCATAGCCATAGCTTCTCATGCTTATGTAACCATGCTCGGCACATATTATATGGTCCACTACGGGTATCCCTAATACTCTCCCGCACACAGCAATACGTTCCGTCGTCTTTATATCCTCTTCACTTGGAGTCAGGTTTCCGCTGGGATGATTGTGAAGGAGCACGATTCCTGCAGCAGAACTAAGCACTGCACTCTTAAAGACTTCTCTGGGATGCACCAATGTGCTTGTCAATTCTCCCATGCTCGTTATGCTGGCACTCAGGGGCAGCCCCTTAGGGCTCAGATGCAGCACGCAGAAAACCTCTCTGTCATGATCGCCCAGTTCTTTACTCAGAAGCGCCACTGCATCTGAACTGCGGACAATCTCCTTTTCACTGTACAGTTTGCGCTCCGGTACAAGCCTGACTCCCACCAGATCAAAATCTTTTTTATTCATTGCTTCCGTTAAACCTTACCAAAAGCCTTTCTCCCAGTTTCATGGTGCCTAGTGCCATATGCAGTTCTTCTCTGTCTACCTCTCTTACCCTTTCCTCTGGCTGCTCTGCAAATTCGATTAATAAAGTATTGTTGCCTTTAAGGTCTTTTAATAAATAATCCATTCCCTTGTTCACTGCTATCTTTTTCATTTTCTGCATCCCTTTCTCCGTATCTTACGGACTTTTTCTTAATTAAGTTTTAAAATAATATACTATTTTCAGCCTACCGAAGAAAGAATGTCTTTTGTTTTTCGGTAGGCTTATTATTATCTTGTAAGTGTTTTTGTTTGTCTTTGCTTTTCCTGAGCCTTTGCATAATACTCCAGCGCCTTTATGATATACTCCTCTCTCCCCTTCAGCGGAATATTGGGAGGAATAAATTTGCTTATGCGCTCCTCTCGCAATACTATTTTTTCTTTTTGGTTTGGCTTTTCCTCCTGCATTATAGCCAATATAGAATCGCCGGAAAGCTTGTCCATATCTAAAAACTTTCGCATTTTCTTCGCCTGCGCATATGATGGAGTGCAATCCTCCATTTCCATTGCGTTAAGGAGTTCTTCCTGAAGCGCTTTCGGGATATATGATATTTCCACGGCAGGATTCATTGCCATTTTACCCTCGTCTACACGCTTAAGAAGTTCAGGAATTAGATATGTCAATCGAATATATCGTCGCACCTGACCTTGGCTTTCACCTACTTCCTCCGCTAAGATTTCTCTTGATGTCTTTCCATTTAACTTCTGTCCAACTTGAACAGAAGTTAAATCGGTTCTCATACCCTGCCTTTTCATTGCTTCAAGTTTCATCTTAAATGCAAAGGCTTTTTCACTTGGCAGAAGATTTTCTCTCTGCATATTGCTGTCTACCATAATTATGGTGGATTCATCGTCAGACAGCGTTCTTACTATGCAAGGTATCTCTTCTC
>CALZOZ010000072.1 GCA_945828095.1 uncultured Clostridia bacterium
TCTACACACTGCATATCGTCGGCAGCGTCAGATGTGTATAAGAGACAGTTTCGATTCTATCCAATCCCCCAAAAAACGCTCAAAAACTGCGATTTGATGGGGGATTTTTGGTAAATCCGGCCAGTTTTTATCGGAAATTAATCCATATATGACATTAATATACATTTTTCTCCCATCAATTTGTCTTTTTTTATTGAATTTAGTGGAATACCCGGGAGCGATATACCAGAAACCCATCGGCTTTTCAAATCTTCTTTACATTTGCAACATATTTTTCCTTTACAATTGAGTATACATGGCATTCCCGTTATTAAAAGAGGGAACGCATATCGGAAAAGGAGCAGACTAATGGGAAAATTCGGATATAAAATTGCACAATTCATGGCAGGCAGACATGGTATGGACCAGCTCAGCCGGGATCTTATGGCCTACGGCATGATACTCGTCGTAGCAGACATATTCATTCCGGGGCACGTGGCGACATTCATAGGCTATGCCCTCGTGATTTTCGCAATCTACAGAATCTTTTCCAGAAACAATGCCAAGATGCTGGCCCAGCTCTCCTGGTACAAGACATATGTGGATAATCCGCTGAGAGCTTTTCTCAATCGTGACAGAAAGAACTACCGTTATTTCAAATGCCCGTGCTGCAAACAGGTTCAGAAGGCGCCTAAAGGCCGCGGCAAAATCCGCGTAACCTGTCACAAATGCGGCAATGTATTTGAGAAGAAAGTTTGATTGATAATCGATCCTAAAGTATATATTTCAAAAAACCAAAACTGCACCCCGAGGGCTTTCATAGCCGGAGAGGTGCAGTTTTTTACATATCTTTTCTTTAAAATAATCTTACGGTCTGAACTCCTTCACCAGCGGCTCTATCTGCTGGCGGCTGACAAGGTCACAGCCGTCCTCGATGCGCTTCAGCAAAGTGCGTTCCTCGTCGTTCATGTTGAGACCCTTATCTGAGAGCATTTTGTGAACCATGCTCATGAGGGCCTTGTCTATACCCTTTATCTGATCAGGGTCATAAGCACCACCCATGAAATAGCAGGTCAGCTGGCGAAACTCACCTTTGTCAAAGTTAATATCTCTGAGCTGCATGCGGCCATCTGCATTATCCACATTCAATCCCACAGCAAAAATCACTATCTTTTTTCCCTGCTGGCCGATTAAAGGCTTAATCCACTTCTTAAACTTGTCGAAGCCCTTGATTCCACCGGCTTGCACGCCGCCTCCGTAAATAATATTGTCGTAATCATTAAGCTTATCTTTGCTGAAATCGTCAAAGCTGAAAACCGGGCAGTCAAGCTCCTCGCCTATCCAGCGAGCATACTTTTCAGTTGCACCGTATTTACTCTTGAATATCACTACAGTTCTTTCCATAATCTCACCTACAATCTTAATATGTTGAAATTCGCTTAATGCGAATTTTTACCTTTTATAATTTTACAGACAGGAGTAAATTAATATTTATATGCTACGCCTTGCAGTAGGGTTTGAGCGATTTCCGCAGAAGCAGCTTAAAGTGATAAGCAAGCTTGCGCATATGAGCAGTTAAGAATTAAACACTGTTTGAGCATAGTCAGTGCTTTAAAGGCGAGTTTGTTTAATTCTCTGCGAATAAAGCAAACTGCTTCTATCACTTTCTGCGACGAGGACTTAGCGAAAGCCCTAAGGCACAGGCGAAGCTGTAAATATTAATTTATCCTACATTTTTACATTTTCCTGCCCCAGAAGAGCGATCAGCTGATTTCTCAGCGCCGGTGACGGCTCTACCCAAAGGCTGCTGTCAGTCCTGAGAGTTTTGCCCGACGGCAAGTATATAAGCACCTGATAATCTCCCTTGTGGCGTGCCAGGTTGACTCTGATCTGCTGCAAGGTCATTTCCTCGTTCATGTTGGCTGAAATCCGCAGTTTCACCATTCCGGCAGGCTGGCGGTCAGATTCTCCGGCAGGCTGGCGGTCAGATTCTCCGGCAGGCTGTCTCGACGCTGCCGGCGCGCCTTGGACAGCAGTCTGGACCGGCATCGCAGTAGTGGCAGAATGCGCAGAATTGGCAGGAGGGGCGGTTTGCACGGCAGCTTCTCTCCTTCTGAAAGGTCTCCTTTCGCTGAATCCTTTTTCCACAGCTTCATCTATATCGAGAATTTCATCAGCTAGAATCTTCGGAGCTTCGTCCTCCTTGAAGTTTACAGTTCCTTTGACAGCTACAACCTTGTCCGCCTCGCATACAGATGCACATCGCTCGTAAACATTAGGGAAAACAACCACTTCACAGACGCCGTAAAGATCCTCCAGGTCAATAAATGCCATCATTTTGCTGCTCTTTGTGATAAGGGTCTTCTTTCCGGCAATCATTCCGCTGATTACGCAGCTCATTCCATCACGAAGAACTGTATTTTCCCCATTATGGGCATCCTCTTCCGCGTGGGCGATATCGTCACATGTGATGGAGGAAACCCTTGCCATCCTCTCCTCATACTCTTTCAGAGGGTGGTCAGTCAGATAGACACCCAGCATTTCTTTTTCCATAGCCAGCTGAATGTCCCTCGGGAATGGCCTGACATCAGGCAGCTTGCCGCCGATGGCCTCAGTGTTCATAGTTTCAGATGCAGTCTGGAAAAGCGACATCTGACCCTCGATATTTTTCCTCAGGGTGTTCTGCGCCGACTCTACCAGGGTTTCGTGGACGGAAAGCATTGCCGCCCTGTTATCCGAAAGACAGTCGCAGGCGCCGGCTTTTATCAGACTTTCTATTGCTTTCTTGTTTACCTGGGAAATATCCAGGTTGCTGATAAAGGAGAAAATATCCTGTGAAGGGCCTTTTTCCTCCCGTGCCTTGACTATGGCATCGATAGCGCCCTCACCCACATTCTTGATTCCCAGCAGACCGAAGCGGATTTTACCGTCTTCTACGCTGAACTTCTTATAGCTGGCAGAAACGCAAGGCGGCAGAACCTCAATGCCCATGTCGCTACAATTTCTGATATATCTTGAAATCTGCTTCACATCACCCATTACACTGGTCATGAGAGCCGCCATAAACTCCACAGGATAATGAGCTTTCAGATATCCTGTCTCGTAGGCCACAACGGCGTAGGCGGCAGCGTGTGACTTGTTAAACGCATACTGAGCGAAGCTGACCATGTCGTTAAATATTTCCTCGGCAGCATGCTCCGGAATACCATTGCGAACGCAGCCCGCGATTTCCACATTTCCTTCCTCATCGGTTTTACCGTGGATAAAGTACTCCTTTTCCTCCAGCATTACATCCATCTTTTTCTTGGACATAGCACGGCGCACCAGGTCGGAACGACCGTAGCTGTAGCCGCCCAGGTCACGAACAATCTGCATAACCTGTTCCTGATAAACAAGACAGCCATAGGTAACATCCAGAATAGGGGCCAGTGCGTCGTCCACATATTTGATGTTCTGCGGGTTCTTCTTGTTTTCTATATATTTAGGAATGGAGTCCATCGGACCCGGTCTGTAAAGGGAAATTCCGGCCACAATGTCTTCAAAGCATGTCGGTTTAAGGTTTTTCATGAACTGGGTCATGCCGCCGCTTTCCAGCTGGAAAACCCCTCCTGTGTTTCCGCTTGCAATCATCTCATAAACCGCAGGATCGTCGTAGCTCATTTTGCTGAAATCTATTTTAATCCCATGGTTACGCTCAATTAGTTCCAGGGCATCCCTGCTCACCGTCAGTTTTCTGAGTCCCAGAAAGTCCATCTTAAGTAGGCCCAGCTCCTCGATGGTTGTCATGGTAAACTGGGTTGCAGGGCCTTTATCAGAAAGATAAAGAGGCACATATTCGTCAATAGGCTCCTTGGAAATAACCACGCCCGCAGCATGGGTGGAAGCATGACGCGGCATACCCTCAATGGCCTTTGCCATGTCAATTACTTCACGGGCCTCTCTGTCCTCTTCGTACATGGCTTTAAGCTCCGGACTTGTGTGCAGAGCTTTATCAATAGTCATGGAGAGCTCAAAAGGTATGGCTTTGGCAATGGAGTCGGCTTTGGCGTAGCTGACACTGAGAGCTCTTGCCACATCCCGCACCGCCTGCTTTGCTTTCATGGTTCCGAAGGTTATAATCTGGGAAACTCTGCCCTCACCGTACTTTCGGGTAACATAGTCGATTACCTCCTGTCGGCGTTCATAGCAGAAGTCGATATCGATATCCGGCATGCTGACTCTTTCAGGATTGAGGAAACGTTCAAAAATCAGATTGTACCTTATAGGGTCGATGTCGGTAATTTTAAGACAGTAAGCGACGATTGAGCCGGCTGCCGAGCCTCTTCCCGGTCCGACTACGATGCCGTTTGTCTTGGCGTAATTTATAAAATCCCATACAATCAGGAAATATTCCACATATCCCATGGATTCTATGGTGTTAAGTTCATAGTTTAATCTGTCGTAAAGCTCCGATGACGGGCTCTCTCCATACCTCTCATGAAGGCCTGACTCGCAGAGTTCTCTCAGGTATGCAGTATTGGTCTTTCCATCCGGTGCGATAAACTGAGGCAAGTGATATTCGCCGAACTTGAAGTCAAAGTTGCAGGCCTCCGCCACCAGCTGAGTATTGTCCACGGCTTCAGGCAGATAGGCGAAAATCTTTCGCATCTCGTCTTCGCTCTTAAGGTAGAATTCATCGTTAGGAAAACGCATGCGGTTTTCATCATCAAGGGTTGTGGCAGTCTGAATGGCAAGCAGAACATCGTGAGCCTTGGCATCCTCTTTACGGACATAATGCACGTCATTGGTGGCAACCAGAGGCACATTGAGCTCCCTGCTCAGCTTTATCATATCGTCCTTAATGGCCATTTCTTCTTCCAGACCCTGGTCCTGAATTTCCAGATAGAAATTCCCCGGTCCGAAGATCTCCAGAAGGGCTTCTGCCTCAGCCTTAGCTCCTGCATAATCTTTAACCAGAAGGCGATGCTGAATATTACCGGCCAGACACCCGGAAAGAGCTATAATTCCCTCACTGTGGTCCCTGAGCACATCCTTGTCGATTCTCGGCTTGTAGTAATAGCCTTTTATGTAGCCCTGTGAAACGATTTTGATAAGGTTCTTGTATCCTACCTCGTTTTTTGCAAGCAAAATAAGGTGACCCTGATACTTGTCCCTGTCCACTTCCTTGTCGGTCATTTTACGGGCAGCAGTGTACACCTCACAGCCGATGATAGGCTTGATTCCCTGTTTTTTGCACTCCTTATAGAAATCCACAACGCCGAACATGGCTCCGTGGTCGGTAATGGCAAGACTGTCCATTCCCAGCTCCTTGGCACGTGCTACCGCTTTCTTGATAGAGGCGGCTCCGTCCAGCAGGCTGTATTCCGTATGAAGATGGAGATGTGTAAAAGCCATAGGACTCTCCTTTCCCTTTTTACCTATTCTACATTCTACCACAAATTTCTCTTCCTTAAAAGCTTTATGAGTGGTAAAATGAAACTATATACAAACAAAAAAACGTGCCGCATCTGCGACACTTGTGGAGGTAATATTTTGAAAAAGGCTTTAAAGATTACAGGAATAATTCTGCTTGCACTGCTGGTGCTTTTCGGCGGATATTTAGTATATCTCTTCAGTTCATACCACAGAATTGAAGATAACCAGGTGATTACACCCGGCGGAACATCTGCTTTAGAAGTGGGTGTTCCGACAGGAAAAGACCTTCAGGTAACAGCATGGAACATCGGCTTTGCCGCCTATACAGACCAGTACAGCTTTTTTATGGATGGCGGAAAGTACTCTCGTGCTTTCAGCAAAGAAGCTGTTATAGAAAACATGGATGATATCACTGCAGAGCTTGCAGGCTTCGATTCGGATTTTTACCTCATCCAGGAGGTTGATACTGATTCAACGCGTTCATATCATGTTAATGAGAGTGAAATTCTGACAAACAGACTTGGAGATGAAGCTTCAAGGTCCTATACCTTTGCCATGAACTATGACTCCCCTTATCTGTTCTATCCGTTTACAAAGCCACACGGCAAATCAAAGTCCGGCCTTCTGACAATCTCAGATTATGCTATAGAAAGTTCGATGCGCCGCAGCCTGCCGGTTCAGACCGATGTGGCCAAGATTATGGATCTGGACAGATGCTATGTTATTAACCGTATACCTGCAGAAAACGGAAAGGAACTTGTTTTAATAAACTTCCACCTTTCCGCGTATACCACAGACCCGACCATTGCCGACCGGCAGCTGGAAATGCTCTATGAAGACATGTGCGCCGAATATGCAAAAGGCAATTATGTGATCTGCGGAGGTGACTTCAATAAGGACCTTTTGGGAGACTCCTCGGTCTACTTCGGTATTTCCAAAGAAAACTACAGCTGGGCAAGGAGATTTCCTATTGAAAGCCTCCCTGAGGGCTTCAGTCTTGTCGCCCCTTTAGATGAAGATTTTCCTGTACCAAGTGCCCGAAACGCCGACTCGCCTTGGGATCCGGAAACAAACTTCCAGATTACTCTTGACGGCTTCATGGTCTCAGACAACGTGAAAGTCAACAAAAGCAACGTGGTCGATACTCAGTTTAAATATTCTGACCATAACCCGGTTCAGCTTGACTTCAGACTTGAATAGTAGTCATAATCCAGTATCCATGCGGAATACTTGAACATGTCAGCCACCCGGCTGTCGATTTCCTTAACATATTGAATATCGGAGGCCGCCTTACTTGACGCAAGCTCGCGCCGCGTTCCTCTGTCAGTTATCCAATCCTTATCCTCAAAGACAACAAGCCCCGGCTGGTCTGAGAAGATATCACTTCCCATAAGCAGACGGCTGTCATAATCCAGCCCGAACAGATTGGAAACCGTCGGAAGAAGGTCAAGATTAGAGGCGGTCTTTTCTATTGTCATAGGCTCCATGTCCGGTGTCCATATTATGGCCGTACTCTTGAACTTTTCATAAGGCTCACTTATCTTATGACCCCTGAGTTCGCTGATTTCCTTGTTGCTCAGTGCATATGGATAGTGGTCACCGGCAATTACAATCACCGTATCCTCCAGAACCCCGGCCTCATCCAGTCTTTCAATCAGAAGCTCCATGGCAAGGTCCAGCTCCATATTGGCCGCCTTGTATGCTCTCGGCCCCTCAGAAAGGTTCAGATCCTCTGTATCCTTCTCATGCTTTGCAGCCATATCCTGAAGTTTGAAACTGTATTCAAGATGACCGCTCACCGTCAGGTAGTATACATGGAAAGGAGCTATTTCACCGTCTTTATCGGCAGTAAGAAAATCCGGGGTAGTCTGATTTATCATCTCCAGATCGGACTCAGGCCAGCTGTCTCCAAAATCGTAGCTGCCTCCCTGTCCATCAAAGTCATATCCCAGGTTTGGATGTGATTTGTCCCTGTGGTAATAGTCGATTCTGTGGTTATGATAAGCCTTGGTCACATATCCCAGCCTGCGGAACTGATTTCCCAAAGTAAAAGGCAGATCGTTGTCCGCTGCTTCTGTCATAGACCACACTCCGGCTTTTGGAATCAGGCCCGTGCAGTTTACATATTCTCCGTCCAGAGTGCTTACTCCCCAGACAGGAGTGTAGAAGTCTGTAAAGGAAAGACCCTCTTTGCTCATTTTGTAAAGGGTCGGTGTGTGCTCCTTATCTATGGCAAGGTCAGTAAAGCTTTCTGCGGTGATGTATATAAGGTTTTTGCCTTTAAAAATCCCTGTCATTTCGTTGGTCTTGCTATCGGCTGCCCCGCTTTCTGTACCTGCGCCGGCTGCCACATCGCCTTCTCCGAAATATTCATTCATTGCTTCCACAGCCTCATTTTGCGGCATCTCGTTAAAGCCGAAGGCCATCCTTTTAAAGTCAAGCACTGATGCTGTCAGAAGTCCGAAGCTTTTCACACATCCTTTGATTTCATTAGTCCTGTGAAAATACTCGTACGGCGTTCCCATACCTGTATCTCCAAGTTCCGTAAGGAGCGCTGATGAAATCAGGCAGAAGCATAAAAGCACTGCCCCTCCGCGGTACATCTTCTTATTCCACTTACGAGGCTTCTGTCTGAGAATAAAATACACTGCCCCGGCGGCTGCCGCAAAGTTCAGAAGTATAGGCACAATCTTATCAAAGATGGTAACGATTATTATGTCTATAAACTCCAGCACCTGTCCGCCGTTGGCCATGGAATATATGGAAAAGAAAGTCCGGAAGATGTCGTAATATACCAGCTGAGCTGAATATATGAGCATCCAGAAAACTACAAGGCCTATGGTTATTTTTTTTACCGCCGCAGGGTGTTTTTGCCCCAAAATCCCCATCAGGACATCAAAGATGCAAGCAAAAAAAGCAGACATCAGAACGGCAATCAAAAAACCTTTGCCGCTGAATCCGCCCAAAACTGTTCCGAAGGTCCATGCCCTCAGTATTATTTCAAAAATTACTGTCAATACAAATATAATCATCTCTCCAAAATCCCCTAAAAATACTAAACTCCGCTTATTTCCTTAATCTTTTCAATTGCCTCTCCGATAAGTTCGGAAGTGGTCTTCCCCTTTACTCCTATGATGATATTGTTGCATTTGTTCACAGGAAGCAGAATCTTATATGCCTGACTTCTTCCGACTGCTGCCGCCATATCAGCGGTGATTTCCCCAAGAAGTGAGTCTGCTATTACTATACCCACCGGACCGACTATTATGTCTGCAGTGCGCGAGCACACGATTACGGAATTTTCTCCCGTTGCTCCCCTGTCTGCTCCGGCCTTGAGCATCGCTGCCGTAGCCATGGAATTAGTTCCTACAGCCGTTATTTCTGCGTCAGGGATAAGCTTTCTTACGGCCTCAACCATTTGTTTTCCAAGCATTCCTCCCTGCCCGTCTATGATTAAAACATTTTTTTTCACGTGTTTCTGTCCCCTTTACTTAATTCAGTCTCGATAACGGCATTTTACTAAATTTTCGTTTTCCAGTCAACTTTTCCGATTCTATCGGCGTGAGTTTGTCGTAAAATATTTCTGATGACTGCTTCTCGGCTTTTCCGGAATGGACATCTCTATAAGGCCTTTTTCTATTAGTGGTGCAACATATTCCTTGACCACATATGCCTTGGACTTTAAATTGAGGAACCCGCAGATTTCATCCCTGCTTCTTGGAGTTTCACAAAACGAAATCAGGTCTTTATCAACATATTTTGCTGCTCCATCCGGGGAATTAGCCATCATATCCTTCTCCGGTTCCTTGCCGAATCTGACGATAAAGCTTCCTCTTTCATCGGAGAAAACCGGCTGCGGCAAACCATATTCTTTCATCACTTTTCTTATGGTAGGAATGCCTGAATAGCGATTTTCTGTTATTCCCAGTACTTCCAGCGCTCCTGCAAGAACAGGATTTCTGGTATCCGGCTGAACCTTTCCCAGTTGATTTGGTCTAGTTCTCCCATATATTCCGCCCGGATTTATAATTTCCATACGATCCTCGTACATAATCAGCTGAATCGGCATTCCTTCCGTTTGAATGCTGTAATCCCGGTGAACCAAAGCATTTACAATTGCCTCTCTGACCGCGGTAATAGGATAATCTGTTTTGTCCTCCCGTCTTCCCGTTTCAGGGTCTATAATTGTTTTTGTACGCATATTTTTACGTACAAATTGAATAGCATCATTCAACATTTCCGGAAGGTTTCCTTCAATCCGCTTATTATCTATGAATCGTTCCCCTGCAGTCCCCAGATCTCCGATTTCCTTTCCCGGCACTGCAATTGCAGTTATACAAAGCTGCGGAAAATACGCCTGAGGATATAGGCCGAACAAAAGCACAGCACTGAGTGTGACCTCTCTATCCCGTGTGATGCTCATTAGCTCATATATTTCTCTGTCTTCCAGAGCTGCAAGATTTGGCTTTCCCTGTTTAAGCCTGTCAACATATTGGTTCAGAGCCGACTGTTCAATAGCCGAAAGTGTTGCCCTTTGTACAGTCCTTATGTCATCCTGATATTTCTTCCTGAAGGCATCATAGCTGTATATTTCGTATTCAGTCATCTGTTCGTCGCTGTCACCAATTCTTATGAAAGATCCTTTCAGCCTTCCGTGTCCTCTGTAGAAACACGGTCTATCAGCCAGATCAATCCCCGGAATCTCTGCTGATACAAAAAACCGCCCGTCCTTTTCCGCTGCAGTTATCAGAGGCCGCACAACCGGCTCCATCTGCAAAGCCTGCTCATTGACTTTTTTCTGTAAATCGTTTACGTCATACACACCCGTTTCCTTAAACCCGTCATTCTCGTTTATCCCGAATACGATAATGCCTCCTTCATCCTGATTGGAGAAACTGGATAATGTGTCATATAACCTCTTCGGGCAGCCTGATTCTGCACTTTTCAGTTCCAAGGTGTTTGTTTCACACTTCATCTTTTGAATCTTTTCAAGCAATTCAATCAACTCTTCTGATGTCATTTCAGTTTCTCCTC
>CALZOZ010000073.1 GCA_945828095.1 uncultured Clostridia bacterium
TCATAGTCTTTTATGACGGCAAGGAAGACTTCCCGGAATATCAGGAAATGAAGCTGTCGGACGCATTTCTCGGAGATGATGATGGTGAAATTGCTTTAATATGGAGAAAATGCCTAAAAGGCATTTTCGGAATATCAAAGAAAGTACCTTGCGAAGAGCTGCACAGTTTATGTGCAGCATGAATGCATAGAAATCTGTGATTTCGTCATGCATTCTTTCTTTACAACTGACCGTCAGGGTGTATAATATTAATAGCGATAAGAATAACGAAATCCTGAAAAAATGCGAAACGCTGAAGCAGTACAGCCTTTTCGTGGAAAGGGTGAGGGCCTTGCAGGAAAAGGGCCAGCTTACTGCCAACCGGATAACGGAACTCATAAGCGGATGCATTGACTGTGGGATTTTACCTGAATTTTTAAAAAAGTATGGGACGGAGATGGTGGAAATGCTGTTCAGAGAACTGAAAAGAGAAGAGGATATGGAAATATCGAGACTGGACGGATACGATGATGGCCTGGAGGAAGGTCTCCGTAGAGGCCGTGCCTCCGCTATACTGGAGTTGGCTAAAGCCATGAAATCCAATGGACGTCCTATAGCGCAGATTGCTGCAGATACAGGACTGACAGTTGAAGAAATCGAGAGTCTATAGCTTGATAGAAAACCAACCCCACCATTTTTGCGATTTTTCTGCGAAATGGTGGAGATTTTTTGCTTTTGAACGTGGACTGAGGGCAGTCAACGTATGCAGAGTTAAAATTATGTTAAAGAACACCATCTCACAACATATGGAACTCAAACTCTGCTATAATCTGTTTTGTGACTTCCCCGACGTGAGAGAAAAATGAGAGACGGGGAATGTCAAGGAGGTATATAAAATGACAGCACAAATCGCTGCGGTGGCAATTTTTGTAATCATGTTTGGATTGATTGTTCTTGACAAGATTGAAAGACACATTATTACTCTTGTTTGCGGTGCAGTTACGCTGATAGTCGTTTTTGGCGTATGCATGAAGAGTACAGATTCAATAATTGAAACCATCAATTTAGGAACTATTTTTACAACTGAATTTTGGTATCATGTCGGTCAGAATGCAGAGAGCTCCAGTGGAATTAACTGGGCAACCATAATCTTTATAGCAGGAATGATGATAATGGTAGAAGGCATGGCCAGAGTGGGCTTTTTCAGATGGCTCTGTATGGCTATTGCAAAGCTGGTAAGGTATAAGCCTGTGCCTATACTTATAGCATTTATGCTGGTGGCGGGCGTACTGTCCATGTTTATTGACAGCATAACTGTAATTCTGTTTTTGGCGGCCGTCACAGTAGAGCTTGCTGGAATTATAAATTTCAATCCTGTTCCTGTAATCATGGCAGAGATTTTCTGTGCTAACCTGGGAGGTTCAGCCACTATGTGCGGAGACCCGCCTAACATCATCATAGGCACATCTTTAGGATATTCTTTTATGGATTTCCTGACAAATACAGGTTTGGTAGCAGGAATTTCTATGATTTTTGTAATCGGATATTTCTACCTCTGCTTCCACAAGGAACTTTCCCATGGACAGTATGAAAGCAGGAACGAAAGATTGAGCCAAAAAACGGGAACTGTGGTAACGGGCGCTGTTGCGGCGGATACAAGCAAGCCGCCTGTGACTATAACCGATAAAAAGGGCTTTTACTTAAGCGCAGGAATCTTTATGCTGGCAGTAGTCCTTCTGATTACTCACGCACAGACAGGTCTGACAGTTGCATTTATTGGAACTTTCATTGCGCTGCTTACCATTATTGCAGCAGGAAAGAAAACGCCGGAGATTTTACGAAAGGTTGACTACAAGACTCTCCTGTTTTTCGTAGGACTGTTTATAGTAGTAGGCGGTCTGGAGCAGACAGGAATACTGAATATTATAGCTGCATTTATCGGCAGAATCAGTCATGGAAACATGATGGTTATGGTAGCGATTATCGTATGGGTTTCAGGCTTTGCAAGCGCATTTGTGGATAACATTCCGTTTGCGGCTACGATGATTCCGGTAATAAAGAGCCTTGCAAGTTCATTGGGTGTTCCGCTGCCTGTACTGGCATGGTCCCTTGCTATAGGTACAGATATAGGAGGAAGTGCCACTCCGATAGGAGCATCCGCAAATGTGGTTGGTCTGGCAGTGGCAAGCAAACACGGGCATAAGGTGACATGGGGTCAATACTGCAAATTCATGGTTCCGGCCAGTGTAATCGTGCTGGCGATTTCCACAGCCTATATATGGATAAGGTACATTTAGCAGTTGATTTATTTGTTTAATATTGATATAATAGAAAAGCACGGCTTTTGAGTAATCCAAAGGCCTGCTTTTTATATTATAAGGAATAATATTGGAGGAATTATGTTTTTTAAGAATCTATTAAATGCCTGGAATCGAATCAGTCTGGTAAAGCAGATTATTATCGGACTTATAATAGGCATTGTATTAGCGGTGGCTTTTCCCACTCAGCTGAGCGGCATTACCATTTTCGGAAGCCTTTTTGTAGGTGCCTTGAAGGCAGTCGCACCTGTACTGGTGTTTTTCCTGGTAATGGCTGCAATTTCTCATCACAAGGCCGGACAGAAGACCAATATGAAATCCATTATAGGTCTTTACCTTCTTGGAACACTGCTTGCTGCGCTGGCAGCTGTTATAGCAAGCTTTATCTTTAAACTTCAGCTTGTGCTTCCTGAAAGCACAAGTGACATCGCTCCGCCGGGAGGAATTTCTGAGGTTCTGAGAACCCTGGTTTTCAATGTAGTTTCAAATCCGGTCAGCGCACTGCTTAATGCAAACTATATAGGAATCCTTGCATGGGCTATTCTTTTAGGTGTGGCTCTTCGCCATGCATCTGAGACTACAAAGGATTTCCTGTGGGATATTTCGGATGCTGTTTCTCAGATGGTCAGATGGATTATCAAATTCGCTCCGCTGGGTGTTATGGGTCTTGTATTTGACTCCATTGCGGTAAGCGGTCTGGCAACTCTACTTGAATACGGCAAGCTCATCGTGCTGCTGGTGGGAACCATGCTCTTTGATGCTCTGATTATCAACCCTATTATGGTTTATGCCGGCACACGCGAAAATCCGTATCCTCTGGTACTCAAATGCCTTAAGGACAGCGGTATCACTGCATTCTTTACAAGAAGCTCTGCGGCTAACATCCCGGTAAATATGAGGCTCTGCGAAGAACTGGGACTGGACAAGGACACATATTCCATTTCAATCCCTCTGGGCGCAACAATAAATATGGGTGGTGCAGCAATTACCATTTCCATTTTGACTCTGGCAGCTGCCAATACCCTGGGAATTGCCGTAGATCTGCCGATGGCCGTTCTGCTCTGCGTGCTTTCTGCCATCAGTGCATGCGGTGCATCCGGAGTTGCAGGCGGTTCACTTCTCCTCATTCCGCTGGCATGCTCATTGTTTGGAATTCCAAACGATCTTGCAATGCAGGTGGTTGGCGTCGGCTTCATCGTAGGTGTTATCCAGGATTCCTGCGAAACTGCCCTCAACTCATCTACAGACGTTCTGTTTACTGCTACAGCTGAGTTCGCAGCAAGAAGAAAAAACAAAAAATAACCAATTGGAGACCGGCCTCTTGTGGTATACTATTATACCATAGGAGGCTTTCCCGTTTTTTGGAATGAAAATAAAATGAAGTTAGCAATAAAGAAGAAAAAACAGCAGACAAAGCATGAAATAGATATGGTCAACGGACCGGTTTTAGGGAAAATGCTGATTTTTGCCCTGCCTCTGATGATGTCCAGCATCCTGCAGCTTCTTTTTAATGCTGCGGATATTATAGTAGTAGGCCGATGGGCAGGGGATAACTCTCTGGCAGCGGTAGGCTCTACGGCATCTCTCATTAATCTGATGGTAAACTTGTTTGTTGGCCTTGCTGTGGGCGCAAATGTGCTGACTGCAAAATTTTTCGGGGCAAAAAAAGACAAGGAACTGAGTGAGACGGTACATACTGTGGTAATGATGAGCGTGGTAAGCGGGATAGGTCTGGCCGCAGTGGGTATAGTATTTGCCGAGCCCATACTCAGACTGATGCAGTCACCGCAAAACGTGCTGAAACTGGCGGCGTTATATTTGAGAATATATTTCCTCGGTATGCCGGCAATGATGATATACAATTTCGGCAGCGCGGTGCTCAGAGCCAAGGGTGACACCAAGAGACCGCTTTACTATCTGACCATAGCAGGGGTTATAAATGTATGCCTCAATTTATTTTTTGTCATAAAACTTCAGATGGATGTGGCCGGTGTGGCGGCCGCAACCTCAATATCCCAGTTTGTTTCAGCATGGATGGTAATAAGATGTCTTAAAAATGAGAATGATGCCTTCAAACTGGAGTTTAAGAAACTCAGGATACATAAAAACCGGATGCTTTCCATAATGAAGATAGGACTGCCTGCAGGCTTTCAGGGCATGCTTTTTTCACTTTCCAACGTAGTTATTCAGGCGGCAATAAACACCTTCGGAGATGTTGCTATGGCCGGAAGTGCAGCTGCGGCCAATATTGAGGGATTCGTCTACTTTGGAATGAATGCTTTTTATCAGGCAGCTATTTCCTTTACAAGTCAGAACGTAGGTGCCGGCAAGTATGAGCGCATCAAACCTATTTTAACAGGGTCTGTGTCTATGGCAGTGATTACTGGTCTTTTAATGGGTGTGGGAGCCTATGCATTAGGGCCGTTCCTTCTGGGAATATATTCTACAAACGATGCGGTAATTGCTCAGGGCATGATAAGACTGGCGTTTATATGTCTGCCTTACGCCCTTTGCGGTATCATGGATACCCTGGTAGGTGTGCTCAGAGGTCTGGGCTATTCGGTGATGCCCATGATTGTTTCACTGGTGGGCGCCTGTCTTTCACGAATCGTCTGGATTGCCACGCTGTTTCAGCTGCCCATGTTCCACAAGGTCGAGTTCATATATGTGTCTTATCCTGTGACATGGACTATTACTGCATTGGTACATATGCTGTGTCTCATGTGGATAATTGAACATAAAGTTGAGCCTATCATAGAAAAACAAAAGGAGCTGGAAAATGGATTATGTTAAACTGAACCCCAAGGCCGAAAAGTGCATGAGGGTATAGGAAATACTCTGTCCTAAGGAATTTCCACCAAAATCATTAGAAAATGGTGATTTGATGGGTGCTTTTTGTATCGATTTACCATATATGGGTTGAAATACGACTAAAAACGACTTTATTTCATGAATAATCCCCATCAAATTGCACATTTGGTGCGTTTTTGGTGGAAAAACTTCCAATTAGAGAAGCAAGTGGAGAGAAAAGCATGTCAGACAACAGAAAAGAACTTAGAAAATCAAAAATACAGGCAAGAAACAGCCTTTCCCCGGAAGACAGGGAAAGGCTTTCTGCCGTTATATCGGAGAGAATAGCGAACTCAGACACTTTCCAAAGGGCGAAGACGGTTCTGATTTACCGTGCTACAAAGGGAGAAGTCAGACTGGACGCCCTTGAGAAGGCAGATGAAGCATCAGGAAAACGGTTGGTTTATCCGCTTTGCATATCAGACAGTGAGATGATATCGCTGTTGCCGGAAGACGAAAATGCCTGGCAGCCGGGATATTTCGGCATTATGGAGCCTGTACGCGAAAAGTCTGTGGAGATACCGCCGGAGGAAATAGATCTGGTCATATGCCCGTGTACCGTATTCGATGAAAACTGTGGAAGGATGGGCATGGGGGCAGGCTTTTATGACAGATATCTTGAAAAGTGTGTTAATGCCCATATCGCTGCCGTAGCTTTTGAAGTGCAGAAGGCAGACTCAATTCCGATGGCGCCGTGGGATAAACCCATGGAAATGGTATTCACAGAGGCCCGCACATATTTCAAAAAACATGATTGAAAAGTTCCGGAACTGTGTTATAATGATAATAATTAGTATCAATTAGTATCAAAATAATGCAGGGAAGGAGTAAACCCATGGATGCACTTCAGCTTGTAAAAATGGTGGAAGACAAAAGCTTTACTGATTTGAAGAAAATGCAGTATAAATACTCAAATGAGTCTGTGGCAGAAATGCTCGAAATTCTCGCCAGAGGTGCATACGGCCTCTCTCCGCTGAAAGATTTCAAAGGCAGAGAGATGATATACCTTGATAATATTGCGCGTATCAGCAGCAAATGTGCGAAGATTCTCCTTTCCAATAGCGATGGAACATCTGTATGCAGCAGCGGCGCTGCGGAGGACGAAATCTACTACTCACTTGAAATCGAAAATATCGATACTTCCAGAGAAAGTGTGCGCAGGATTCTGGCCGGTTATGCTCCACAGGATGCTTCCGAAGAGCGGATTTACGGCATGAAGCTTGGCATACAGTTCATTTCCGACTATTATAATGAAATCAATGAAGAAAACCTGTATAAACTGTATCGGATGAGTATCGGCAACTATCTGGAGCCGGAGAATAGTCTCCCCGACGGCAGCTTTTATCGCAACGATTCAGTATATGTGATAGGTGGTAAAAAACCGCACAAGGGTCTGGAGAGTAAACTTCTGCCGGAATATATGAGGGCGCTTATGGCTTTCATAAACACAGAGTCAGATATTGACGACCTTGCAAAGGCAGCTATAATTCATTTCTATATCGCATATATTCATCCTTATTTTGACGGAAACGGACGGATGGCGCGGCTGGTGCAGCTTTGGTATCTGGTGCAGAGGGGATATCCGTCGGCGATGCTTGTGTCCTTTTCGGCGCTCATAATGGAGAGTCGCCAGCTGTATTATAAAGCGTATTCTCTTATTGAACAGAACGCTGAAATCAGCGGAATTGTAGATGTAACTCCTTTTGTGCTTTATTTTGCTCAGAATGTATATAACCGTCTTTCTCAGGCCATGCCAAGTAAGTATACCATGGACGAATTCGCCAATGCTCTGCTCAGAGGTGATGTGACGGAAAAGGAACATGCTCTTTGGGATTATGCGAAGAACCACTACAACGGGCAGTGGTTCTCTACCAAGGAACTGGAAAAGTATTACGGAAAGGCAGCTTATGGCACCATTAGGACTTTTGTACAGAAGTTTAACTCAATGGGGTTAATGGAGTGCCGCAATTACTCCAACAGGCCTAAGTACAGGATAAGATAGGAGATTGCCTGCACATATTTCAAAAAACCTGATTGAAAAACCCTCCAATAGTGGTATACTCATAAATAGATTCAGAAATAATTTTACTATACAGGGAGAATCAGATATGAGAAAAACAGTTGCAACAACCAAGGCTCCGGCTGCAATCGGACCTTACGCACAGGCAAACATCATCGGAAATCTTGTACTCACATCAGGTCAGATAGGCATGATTCCTGAGACAGGAGAACTGGCAGAGGGATTAGAGGCTCAGACAAGACAGGCTTTTGCCAATCTGAGAGCTGTATTGGAAGAGGCCGGCAGCGGACTGGACAAAATTATAAAGACAACATGCTTCATGGCCGATATGAAGGATTTTGCCGCTATGAACGCCATTTATGCGGAGTATTTTGACGGAGAGTTCCCTTCAAGGTCAGCTGTTCAGGTCGCAGCGCTTCCTAAAGGTGCATTGCTTGAAATAGAGGCAATTGCATATATTGCCGAGTAATGGACAGGGAGAAAAGAGATAGCGTGAAAGGGAAAGAAAGAGATTTTAACCGGTCGATTTTCAGCGTTTTTCTTTCATATTTCGGAGCACACAGGAAGCTGTTCATAGTGGACATGGTCTGCGCTTTTGCGGTGGCCGCCGTAGATGTGGCATTTCCGCTGGTTTCAAGGTATGCCATGTATGAGCTGCTTCCGGACAAGCTGTATGAGACCTTCTTTGCGGTGATGGCTATAGTGGCAGCAGCCTTCGTTCTGAGAGCGGGACTGAACTACATTATCACCTATTGGGGGCATACCTTCGGCATCAGGGTTGAGGCTGACATAAGGGAAGACTTATACAGACATCTGCAGAGGCTGGACTTCGACTTTTTTGACCGTAACAGAACCGGAAAGCTGATGAACAGGCTTACCGGCGATCTTTTTGAAATAACAGAGCTTGCACATCACGGCCCTGAGGATCTGCTGATTTCGGCAGTAACCATTACAGGGGCGATTTTTGTTATGTTTACAGTTGAGTGGAGACTGGCATTGGTTGTGCTGGCAATAATACCTGTTTTCGTCCTGGTGGTATTTTCGTGCAAAAACAGCATGATGAATTCTTCCGCAAGGGTTAAACAGAAAATGGCTGATATAAATGCCGATATTGAATCCACTCTGTCGGGTATGAAAACATCCAAGGCTTTCGACAATCAGGATGTGGATTATGAGCGATTTGACCGTTCAAACGAGATATATAAAGGCTCGAAGGCGGGTTATTACAAGGCAATGGGACGGTTCAACGCATCTATGGAGTTCTTCATCTGCTTCCTTCAGGCAGCGGTTATCGCTGTGGGAGGTTTCCTCATCATGCAGGGCAGGATGAACTATATAGACCTCATCACCTTCATGCTGTATATAACCTCTTTCATCACACCGGTGAGAAAGCTTGCAACCTTTGCTGAAATCTTTACCAACGGACTGGCAGGCCTTAAGCGGTTTGTGGAAATTATGAGAGTAGAGCCAAGCATCAAGGAAAACCCCGATGCCACAGAACTGACCGATGTGAAGGGCCATCTGATAATGGAGAATGTGGTCTTTAGCTATAATGATGAAACCGAGGTGCTTCACGGTATATCTCTGGATATCAGGCCGGGTGAGAATGTGGCTGTAGTGGGTCACTCCGGCGGCGGCAAAAGCACCCTGTGCCAGCTTATCCCGAGATTTTACGATGTGGAAAGCGGCAGCATTTCCATAGACGGTCATGACATCAGAGAGGTTACGAAGAGCTCATTGAGAAATGCTGTGGGAATAGTACAGCAGGATGTTTTTCTCTTTGCAGATACAATTTACGAAAATATCAGATACGGCAGGCCTGACGCCACCTTCGAAGAAGTGGAAGCAGCAGCCAGGGAGGCCGAAATCTATGATGATATAATGAAGATGCCGGAGGGCTTTGACACCTATGTGGGAGAGCGGGGAACACTTCTTTCCGGAGGACAGAAGCAGAGAATTTCAATTGCCCGTATTTTCCTCAAAAACCCGCCGGTGCTCATATTGGACGAGGCCACCTCGGCTCTTGACAGTGTAACTGAAGCCAACATTCAGAAAGCATTTGGACGACTTTCTTTAGGCAGAACCACCATAATCATAGCTCACAGACTGGCCACAGTGAAAAATGCCGACAGAATAGTGGTCATTGAGGAAGGCAGGATACAGGAACAGGGTACTCACCAGGAGCTTCTGGCAAAGAAGGGCATGTACGCTGAGCTGTATCGTACTCAGATGCTGGCGGGACAGCAGTGAGAAAGGCAATAGACAAGTAAAAATCAAAAAAATTGCAATAAATTACTTCCGTAGCAGGGGACATGTATGGTATAATACAAGATAGTGACTACGACAGCTTCTGCTGTACTGCAAGGAGGCTATAATGAAACCTATATATAAACGAGTTTTGCTTAAAATAAGCGGAGAGGCGCTGGCAGGAAGCGAGCGTTTCGGTATAAATGAGGAAATGACCCGCAAGGTGGCCAGCGAGGTGAAACAGATTCACGATCTTGGCGTAGAGGTGGCTATCGTTGTTGGAGGCGGCAATTTCTGGCGTGGACGTACAAGCAAGGACATGGACAGAGCAACTGCCGACTACATGGGTATGCTGGCAACAGTGATGAACTCATTGGCTCTTCAGGATGCTTTCCTGGCCCTGGGGGTACCTGCTAAGGTACAGACGGCAATCGAAATGAGGGAAGTAGCTGAGCCGTATGCGAGAAGAAAGGCACTGAGCCATCTGGAACACGGAGATGTGGTAATCTTCGGCGCCGGCACAGGAAATCCTTTCTTTTCCACAGATACTACAGCAGCACTGAGAGCAGCTGAAATCGATGCAGATGTGATTCTGCTTGCCAAGAACATCGACGGTGTATACGACAGCGACCCGGCTGTTAACCCTGACGCTAAGATGTTCACAGAACTGACTCACATGGAAGTTGTGGAGAAAGATTTAAAGGTTATGGACCTTACAGCAGCAACACTTTGTAAGGATAACAACATAAAAATTCATGTATTTGCCATCGCAGAGGAAGGCAATGTACTTAAGGCCATAGCAGGCGAAAAAATAGGAACTATTATCAAATAACCCGGAGGAGTTAAAATGGAAGGAATTAAGAAAAATCTTGAAGAAAGAAGCAAAAAGACAATATCTGTATTAAAGGAAGACCTGAATACTGTAAGAGCAGGCAGAGCCAATCCTGCTTTGCTGGATAAGGTTATGGTTGACTATTACGGCAGCCCTACAC
>CALZOZ010000074.1 GCA_945828095.1 uncultured Clostridia bacterium
CCTCTCTTTATATAAAATATGTTTTTGCATTCTTTCCATGAGTGCACACTTAATAGTATATTTTAGCACTTTTTCTTTGGTTTTTCAACAAAATCCATCCCGCTGAATATAATAATTTATCAACAAATTTCGCAAAAGTTAAGTGAACAAGGAGGTGTCATTCATTGACTCTTTTTAAAGGTGCTGCGACAGCGCTCATTACCCCTTTTAAGGACGGTAAAATAGATTATGTTTCCATGGGAAAACTGATAGAATGGCAGATTGCAGAGGGTATAGACGCTCTCGTTGTCTGTGGAACTACCGGTGAAGCTTCAACACTCTCCACCAAAGAAAAAATCGATCTTACAAAGTTTGCAGTGGATCTGGTAAACGGCCGCGTCCCTGTCATAGCAGGCACAGGCGGTAATTGCACAGAATCTACTCTTGAACTTTCCAAAGAAGCCGAGGCAACGGGTGCAGACGGACTTCTGATTATAACTCCATACTACAATAAATGCACAGAATCCGGCCTTATAACTCACTTTGAAAAAATTGCCGATGCAGTGCATTCACCCATTATTATGTATTCAGTTCCTTCAAGAACAGGAGTAAATATGACCGGTGAAGCAGTTGCTGTCCTAAAATCCCACCCGAATATCATCGGTCTGAAAGAGGCTTCGGGCAATATATCTCAAGTATGCAATATTGCGGCCCACATAAGTGATGATTTCAATATTTATTCCGGGAATGATGATCAGACAGTACCTATCCTGTCCCTTGGCGGAATCGGCTGTATTTCAACAGTTTCCAATATTATTCCTGCCAGGTTCAGCCGCATGATACATCATTACCTGGAGGGGCGAGTACGACTTGCAGGAGCTGAACAGGTCGCACTGAAACCGCTGATTGATGCTGTTTTCACCGAGGTCAATCCTATTCCTATCAAATCTGCTCTTTACATGATGGGCATGTGTAATCTTGAATACAGACTGCCTCTGTGTCCGCCGTCAAACAAGACTCAGTATCTTCTCTATGATGAACTGAGCAAGAACGGGCTGCTGTCGCTATAGAAAAGGACCCTGCCCGGGTCCTTTCTTTGTACATTATACATTTGAGGCAAGAAAATCGTCATGACTTTTGACAAGCTTTTTTGTAAATTCACGAGCCTGTTCATCGGTCAGTGTCATTCCCAACTCCTTGCATCTCTCAGATATCTCAATCCACTCAACGCTTCCGACCTTTTTATTGACAGTAAATACAATATCCGGTGTGAAACTACTGAGATGCTTGCCATTCATACTGTTTCCATAGTCGTTAAGACAATCAAGCTCAATATACCAACTATCTGCCGCTGCATCATTAACAAGTTTGCCATAGTTATTTGTCCCAAGTTCTATGAGATCCCCGTCCCCCATAAAATATGACCAGTTATTGTCGTCCGGTTCTCCCACATAAAACCAGCCGAATTCATTCGGTTCACTGAGTTTATCAAAATATGGCTCTGAAATCCAGTATTTTTTTCCCGAAGAATCCATGCTTATTGCCGCAATAACGTAAAGTTCTTCGTCATGAATATTTGACCGCACATAAACGACCCTTTCGTACGACGACTCTCCTTTGTTATATTTGTAATCCGCTACAATGTCATAAGGTTTTGTTATTCCCAACTGCCCTGTCAACGTTTTTTCGAGGGCAGCATCACTTGACCTCTCGTACCATACGTTCACATACAATGCCCAGTATAGTACCACCGCCGACAAAGCAATCAGCAAAAGATTTATTATTATTTTCTGTCCGCGTGAAAGTCTGATATACTGATGCTTTTCTTTTCCTAATTTCATATCACTCACTCCCCGCTTTCTCAAACAAAAATGAAAGGTCTATACGTCCCGTCGCCTCCTGTCCAAAAATGCTGTAATCAATGTAAATACAGTCCTGTGACAAATCAGGCATAGACATAATCACATATCTTTCTCTAGCAGAAAATATCAGGCTGTTTCCATCTTTCGTCTGTTTTGCATAAGGGGTTCCGTTTTTATCGAGAAATGTTTTTTCGTCAAGGTATTTGTAAAACTCCTCGCCTGTATCACCCTTATGCTCATAAAAAATCGTTAGAATGTAACTGTCGCCCGCATATTCCTGGCAGTAAACATCAGTAAAACTTATAGAATAATCATTCAGAAAAAGGGTTTCATCACACTCTACATGATATTTTAGTTTTCCTATTCCCGCCGCATCATCTCTTACTTCTTCGTATCGCTGCGCCAGAGCCGGTCCAATAGACTGCAATCCAAACACAGCAGCCGCAGCCACGGTAAAAAACATTATAATAGTGGTGTATATCCATATTAATCCGACCCATTGATTATGAATCATATTGAGTTGCTTACCCAGTTCTTTTGGATCACCCATTCTGCGAACTGCCTCATCCTCAGCGTCTTCAGCACTCATTCCTTTTTCCAGAAGCCATTGACTTCTCTCATAAATATGCTCTTCAAGTTCTGCCTTGATTTCCTGCTGGTCATAGCCAAATTTGACTTCATTCAGGACCTGCACAAGAAATTTTTCCTTTTTACCTTCCATAATATTTTAAACCCCTTTTAGTGACTCAATGCTAATCCGCTGCCTGTAATCACATGTTCAACGGATGTGCTGAAAGTCTTCCACTGAGCCTTTTCCTCGGAAAGCTGTGCCAAACCTGAACTTGTAATATGATAGTACTTCCGCTCTCTTCCGCCATCTGTCTTCTCTTTATAGGATGTCAAAAGTCCTTTACTTTCCATCTTATGAAGAATCGGGTACAGCGTGCCTTCGTTGTACTCAAAGGTTCCGTTGGAACGTTCTTCCAGAGTTCTTATGATCTCATAGCCGTAGTAATCCTTTTCTGACAGCAATGACAGCACTAATAGAGCTGAGCTTCCGCCCATCAATCCTTTATCAAGCTTCACCTTCTCACCTCCTGACAATACCTCGATAATCTATGCTTTATTATATCACATTATACCTTGATGTTCGATGTATGTCAACATATAGATTGGAGTCTAAGTTAAGCACCGGATGATTCTCCACAAAAAACAGCAAAAAACCTCTGTTTGGGTGGGGTTTACTCTCCCAAAACAGAGGTTTTTGTAACATTTTATTACTTAGAACGGTATCCTTCCATCAACTCATCGTTTTCCATAATAAACGGAGCTGCAGTGGGTTGTCCTGTGCCGGTATCATATTTAGTCATCAGATAATCATTAAGTTCTATCCTATTATTGAATATAGTCAGCTGGTAAGGCTCCTGGAAAGCGATTTTTTCTACAAAATACAGTTCTGTTTCCGACACCTGAAAAAGCACACCTGTATGGCCTATAAACAGTTGATTTTCGCCGTCCCACGCATCATGAAATACAACAGATATCAGGCTCACATCCGGATTATTGTCAAAGACGATACCGCGGTTCTTCCAGTCACTACGCAGATTTTCCACATGTACCGAAACGTCCTTCGTGTCATCTGTAGGTACTGTGGAATACAGAACTCTGAATCTGTCCATATCCTTATCATTCTGCATCGCAGATGAATCCTCTTCTAGCGATGCCATGTCCATCAGAATCATATCCTCTCTGGTTTCAGCATCTGCTGCTATAGTCATATGATCTCCAAATAAGCCAAACGCAGTTATCCTGCAGTTATATCCCATAAAATCAGGATATGCCGCATCCCATTCTTCCTGCATGGCATATGGATCATATTTTTCTTCTGTGACTTGTTTTACTTCAAATCCTGCTGCCATTCCCTCCGATGAAACGGTATTGTTGAACTGATTTACGTGGTCAAAAAAAACCTGCTGACGCATGGGAGATATATCCGCACTGTTCATAATCTCAGCAAGCTGTTTTTGAACGGATGTGTCTATAAGGTTGCTATAATTGATTTGTTCAATATAAGGCTGTTCATCGGTGTCATTGGTGATTTTGCAGCCTGTCAGTACCAGTACCAGACACAAAGCAATCAGCCCTGCTGTTTTTTTCATTCTCCTCGTTTTTCTCATTTCTTTACTCCTTTTGTTCAATTTGTTTTAACGATTTTTGATGCTCTTAACCATAATAGCCCCGTCTACCGCTGTAAACTTTACTTCCCATTCACCATAGGACATGCCGTACACTCTTTCCGGGTCGTCCTGATATCGAGGCCTGGGGTCCTGTGCGAGAAGCTTCTTAATTGTGTAAAGGTCTTCTTCGGGTATTTCCTTTGCGTCTTCTAAATCAGCATCTTCTGTCAACACCACTTGCATGGAATCATCCATCACTCTGTGAGCAAAACCACCTTCCGCCTCAGGTTTTGCCTCGGAATACGGCAGATAAGGCTTGATGTCATATATAGGTGTACCGTCGAGAATGTCTGCTCCTGACACGTGAAGAATCGGCCCTGACTCGTGCCTGTACTCGATTTTGTCCAGCTTCACCAGAGAAAGGCCAATGGGATTCGGGCGAAAAGGCGAACGTGACGCAAACACTCCTACCCTTGTATTTCCTCCGAGACGAGGCGGGCGTACAATAGGTGACCAATCATCTCTCACAGCTTCGGAAAACTTCCATATAAGCCATATATGGGAAAACTCTTCCAAACCCCTTACCGCATCAGGATTGTTGTATGGCGGCTCAAACACTATATATCCCGGTGTTTCCACGATTCCGCTCTGACGGGGAATTCCGAATTTTTCAGGAAATCCGGTGCGAATACGAGCGATTGTTTTAAAATCCATCTGATCAAATACTCCTTTCCTGCTTTCGAATTAAGCCGAATGCCCGTCATACTTGACAAAACGGCAGACCAATCGGTCTGCCGCCATTCGTTCATTATTCAAAATCAAATTAAGCTTCAGTAGCAACAACTTCTTTGCCATCATAGTAGTTGCAGTTAGGACAAACTCTATGAGGAAGTTTAGGTTCGTGACACTGAGGGCAAATTGATAAGCCCGGTGCTTTCATCTTCATGTTAGCTGATTTTCTGCTGCTTGTCTTTGCCTTTGAAGTTTTACGTTTAGGTACTGCCATATCTATACACCTCCTTGTGAGTATTTGTTCTTTGTATGTTAATCTTCAAATAATCGTCAACTATTAGATTATATACTGAATCAGCATATTTTGTCAACTACTATTTTAAACCTTTTACGATGTTGTAAGTGTCTCTTGCAATCATCAGTTCTTCGTTTGTAGGGATAAGGAGAACCTTTACTCTTGCATCATCTGCAGAAATGATTGTTTCCTTACCTCTTACCTTGTTCTTTACAAGGTCAAGCTTGATTCCAAGGTTTCCGAGATCGTTACAGATAAGCTCTCTCATAGTAACGTCGTTTTCACCTACACCTGCAGTAAATACGATAGCATCAACGCCGTTCATTTCAGCGATATAAGCTCCGATGTAGAATCTAACCTTGTGAGCGAATACCTTTAATGCAAGAGCTGCTCTTTCATTACCTTCTGCTACAGCAGTTTCAAGGTCTCTGAAGTCACTGGAAACTCCGGAAATACCCAGAACACCTGACTTCTTGTTGAGGATTTCGTTAGCCTTGCCCTGTGGAAGGTTTTCTTTCTCTCTGATATATGTAACGATAGCAGGGTCGATGTCTCCGGAACGAGTACCCATTACCAGACCTTCAAGCGGAGTGAAGCCCATGGATGTATCGATACATTTACCTCTCTTGATAGCTGATACGGAAGCTCCGTTACCAAGGTGGCAAGTGATGAGCTTAAGGTCTTCAATGTCAACGTTAAGCATTTCAGATGCTCTCTGTGCAACATACTTGTGGGATGTTCCGTGGAAACCATATCTTCTTACACCGTACTTTGTATAGTATTCGTAAGGAAGAGCGTAAATATATGATTCAGGCGGCATAGTCTGGTGGAAAGCAGTATCGAAAACACCTACCATCGGTGTATCCGGCATGAGTTCCTTGCATGCTGCAATACCTAAAAGGTTAGGTGGGTTGTGGAGCGGTGCTAAGGAAACGCATTCTTCGAGAGCCTTAACAACTTCGTCAGTGATTAAAACAGATGAAGCGAACTTTTCACCTGCATGAACAACCCTGTGTCCTACTGCACCAATTTCTGACATTGACTTTACAACGCCGTGCTCAGGGTCCTGAATTGCAGCCAGAACCTGCTCAATAGCGTCCTTGTGGTCCTTCATCGGAACCTCAGTCTTAATCTTGTCTTCGCCGATTTTTTCGTGTCCGATAACTGAACCGTCCATACCGATTCTCTCTACTAAACCTTTGCAAAGCAGTGTTTCGCTTGTCATATCAAGAACCTGATACTTTAATGAAGAGCTGCCGCAGTTGATTACTAAAACTTTCATGATCTATAGTTCCTCCGTAAAATAAAATTAACAACAATAATTAACCTAATATATTATACTCTCACGATTTGGCAATTTCAAGGACAAGTTTTGATTGCAACCGGCTTTTTTACATATTCCGAGTATGCGTAGAGGTCACGGCCGCAGGCCATATTATAAATGTCTGCCGCCAGTATGTCTTTTTCGAGAGTGGCCTGTATTTCCGGGAAAGCGTCTTTATCCCTGTTTATATTTGTAATAATCGGCAGTTTGCACTCGCGTGATTTCTTGACCTGCTTCAGATACATGCTGCCCTTTTCATCAAAAGCCAGCACTCTGATGTATTTTGAGGCGCAAAGCATGTCCTCACGCTTTATTCCAAGCAAAGTATGCACCAGCACCCTTTCTATCCTGGTTCTTGTGTATCGCTTGGATTTCAGATCATCCACAATATCCTCATATGATTTCCAGTAGCGCACACGGTTTTTCATTATATTTCCCAGTCCCTCTTCTGCTCCGAATATAAAGTTTAATTCCTCGGCAGAGGTCTGCAGAACCTTCTGAATTATCAGAGGTGTCAGCATCTGACTGTCTGCAAAACAATCTCTTGAGTTCTGCAGCATTTCCCGGGAAATTTCAGGGACAATACGGGAAATGTCGCTGCCTTCCTTCAGCAGCTTTCTTACTGCCGTTGCAGATGCCATGCTATCAAGACTGTCAGTATCATGATAACCGGCTCCCAGCCGTTTTACAGCCAATGGACGGGCATTTTTCATCCGTCTTATATATTCTATTGCGAGGATGTTGTTGGGGCTTTCGATGACAGATGCCGCATTTTCTCCAAAAAGTCTTAAGATGGCCTGACTGCGGGCTCTCGGATACGATAAACCGTCCTTTACGCCAGTTTTAATCTCTTCCTCGAGTTTTTCCATGTTATATTCTATTTCCCGGGCAATTCGGTTTAATCCTTCCGTATTTCCCGATTCACTTCCGAAGCAGATGCTTTCCGCTCTGAGGGCTTCAAGTATTTCAACTCCCGCTTCGGCAAAATATCCTGCATTACTGCACGCAAAAACAGTCGGCATCTCCACCACCAGGTTGACCCCGTTTCTCACCGCCATCTCTGCCCTTGTCCACTTGTCCAGCAAGGCTATTTCCCCTCTCTGAGTAAAATTGCCGCTTATCACAGACACGCAAATATCAGCCCCCGACTCTGTCAGGGCCTGCTCAAGATGGTACTTGTGACCGTTATGAAAGGGATTGTATTCGGCGATAATGCCCACTGCTTTCAGATTCTTTTCCATAAAATATATTATACCCTATTTGGCAATGCGATTCAACGCTATGGGCCAAATCTCTAAATAAAGGCTGAAAATACTGCAGCCAGAATGCCTGCAATGAGACCATGGGTAAGCTTAACCTGAAGTATTGTTCCCAGTCCTAGACCTGACCCGGATGCCATGGACACTGACTGTCCGATGACAGAAAGTCCCCCAAAGGAAATAATAAATGCAGTCAGTGCAGTTTTGAGGCCCATGGTAATATTGCAGATACCTATCATGTTTGCGCCTACAGTCATCTCTATTATTCCCTTTGCAAAAGCCGACCATGCCTCACTAGGAAGCAGCCGAAAAACACCCAGACTTTCCATCAGTTCCATGGCTATCATAAAAAGAATAAGATATGCTAAAATCACTGCCATAGCCTTAAATCCGGCGATTATAGACGCAGTAAAGCTTTCCATATAGGAATTTTGCTGTGTGTGCGGACTTGTGCCGGCACCGGCATTGGCTCTTAAATTTCTTTTATTGCTTTTGCTGCCCGGGCACCTGTATATAAGTCCGTTGAGCAGCGCACCTATATAATGTGCTGCAGCCACAGCTGCCGCCGCTCTGGTATTTCCCATGAAAGCCCCCACAGTTCCTATGATAAAAGCCGGGCCCGTTACAAGAGAATAGCTGAGCACATGCCTGCCCTCTTCTTTGGTGAAACATCCTCCTGCAGTAAGATCTCCTGCGATTTTAGCACCCATTGGATATCCGGACATAAATGCAATGACAAAAGGATAGACCTTCAGTGGAAGTCTTTCCGGATCTCCCACCCTTTTGATAAAGTCCGCGAAAATAAAAAACGGCAGCAAAATCGGTACGATGGAGTTGGCCCAGATGACTATTGCAGTCTTTGAGCCCGACTCGGTCACCGCCGGAAATACTACCATTGCAGCTGCAAAACACAGAGACGCAGCCATTATAAGTTTGTTTTCATAATCCTTCGCTTTCATACTAAAGTGTATGCTGCGCCAAAGGTTTTAACACCCAGACATATTAAAGTTCTTCCGTCTTAAAAGTAATATATCCCTCATAGTAGTAGCTATGATCGATACCCTTCATATAAACATCGCGGCTGTCGATTTCATGGGTAAGCGCATTTTTAAGCAGGTGCTTGATTTCGATATCTTTAATAGGACTGCGTTCCATTGCAAGCAGATAATCATCCTTATCCACCTTGCTCCAGTCTACCACTTTGCCGATTTCTTTTTTTAACATATGATCAAGCCAGATGCGAGTGCTGCGTCCGTTACCCTCCCTGAATGGGTGGGCAATATTCATTTCAACATATTTTTCAATTATCTCATCAAAATTTGACTGCGGCATTTTATCAATATTTTCGAGTGCAGCATTTATATACATAACGGGAGCAAAACGGAAGCTTCCCTTAGCTATGTTATGTGTACGAATTTTACCGGCAAAGTCATAAATATCCTCAAACAGATATTTGTGTATAACTTGCAAAGTTGCGAATTTGCCTGCTTCAAGATTTTCAAGAAGACCTTTTTCAAATAATTCCAAGGCTTTTTTCTTGCTTATGCGTTCTTCTTCGCGGGCAAGCTGTGCATAATTATCAATTCCAAGTTTGTTTTCGAGCATATCATATCCTCACATTGTTTTATACGGCATATATTTTATAATATCATGTAAAAAATACAAATTCAAGCTACAAATTGTTAAAGCCCTGCTGCCCGCAGAGCTTTAACTTGGCTGAATTATCTGTTGGAAAATATTTTTTTGTTTATTTTTTCTTTATATGGCTTCAATACTATCCGACTGCAAACAAACCCTATATAAGCTCCAAATATGTTCAGAATAAAATCATCAACATCGAAAGAGCGATAGTTTAACCCAATGATACACCCCACAATGAATTGAAGTGTTTCAACAACAAAAGGGAACAGAAACATTAGCAGGAATAGCAACAATCCCTTCTTTTTGCTTGTCAAATTGATTATTATTCCATAGGGAACGGAAATTACAATGTTCCCACAAAGTTGTATAAGCGCTGTGCGCGTTACACCCATCTCCAGTGCTGACGCTATGGTCTTAAACAGGATATAATTGTTTGGAATCGGAATCATCCGGTGAGCCTGAGCATATGGAATGGGAAATAAAGCAATCCCAAAAACTATGACAATATAAATGTATACCAGCCCCCAAAAGAAAATTTGGAAAGGCTGCACTTTCAGTACAACCGCAATTATTACCCCGATTGCTAACACACCAAAACCAATCAGAAAAATATCATTAATTAATAACATTATGACATACTCATAGTGATAGCATCCGAAACCACATCAGCACCATCACGCGCTTTTACATAATAAAAATAATATTTTCCACTTCCAACATTTGACCAAGAAAGATTATGCGAACCAGTTCGATTACATGTCACAGTACCTATATAACTTGAGCCAATAATATTTTTTCTATACAAAGAAACATCAAAATAATTAGACATAATCGCCGCCTGCCCTCTTGTATAAGTAGTTCCTCTCCACCGCATATCTGTACCTGTATATTCTCTGGTCGGACCAGTATGTTCGCCTTGAAATGCGAGTGTGGATGTATACGAAGAAGCGGCATAAGCAGTTATGGAAAAGCAAAAGCTCGCTAACACCAAAACAACTAACATAACAAAGAATCTTTTTTTCATAGTATTTTCCTCCCTTTTGCATCAATTAATACTTCATTTCGATACTATATTTAATTACATGTTCACTGTTACTGCCTGCGTAAGCATAGCAGGATGCTTTTG
>CALZOZ010000075.1 GCA_945828095.1 uncultured Clostridia bacterium
TCTTTGGGATTTACAGCCCATTTTAATCGATTTAGTTGCCGTGCAGCAGCAGTCCAATTTTTGCTTTTTCCTACTATGGGAATTATTATGCGGCCTGCGGCCATTGGTAAGAAAAAAATGTATAAATGGGTGGGAATTATTAGGCGAGGCATTTGACAGGAGCCTTTTTTTCTTGATTTTTTTGCCGCCAGTGTGTATTATATCTATGTAATTGTAATATTCTATTTTGAATCATTTTCTGCAATTAATCATTTCTGAAAATTTCTTGAGAAAGGTGCGGCCCCGTGTCTGGCCGCAAAGGTAATATGTTATGGAAGAAAAAAATCTGAAAACAGCAGCAGAGGAGACTTTGGAAGCAACTGAAAATGAAGCCGGTCAGGCCGCAGCAGCGGAGGAAGGTGAAGAAAAAGCGGAAGTAAAAGCAGAAGCAGCAGAACGCCGTCAGAAGCAGGAGCGTCCTGAGGTAGAAGGTATTCTCGAAATTCAGGAGGAGAATAATTTCGGATTCCTGAGATTTTCCAATTTTCTCACAAGCGAAAAAGATATTTACGTTTCGCCGACACAGATAAGAAGATTCAATCTGAAGACGGGCGACAAGATAAGATGTATCACCCGATTGCCTAAGGAAGGAGAACGTTTTGGCGCACTACTCTATGTGCTGACGGTTAACGGAGACGAACCGGGCCGCGCCATCAGAAGGCCGGATTTTGACGATCTGACGCCCGTTTTTCCTTATGAAAGGCTGAGACTGGAGGACGGTACCAGAGACCTTTCCATGAGGCTCATCGATATAGTGGCACCTATAGGCAAAGGTCAGAGAGGACTCATAGTAGCGCCGCCAAAGGCTGGCAAGACGGTACTCCTGAAAAAAGTAGCCAATGCTATTGAGAAGAATTACCCTGATGTAGAGCTTATCGTCCTGCTGGTAGATGAAAGACCTGAGGAAGTTACAGATATGAAACGCTCCCTCATCGGCGGTGAGGTTATATACTCCACCTTCGACGAGCTTCCGGCACATCACGTAAAGGTTGCTGAAATGGTTCTGGCTCGTGCGCAGAGGCTGGTTGAACACGGCAAAGATGTGGTAATATTACTTGACAGTATAACAAGGCTGGCAAGAGCATATAACATGGTTGTTCCTGCATCGGGAAGAACACTTTCCGGAGGTCTTGATCCGGGAGCACTCCACAGACCTAAGAAGTTTTTCGGTGCTGCAAGAAAGATGGAGGAAGGCGGCTCAATTACCATTCTGGCTACAGCTCTTGTGGAAACAGGCAGCCGTATGGATGAGGTGATCTTTGAGGAATTCAAGGGCACCGGCAATATGGAACTGCATCTCGACAGGAAGCTTTCCGAGAAGAGAATTTTCCCTGCCATCAGTCTTAATAAGTCGGGAACCCGCCGTGAAGACTTGCTTATGGATCAGGATGAGCTGGAAGCAATCTGGGCAATGCGCAGGGCTATGGCAAACAGACCGACTGCCGATGTAACAGAGGAAATCGTAGAGAACCTGGCTCATACAAGAAGCAACAAGGATTTTATACAGATAATTAAAAAAGTATTGATAGAAGACTAAGAGGATTAGACTATGGATTTGAACAGAATTTTCTTAAAGGGCGCATGCCCTACCTCCATAGGCGGACAAGCCATAATGGAGGGCATAATGATGAGGGGACCGAAAAGAACGGCCATCGCTATCAGACTTCCTAACGGAAAAATACACATGAAGACTCAACCTACACCACAGGGCAGCAAATGGGGCAGGATACCGCTGATAAGAGGCGTGATCAATTTTGTTGCGTCTCTGGTTTACGGCACCAAGGTGCTGATGTACTCGGCGGATGTGCTTGAGGCTAACTATCCTGAGGAATACGAAAAGGACAAGTTTGACATCTGGGTTGAAGAAAAGCTGGGCAAGGAAAAGGCATGGAACATTCTCATGGTGCTTTCCGTGGTGCTGGCACTGGTTATGTCTGTGGGCATTTTCATGCTGCTGCCGACGGTAGTTGTAGGCTGGGTGGCTCACCTTACCGAAAGCGTGCTGGTTTTGAATCTGATTGAGGGACTGGCGCGAATCCTGATTTTCGTGCTGTATATATGGCTGATTTCCATGATGAAGGATATCAAGACGGTATTCCAGTATCACGGGGCGGAGCATAAGACCATCCACTGCTTCGAAAACAACCTGGAGCTGACACCGGAAAATGCTCAGAGCTTTTACACCCTGCACCCTCGCTGCGGAACCAGCTTTATGGTTTTCGTAATGCTTATTGCGGTGCTTGTGCACGCTTTCATGGGCTGGCCTAATGTCTGGCTGCGTATAATCACCAGAATTCTGGTGCTCCCGGTTATCGCCGGACTTTCCTATGAACTGCTTAAATGGGCGGGAAGAAGCGACAACTGGCTTGTAAAAATTCTCAGCCTGCCGGGTATTTACCTGCAGAAGCTGACTACCAAAGAACCTGATTTAGATCAGCTTGAGGTTGCCATTGCAGCTGTAAAGGCTGTTCTTAACGACGGAGACGATGTGCCGTATTTCGAGGGCATATGTGATACAGAAGGAAAGGCTGTAAGCGGAGAGTCGGAGATTTACGATCCGGCGGTTTCCGACGGTCCGATTAAAAAAGAAGAGAAGGAAGAAAAAAATGAGTCTGCCACTTAAGGAACTGATAAGTATAGGAGCAAAACAGCTTCGGGACGCCGGAGTTGCTGATGCCGAAATAGATGCAAAAGAGCTTTATTGCTTCATGCAGAATATGGACAGGACGGCCCTCATGCTCAGGTGGCAGGAGGTTTTGCAGGACAACCAGTGTGAGGCTTATTTTGATCTGATTGAGCGCCGTGCATCCAGAGTGCCCCTGCAGCACATTACCGGCAGACAGGAGTTTATGGGACTGCCCTTTGAGGTGAACGACAAGGTGCTGATACCAAGGCAGGATACGGAGACCATGGTGGAGGATGCTCTTGAGCTGTTAGACAAGGGAACGCTCAGAAGACAGGAATACACCGGCGGTCTAGGGAAAGGCACTGATGTGCTGGACCTCTGCTGCGGCAGCGGGGCTATCGGAATTTCCATAGCAAAGCTGGCAAAGGGAGCTCATGTAACATGCTCCGATTTGAGCAAAGAGGCTCTTGAGGTTGCGCAGAGAAATGCCCGTCTTAATGACTGTAAATCCGTAAAATTCACAGAGAGCGATATGTTTGATGCTTTCTGCGGAAGGCTTGGAAAGAAAAAGTTCAATCTGATAATTTCCAATCCGCCTTACATACCGCCGTCGGTTATCGAGGGACTGGAGCCGGAAGTTCGTGAGCACGAACCTATGATGGCTCTTGACGGAGGCGAGGATGGACTTGATTTTTATAGGATAATTGCCCAGCAGGCACCGGAGCATCTTAAAAAGGGCGGCGTGCTTATGCTGGAAATCGGATTTGACCAGAAGGATGCAGTGAAGGAGCTGCTCCAGGAAACGGGACGATTCGAAAAAATTGTAGGGCTTACGGATCTGACGGGAAAAGACAGGATAATTGTCGCAATTCTTTCAAAAAATCCTCAAAAAACCGCTTGATTTCCACCTTTTCTTGTGATATAGTATAGGGGCTGTAATGGATTTTGCGGCGGAATATTAAAATATGCCGGGCACGGGCCTGAGCAGGAAAGGAAACGAACATGAAGGAAGGAATCCATCCTGATTATAAGGAATGTAAAGTAACTTGCGCATGTGGTAACACTTTCGTTACTAGATCAACTAAGGAAGAATTAAGACTTGACGTATGCTCAGCTTGTCACCCGTTCTTCACTGGTCAGCAGAAGTTCATCAACAGAGGCGGCCGTGTTGAAAAGTTCAAGAACAAATACAACATGGATTAATCATTACATCCGAAATAATCACGAAAAACAGAGCCGGAATCAAAATTCCGGCTTTCTTTATGACTGAATTTATGGTAAAATAATAGTTTAGAAAACGGAGGATATAAACATGTTTGACAAACTGGATTTCATACTTGAGAAATACGAAGAGCTTTCCCTGAAAGTATCAGACCCGGATATTATAAACAATCAGCCGCTCTGGCAGAAGCACATCAAGGAGATGGGCGAAATGGAGCCGATTGTAAATAAATACAGAGAATATAAGAAGGCTAAGGAAGGAATTGCTGAGGCCAAGGAAATGCTTGAAATGGGCGACGATGAGCTTAAGGAACTGGCAAAGATGGAGCTTTCAGAACTGGAAGATCAGATTCCGGCTATGGAAGACGAACTTAAGATTCTTCTTCTTCCTAAGGACCCTAACGATGAAAAGAACGTAATTCTGGAAATCAGAGCTGGCACAGGCGGCGAAGAGGCTGCTCTGTTTGCTCAGGATCTTCTCAGAATGTATTTAAGATATGCAGAAAGACGAGGCTGGAAGGCTGAAATCATGGATGCCAACGATACCGGAATCGGCGGTATCAAGGAAGCCAGCGTGCTTATCAAGGGTAAGGGCGCATATTCCAGAATGAAGTACGAGAGCGGTACTCACAGAGTACAGCGTGTGCCTGAGACAGAAAGCTCCGGCAGAATTCACACTTCAGCTGCTACAGTTGCTGTGCTTCCTGAGGTTGACGATGTTGAAGTTGAAATCAACCCTAACGATGTAAGAGTTGACGTTTACCGTTCATCAGGTAACGGCGGACAGTGCGTAAACACCACCGACTCCGCAGTAAGACTTACACACATTCCGACAGGACTTGTGGTAACCTGTCAGGACGAAAAGTCACAGATAAAGAATAAGGATAAGGCATTTAAGGTTCTGCGTTCCAGACTTTATGACATGAAGCTGCAGGAACAGAATGCTGAAATTTCGGCAGAGAGAAGAAGCCAGGTAGGTTCCGGCGACAGAAGTGAGCGTATCAGAACCTATAACTTCCCTCAGGGAAGAGTTACCGACCACAGAATCGGTATGACCATCTACAAGCTGGACAGCTTCTTGGATGGCGAAATTGATGAAATCGTCGACGGACTGATTACCAGCGATCAGGCCGAAAAGATGAAAGGATTCTGATAGTGGATACAAGATTTTTTGGTACAAGTGAACAGGATATAGAGCAGGCGGCGGAGATAATAAAGGAAGGCGGCCTTGTGGCTTTTCCAACAGAGACTGTTTATGGATTGGGTGCAGATGCACTTAACCCAGAGGCGGTTGGCAAGGTCTATGCGGCAAAAGGCAGGCCGTCAGACAATCCCATGATTGTACACATATCGTCTAAAGACGATTTGGGCCGTCTGACATTTGAAATAACTGAGGATATGAAAAAACTCATGGATGTTTTCTGGCCGGGTCCTCTTACCATGGTTGTTCCCGCTAAACCCGAAGTTCCCAGGGTCACAACAGGCGGCCTTGATACTGTTGCGGTGAGAATGCCGTCAGATCCTGTGGCAGCAGCGCTCATAACTTTATCGGAAACGCCCATTGCTGCACCAAGTGCCAACCTATCGGGCAAACCGAGCCCGACTTCGGCAAGACATGTGATTGACGATCTTGACGGCCGCATAGATGCTGTTATCAGCGGCGGAGACTGTCAGGTGGGAATAGAGTCCACGGTTGTAGATATGACCGGCAGCGTGGCCGTAATTTTAAGGCCGGGAATCATTACCCAGGAACAGCTTTCAAAAGCTCTGGGAAAGGCTGTTGAAATCGACCCTGCATTGAAGACAAAACCGGAAATGGCTGAAGGCGGAGGACTGCTGGAGACGGCAGAAAGCTTCAAACCAAAATCTCCGGGTATGAAATATAAACATTACGCCCCAAAGGCAGAAATGATAATTTACAAGGGCGACAGAGAAAAAGCATCTCTTGCTATGGCCGAGGAAAAGCTCCGCAGAACGGAGTACGGCCAGAAGGTTGAAATAATAATGTACGATGACTCCGAACCGGAAAAGGCAGCCAGAGAGTTCTTTGCCAAGCTGAGAGCCTGCGACAAGGCCGGTGTGGATGTAATTCTGGCGGCAGCCCTCAAGGAGGACGGCGTAGGATTTGCTGTGATGAACAGAATGTTTAAATCGGCAGGATACAACATCGTAGAAGTTTAGCTGATATCACATAATAAGAGTAAGAGGAAACTTAAAGTTTCAGGACAGGAGGCAGACAGTGAAAATTGCAGTAGCAAGCGACCACGGCGGTTTCGCATTAAAGGAAAAAGTAAAGGAACATCTTATGCAGAGAGGGTTTGAGGTTGAAGACCTTGGAACTCATTCGGAAGATTCGGTAGACTATCCTGCCTACGGAAAGGCTTGCGGAGAGGCTGTGGCTTCAGGAAAGGCTGACTTAGGTGTTGTGGTATGCGGAACAGGCATCGGCATTTCTATTGCAGCTAACAAGGTAAAGGGCATCAGATGCGGACTTTGTACTTCCGTTGAAATGGCTCATCTGGCCAAGCAGCATAATAACGCCAACATTCTGGCGCTGGGTGGCAGAACCACAGAACCTGACCTGGCACTCAAGATTGTAGACGAGTGGCTTGATACTGAGTTTGAAGGCGGCCGTCATCAGCGCAGAGTTGATATGCTGGACCAGATGTAAAACGTGTAAAATTAAATTAATATAGATAATTAAAGGAGAAAAAACATGGGCAAAGTATATGTATTTGATCATCCGTTAATTCAACACAAGACAGCATTGATGAGACAGACATCCACAAGTGTCAAGGAATTCAGAGAATTGGCAAGGGAAGTGGCGATGCTCATGGGCTATGAGGCTACAAGGAATCTGCCGCTTAAAGAGGTGGAAATAGAAACTCCTATCTGTACCACTAAGATGAAAATGCTGGATGGGGAAGATATCGCTATCGTTCCTATTTTGAGAGCCGGACTTGGATTCGTAGACGGAATGCTGGCATTGGTTCCAAATGCTAAGGTTGGTCATGTAGGCTTATACAGAGACCCTGAAACTCATCAGCCTGTAGAATACTACTGCAAGCTGCCGAGTGATATTGAAAAGAGAAAGATTTTTGTAGTTGACCCGATGCTTGCTACAGGCGGAAGTGCCGCAGCAGCCATTGATTTCATCAAGCAGAGAGGCGGAAAGGATATTGTTTTCATGTGCCTCATCGCTGCACCTGAGGGTATCGAGGTACTGCAGAATGCACATCCTGATGTAGACATCTACATCGCTGCCAAGGACGAAAAGCTCAACGAAAACGCATACATCGTTCCAGGCCTTGGCGATGCAGGCGACAGATTATTTGGTACTAAGTAAACTTTTGGAGGATAGACGAAATGGATTTTAATTTTATACCGGATACCGTAAGCAAATACGACAATGTTTACGATGTCCTGAAAGAAAGAGGATTTATAGAACAGTGTACTGATGAGGATAAGGTTCGTGAGCTGCTGCAGAATGAAAAGGTAAAGTTCTACATCGGCTTCGACCCGACAGCTGACTGTCTTCATGTAGGACATTTCATGCAGGTTATCATCATGATGTACATGCAGAAATTCGGACATACACCGGTAGTTCTCATCGGTGGAGGTACGGGCATGGTTGGAGACCCGTCAGGAAGAACTGATATGCGTCAGGTTATGTCCATTGAAACTATTGAGCATAACTGTGAACAGTTCAAGAAGCTTTTTGACCAGTTCCTTGATTTTGACGAGGAATGGAAATATGAAGGCAACAACGGCGTATACGAACCGGGTCACGAAAACAAGAAGCCGGAACCGGGCAAGGCTGTAGCTGTAAACAACGCCCGCTGGCTCAGACCTCTTAACTATATCGATTTCTTAAGAGAAGTAGGTTCACTGTTTAACATCAACACAATGCTTCGTGCAGAATGCTTCAAACAGAGAATGGAGCGCGAAGGCGGTCTGACTATGTTTGAACTTAACTATATGCTCATGCAGAGCTACGACTTCATGGTAATGGCCCGTGACTTCGACGTAAAGATTCAGTTCGGCGGCAATGACCAGTGGTCAAACATCATCGGCGGCGTAGATCTTACCAGAAAGAAAACAGGCAAAGAAGTTTACGGTATGACCTTCTCCCTGCTGACTAACTCAGAAGGCAAGAAGATGGGTAAGACTGCCAAGGGAGCTCTTTGGCTCAGCCCTGAAAAGACAAGCCCGTACGAGTTTTTCCAGTACTGGAGAAACGTAGCAGATGCCGACGTAAACAAGTGCCTGAGAATGCTTACATTCCTTCCGATGGAAGAGGTGGAAAGACTTTCTGCTCTTGAAGGTGCAGAAATCAACAAGGCCAAGGAAATTCTGGCATATGAGGTTACCAAGCTGGTACACGGAGAAGAAGAGGCTAAGAAGGCTCTTGACGGTGCTCGTGCAGCTTTCGCCGGCGGCGGTTCCATGGACAACGTGCCGACTAAGAAGATGCCTCGCGCAGAATTCGAAGGCGAAGGCAAGGGAGTCGTTACTCTCATTAAGGAACTGGGTCTGGTACCTAACACAAGTGAAGGTTTCAGAACCATTGAGCAGGGCGGCCTGACTGTTGGCGGAAACAAGGTTACAGACAGAAAGCTTCAGATAACCGTTGACATGTTCGATGAAGACGGCAAGCTTCTCATCCAGAAGGGCAAGAAGAAGTTCCAGATGGTTGAACTGGACTAAGGACAGACCAGTGCTGAAATAAACGAAAACGGACAAATTCTCGAGTAGACCTCGGTTTTGTCCGTTTTTTATGCTAAAGAAGCCGTTTTTAGGCTTTTTTTCTTCCTTTTTATTCCACAACGTGCCATTTGTCCGCTTTTTTGCTGCTTTTGTCCGCTTTTTTGAAGAAAAACCCGGACATTTTCGTAAAAAAGTCGTCATGTTGTCCGACTGGCGAAAAACGAGCATGAAGGCTATGAATCACCATGTTATTGTTCTGGTTACACCACAGGCAGCACTGCTCCGTAGAACACACCGCCCAGCGCGCCGCAGATAATCAGTGTGATAATAGGATTCACCTTGAATTTCCACACCAGAAGCAAAGCAATTCCAAAGAACAGCAGACTGTACACGCTGGTAATGGAAATTTCCGCAATGGAAAGGCATGATGCGGCAATGAGCCCGATGACCGCCGGCCTGATGCCTTTAAGAGCGTTCTGAAGTTGCCTGTTTTCCTTGAACTTTGAAAAATAGAAGGAAACTATAAGCGACAGGATTACAGGGATTGCAATGGTGCAGAGGGTACACATAATACCACCCCACACACCGAACATATTATATCCTACGAAAGTAGCCGAGTTTACCGCAATAGGGCCCGGAGTCATTTCGGCAATGGCAACTATGTCCACGAACTGCTCCGGCGTAATCCATCCGTTTGCTTCTACCACTTCGCGCTGTATGAATGAAAGCACGGCATATCCGCCGCCGAAGGAAAATGCGCCGATTTTAAGGAAGGAAAGGGCAACCTTTAAAGGAAGATAAGGCATATCTATTCACCATCCTTTCCCGCTTTTTCAACATCACCGGTATCCTCGATGCCGGCATTTCCTTTATTGGCATCCACTGCTTTTACTACAGTTCCGCGAATGAAGAGCCCGTAAAGAGCTGCGGCAATTACCACTACGATAGGGTGAAGGCCAAACAGGGCGATAGCAGCAAAAGCGGCCAGCGCAACGAGCCAGTTAAAATACTCTGTGATTTTAGCGGACTTTGCAAGCTTGATTACAGCATATAGAATCAAGGCCACCACAGCAGGACGTATGCCGTCGAAAATATACTGCACCACCGAATACTCGGTAAGATTGCGGAAAACCATTGCCACAATCAATATGATGATTACGCTGGGAGAGGCTGCGCCCAGCACTGCAGCAAGTGCTCCCTTGACTCCGGAGACTCTGTAGCCTACGAAGGTGGCCGAGTTTATGGCCAGCGGCCCTGGAAGACTGTTGGTGAGGGAAAGTGCGTCGAGAAATTCCTCGTCGTCCATCCAGCCGTTGGTTTCAACCACTTCTTTTTGTATTATGGGCAGCATGGCATAGCCGCCGCCTATTGTGAACAGTCCGATTTTAAAAAAGACTGCAAAAATTTCTATAAGTCGTTTCAATTTTTTCTCCTTTGATACGATTATGCGTAATTATGCCCAGTTTCCATGCCTGCTTAATTCACCGTGCAGCCGTTGCTTGACGGGCATATTTTAATTTTACCCTTAAAAAGTGGATATATCAAGTAAATATGCAGATAAAACAGAATAAACAGAATAAACCTGAAATTACTCTAATCGCTGAAAAAAATAAAAAATGGTTTATTTTCAAAGAGTGATATTTAAGTTAATGGAGGATTAATTGGCAAAAAGTAAACTATCTGAATCGGCAAACCGTTGAAAACACGAATTAAATGATTTACTTTTGTTCTCATAAGGATAGTCCTGTCTCTTATACACATCTGACGCTGCCGACGATATGCAGTGTGTAG
>CALZOZ010000076.1 GCA_945828095.1 uncultured Clostridia bacterium
GCTGCGGACCATGTTGCTGAAAGTACAGTTTCCGTAGTATCACTGCCTAACGACGAAATGAAGGGCAGAATTATAGGCCGTGAAGGTAGAAATATCAGAGCCATTGAGACTCTGACAGGTGTAGATCTTATTATCGATGATACACCTGAGGCAGTAATCCTTTCCGGCTTTGACCCGGTCAGAAGAGAAATCGCCAGAATCGCTCTGGAGAAGCTCATTGTGGACGGCCGTATTCATCCTGCAAGAATTGAGGAAATGGTTGAAAAGGCCGAAAAAGAGGTCAATGCAATTATTAAGGAGGAAGGCGAACAGGCTACCTTTGAGGTTGGCATCCACAACCTTCACCCTGAGCTGGTAAAGATTCTGGGCAGATTGAGATACAGAACATCATACGGACAGAATGTGCTTAAGCATTCCATCGAGGTTGCACACCTTGCCGGCCTTATGGCGGGTGAGCTTGGACTTGATGTGAAGCTGGCCAAGAGAGCCGGACTTCTTCATGACATCGGTAAGGCTCTTGACCACGAATTTGAGGGAACCCATGTAGACATCGGTATTGAGATACTTAGAAGATACAAGGAATCTGAAGCAGTTATCAACGGTATGGCGGCTCACCACGGCGATTATGAGCCTAAGAGCATGGAGGCTGTGCTTATCGCTGCAGCTGACGCTCTCAGTGCAGCAAGACCTGGAGCCAGAAGAGAGACACTTGATGCATATATCAAGAGACTTGAAAAGCTCGAAGAAATTGCAAACACTACACCGGGAGTTGAAAAATCTTTTGCTATTCAGGCCGGCAGAGAAATCAGAATCATCGCTAAGCCTGAAGATGTAAACGATGAGGAAATCGTATTCCTGGCAAGAGAAATCTCTAAGAAGATCGAATCTGAACTGGAGTATCCGGGACAGATTAAGGTCAATGTAGTAAGAGAAACAAGAGCAATCGACTACGCCAAGTAGGAATTGCTATCGGAATGATATTAATCCGGGGGTAGATTTTTCTGCCCCCATTTGTTTTGCATTTTAACAGATAAAGGGGAATGAGTACTTTGCAGATAAAAGAGGAAAATTTTTACCGCAAGCTGACAGTAATCGGCATTCCTATGATTATTCAGCAGGTTATTGCGGTTACTCTCAATTTGGCGGACACCATTATGGTGGGAAAGGTTTCTGAAAACGCTCTTGCGGCTGTGGGGGCGGCAAATCAGGTTTATTTTATTTTCAGCGTAGTTCTTTTTGGAATTTTCAGCGGAGCAGCCGTTCATGCTGTTCAGTACTGGGGAATAAGAGACCTTGTCAGCTTAAGAAAAATTGTGGGAATTGACTATACCATGTGCCTTGTACTGTCTGTACCTACTGTTGCTGTTGTATTTGCTGCGGCTCCGTTATTTATCAGATTGTTTTCTCAGGAGCCTGAGGTAATCGAGCTGGGAACACAGTACATGAAAATCGCATGCTTTTCATATATTTTCGCGGCATTGTCTTTCGTGATATCATATAATTCCAGATCTATTCAGGATTTAAAATATCCGACTATAATAAATGCATGCGCGATTGCAATGAATATATTTTTGAACTATGTTTTTATTTACGGCAACTTCGGCGTGCCTGCCCTTGGAGTTCGCGGGGCGGCTATTGCAACAACTGTTTCCAGAATTCTTGAGTGCGTGGCAATGATGCTGTCGGTATATCTGAGAAAGGAGCACCCGCTTAAAGCATACCCAAGCCAACTGTTCTGTTATTCACGTGAACTGCTGGTCAATGTTATGAAGACGGCTGTACCGGTTATAATAACGGAGGGTATGTGGGCTTTTTCTGTATCTGCTATATTTGCCGCCTACGGAAAGATAAGTGCCTCAGCCCTGGCGATTTCCCAGATAGCCGTTACTGTTACTGACTTTTTCCAGACCATATATTTTGGCCTTGGCAATGCGTCATCGGTGATTATAGGCGAGGTGCTCGGGCAGGGCAGAAGGAGCACAGCTTTCGAATACAGCAGGAAAGTGCTTAAGGTAACCTGGATATTGAACATAATAATGACGGTGGTTATTATACTTGCAAGAACACCTATTGCCGCTATATATGACTTCAGCCCCGAGACTACGGAAATGCTCATGAAAGCACTTCTGGTGTATGCTGTTGCACTGACCCCGAAGATGCTTGCTTACATGACCATATGCGCTATCCTGAGGGCCGGCGGCGACACGGTTTTCTGTATGTATATGGATGTTGCATTTAATGTAGGTCTGCAGATTCCATTGGCATATATCGGAGTGCTTGTGCTTAAGTGGCCGCTGCACTGGGTTATGGCTTTTGTTGCTATAGCGGACTTTATCAAAGTGTTCTTCTGCTATTACAGGTATTACAGTAAAAAGTGGATGAACATCTTTACGGGCCGTGAAGAAATAAGTGAATAAATAAAATATGTTGATATTGTGAAATCTTTTGTGCGCCTCTTGACTTTAGCTGTGAAGGGGCGTATATTTATAATCATCGATTAGCACTCTTTGCTAGTGAGTGCTAATAACACAAAAGAGTTATAAAACGTCAGAAGGGATGAAATAAATATTATGAAGAAAAAACAGTTTAAAGCCGAGTCCAAGAAACTTTTGGACATGATGATCAATTCAATCTACACCCATAAGGAAATTTTCCTGAGAGAACTTATTTCCAACGCCAGCGATGCCATCGACAAGCTGTACTACAAGCAGCTTGAGGAAAACATTGCGGGCCTTTCAAGAAGCGATTATTTTATAAAGGTAACTGCTGACAAGGAAGGCAGAACTTTGATAATCGAGGATAACGGCATAGGCATGACACGTGATGAACTGGAAAACAACCTGGGAACCATTGCCAAGAGCGGCTCTTTTGATTTTAAGAAGAACAACGAAGCCAAGGAAGACATCGATATCATAGGACAGTTCGGTGTAGGTTTCTATTCAGCTTTCATGGTCAGCGACAGAGTAGAAGTAAAGACCAGAGCTTATGGAAGCGATGAAGCATTCTGCTGGGTTTCCGAAGGAGCCGACGGCTATACCATTGAACCTTGCGAAAAGGACGGAAATGGTACAGTTATCACTTTACATATTAAGGACAATACAGAGGAAGAGGATTACGACAAATTCCTCGAAAGCTACCAGATTAAGCATCTCATAAAGAAATACTCCGACTACATCTCATATCCTATCAAGATGGAGGAGCAGGTTAGAAAGGAACTTCCAAAGGCAGAAGATGCGCCTGAGGATGCCGAGCCTGAATTTGTTTACGAAAATGAAGAGCACGTAATAAACAGCATGGTGCCTATCTGGAAAAAGAATAAATCCGAGCTGACCGAGGAAGACTATAACAGCTACTATCACGAAAAGTTCTATGACTTTAATGAACCTGCCAGAGTCATCCATACAAGTGCCGACGGGGTGGTTTCCTACACAGCCCTGATGTTCATACCGAAGAAGCCTTCCTATGACTACTATACAAAGGATTTTGAAAAGGGACTGGCTCTCTACTCCAACGGGGTTATGATTATGGAAAAGTGCCCTGATCTTGTTCCTGACTATTTCAGCTTCGTCAAGGGACTTGTGGACAGCGCAGACCTGTCACTTAACATTTCCAGGGAAATACTCCAGCATGACCGCCAGCTGAAGCTCATAGCCAAGAATATCGAGAGAAATATTAAAAATGAGCTTTCCAAGATGATGACAGACGACAGAGAGGGATATAAGGAATTCTTCAAGGAATTCGGCCTGCAGCTCAAGTACGGCATTTACAATGATTACGGACTTCACAAGGATGTTTTACAGGATCTTCTGATTTACTATTCATCCTCCGAGGAGGACATGGTAACCCTCAAGGAATATGTAGGCCGTATGAAGGAAGATCAGGATAAAATCTATTACGCCTGCGGTGAAACAATTGATAAGATAAAGATGCTGCCGCAGACTGATATGGTAAAGGAAAAAGGCTTTGAAATCCTTTACATGACAGATCCTGTGGATGAGTTTGCAGTTCAGATGCTGGCTCAGTATGACGGAAAGACCTTCGTAAACATCTGCGGAGACAGCTTTGACATTTCCTCTGAGGAGGAAAAAGAGGCCTTGAAGAAGGTCAATGATGAAGCAGGGGATATGCTTTCAAAGATGAAAGATGCTATCGATGCAGGGCTTGCCGGAGTAAGATTTACAAACAAACTGAAAAATCATCCTGTATGCCTGACTTCAGAGGGAGCCCTTTCTGTGGAAATGGAAAAGACTCTTAACGCAATTCCTATGCCGGGAGACGAAAAGGTCAAGGCAGAACTGGTGCTTGAAATAAACAACGAGCACAGGGTTGCAGACAGACTCCGTGAAATTGCGGCATCCGGTGACGATGAAAAGCTTGGTAAATATGCTAAGCTTCTCTACGCACAGGCTCGTCTCATTGCAGGAATGTCTGTAGAAAATCCGACAGAGCTTTCAGACCTTATCTGTGAGCTGATGTAAGGCCGCAAAATTTCATGTAGAAAGAAATTTCATAATGTGGTAGAATGTGATAAGCAGCGAGGTTTTCGTTGCTTATCTTTGCGTATAGAAGCAAATTCAGAGAGAAATCTCGAGAGAGGAAACGAAAAACAGATGTTAGTTTATTTAGATAACAGTGCCACCACCCGGCAGTACGACCAGGTGACAGATGCTATGGCTGAGGCAATGAGGGAGACCTATGGAAACCCATCGTCACTTCACAGCCTTGGCGTTGCAGCGGAGAAAAAGGTCCGCCAAGCGAGAAAAGCTCTTGCATCGGCCTTTGGTGCATCCGAGGATGAAATATACTTTACTTCCGGCGGAACCGAGTCGGATAACACTGTTCTTGCAGGGGCAGCAGGGGCCAGAAAGCGTACCGGACGCAAAATCATCGTATCAGCTGTAGAGCATCCTGCAGTGCTTGAACCGGCAAGAAGACTGGAAAAAGCCGGCTTTGAGGTTGAATATATAGGAGTAGACAGGCACTGCCATCTTGACATGGACCAGCTTGAAGCAGCATTAACCGAAGACACAATTCTGGTTTCTGTAATGGGGGTCAACAACGAGGCTGGTACCATAATGCCCATCGGAGAAATCGCTCGCTTGAAGGATAAATATAACAAGGCCCACGGCACTAAGATATGGCTTCACAGCGACGCCGTACAGGCCCTCGGCAAGATTCCAGTAAGCGTAAAAAAGGAATGGCAGGGAGTTGATTTCATCTCTGCCAGCGGACACAAGATACACGGTCCTAAGGGAATAGGTGTAATGTACGTCAGGAAGGGCATCAACATCGAATCCTTTATGGTAGGCGGCGGACAGGAGCGCCACATGCGCTCTGGTACAGAAAACACACCGGGAATCATCGGCTTCGGCCTGGCAGCAAGGATGGCATCTGAGTCATTTGCCGAGAGGACGGCAGCCATGGCTGCAGCAAGAAACTATCTGCTTGAGGGTGTCAGGAGAGAAATACCCGATGCGGTTGTAAACAGCCCTGAGGACGAAACATGCTGCCCGTCAGTTCTCAATGTTTCCTTCCTGGGAACCCGAGGAGAAGTAATTCTTCATACACTTGAACAGGACGGAATTTTCGTGTCCACAGGCTCCGCATGCTCTTCCAACAAAAAAGGACAGAGTCATGTGCTCACTGCTATGGGGCTTAATGACAAGGAAATCGAAAGCGCAATCCGCTTCAGTTTCAGCGAGTTCAACACAATCGAAGAGATGGACTATGTGCTGGACAAGGTAAAAAAGGCTGTGACACGGTTCAGAAAACTGGGCAGCTTCAGATAAAAGCGATTTAAATAATATAAATTTTTAACCACACAATCACTTTTAGAGGTTTTTCACTTAGTCCTCGTCGCAGGAAACAGCCCAATACACGGCTTTATTCGCAGAGAGCTTGGCAAACTCGCCTTAATACGGTAACTGTGCTCAAACAGTGCCAATCTCTTAGCTGCTCATATGCGCCGCTTAATTGGCTGTTTCAAACTGCTTCTGCGGAAATCGTTCAAAACCCCTAAAACCGTTTGTGCGGAAAAAATTATATCTTTTTAAAATCGCTATATAAAGGGATAGATTTGCTTTTGAATGAGCGTGGCTCCATGCAAGACGGAAGGGAGCTGTGCACTTTGGCTGCAAAATTGCACCGTTCAAGCCCTGAAAGGGCGCGTTTGCAATTTTACCCAAAGTGTGCGACCGGTCTTAGCATGGGCAGCGAGTTCAACTGGCAAAGATATGCCTTTATATAGCGATGTGATAAATTATATATAATTTTTCCCGGCACCAACCCTTTTGCCGGAGTGAGGAGTAAAAAAATGAATGAACAGAATATTTTAATTGTACGCTGCGGTGAGGTAGCCTTAAAGGGCATGAACAAGCCTTACTTTGAGAGAATGCTGGTGGACAGAATCAAAAAGAACCTGAAGGCATTTGAAGGCGTGGATGTGAGAAGACACGAGGGCCTCATTTTCGTAAGAGCGGAAAAAGATCTTGACCTTGATGCCATCATAAAAGAAATTTCCAAAGTTTTCGGCGTAGCATCAATCAGCAAGGCGGTGGAGGCACCGTCTGAACTTAACGCCATCGGAGACGAGGCTGTAAAGTACATGATGAAGCTTATCGACGAAAGAGGAATCAAGACTTTCAAGGTTGAAGGAAAGCGTGCTGACAAGACTTTTCCCGTTAAGTCACCGGAAATCGGCAGAATCATCGGTGCCAAGGTGCTTGTGGGCTGCAAGGTCCTCAAGGTTGATGTCCATAATCCGGATGTGCTTCTTCATGTAGATGTGAGAAGCGACCGTACTTACATTTATGAAGGAAAGATTGCAGGTTTTGGCGGACTGCCTCTGGGAACCAACGGCAAGGGTCTGACCCTGCTTTCCGGCGGTATCGACAGCCCGGTGGCAACATGGATGATGGCAAAGCGCGGTATGCTCATCGAAGCAGTACATTTCCATTCATATCCGTATACCAGCCAGCGTGCTCAGGAGAAGGTTGAGGATCTGGCCCGTATAGTGGCATCCTACTGCGGACGCTTTAAGATGCACGTAATCAACCTGCTGCCTATTCAGGAGCAGATTGTTACAAACTGTCCTGAGGAAGAAACTACAATTTTGGTGCGCCGTTTTATGATGCGTATCGCCGAAAGAATTGCAAAAGATACAGGCTGCATGATGCTTATCACCGGCGAAAATCTCGGTCAGGTAGCAAGCCAGACTGCAGAGGCACTGGTAGTAACCGATGCCAGCGTGTCCCTGCCTGTAATGCGCCCGCTTATCGCCATGGATAAGGTTGACATAATGGATAAGGCACAGGAGATTGGAACCTTTGAAACATCAATTCAGCCTTACGAGGACTGCTGTACTGTTTTCCTGCCTAAGCATCCGACCACCAAGCCGAAGCTTGAAAGAATTCTGGAATCAGAAAGCAGGCTTGATGTGGAGGCCTTGGTTGAAGCGGCAGTTAAGTCTCAGGAGATTGTAAATATCATACCGGAATAATCATTTGGCCGGGAATAGTAATGGAGTGTATGCACATAATACCTCAGTAGGGGGTGTTATTATGGTGCATGAAGATACAATCAGTTTGCTCAGAGAATGCAGCGCAGGAATCAAGATGGGCACAGCTTCCATAGACGAAGTGCTGGAATCTGTAGAAGATAAAAAACTGAAGGAGATTCTTTCCTCATCGAAAGATGAGCATAATCGTCTGGGCGAAGAGACGGAGAAACTCCTTGAAAGCTACGGAAGTCGCGAAAAAGAGCCCGGGGCTATGGCAAAGGGCATGTCCTGGATAAAGACTAATGTTATGATGGCTGTAGATGCAGGTGATCGCACTGTGGCAGATCTGATCACAGACGGCTGCAATATGGGTGTAAAATCCCTTTCCCGCTACCTGAATCAATATGCCGCTGCCGATGAGCGCTCCAAAGATATAGCCAAAAAGCTCATTTCCATGGAGGAAAGCCTGACAGTAAAAATGCGGGATTATCTTTAGACTATTTCAAAATGATATGAAAGACTGCTCAAAACACGGGCAGTCTTTTTTAGTTTTTTCGCATTTTCGTTCGTACTATATATGACCGGTCAAATAACAAAAAGGAGGTTGTGCTTTTGAAAGATGAAAAACTCATAGATGCAATCAGCAAAGGTGATGAGTCAGCCATAAAATACATAATTGAAAAATACTCAAAACTGCTTTGGTCAGTGGTACTCCCTATTCTTGAAACTGTGTCGTCAGAGGAGGATGCCGAGGAGTGCATTGCAGATGTTTTCATTTATCTGTGGGAACAGCCTTCAAGGTTTGACAGCAGCAAAGGCAGCCTTAAGTCCTGGCTTTGCATGGTAGCAAGGAGCAAGGCCATAGACAGGTACCGCAGGGCAATAAAAAATGACTGTGTATCGTTGGACGAAGAAACACTTTTGATGGAAATGTGTGAGGAGGACAAGGCTTTTTCACGTTTAGCAGAGAGGGAAATGCTCAGTGATTTCACTGAAGCATTCTGCAAGCTTAATGAACTTCAAAAGGAAATCTTGCGAAGGCGGTACTGTTATGATCAAAAGCCTCAGAAGATTGCAGCTGCCATGAATATGCCCGTAAAGCAGGTAAAAAATCAGCTCTACGGCACAAAGAAAAAACTGCGTGCTGCTATGGAAAGGCGTTAGCCGGAAAGGGGAATTTGCAGAATGAATAAATTTGATAGGAATAAATTTGAAAAGAGAAATCTCGATAATATAAAGGGGATTTTTGAGTCAAGAACGGGAGTAGATCTAAGTGGTGCGAAGAAAATTCGTCGTCCCGTGAGAACTGTTCTGGCACTTGCAGCTGTTCTCGCTTGTTTTACCGTAACAGCCTTTGGAATGAGTATGTTTTCATCGCTGGACGGCGACGACCTTGGTTTTAATGCAGTTTATGCGGGAGACGGAATTGTGGAAATACAGGTGGAAAACCGCTCAAACAAAAATCTGGAGTTTCAGGAAAAGCTGAAGCTTATGCGTTGGAGTACCGGGGAAGAAATAAAACCCGATGCTGATAGTAAGATTAATTTTTATGGTATGGAAGTACCGGCGGGGCAGACCGGAGCTATGATTATCGATCTTTCAGGTGCCTACAATATAAAGATGCTGGAGCAGCCTTTGGAAGATGATTATTATTATTTGGTACTGACAAACAACAATTTTGTCTTCGGTCAGGACTGGATGTGCAGCGTAAATTTCTGCGATGTGGAAAGCAGAGGTGCAGGAGACGGTATCCTAGATGAGGGCAATGATGATAGTGATGAAACTCAGGTTACCGACGGACATATTATTACAGAAGTTCCTGAGGAACTGCGTTGGTATTTCAAGGAACCATACTTTAACACTAATGAAAGAGGACAAGCGGCTTACAAGTATACGGAAGCTGTAAATAAATATTTAGCAGACTTTAACGGTGAAATTGCCATGCCTCAAGCCCCGGGGCTGATTCTGGATACCACCTCTAAGTTAATAGGAGAAAACTACAGTAGCATGGATGCTTATTTCAGAATTATGGGACGCTGCCCGAGTGATGAAGCACTGGTAATTTCCGCAGTACTTCCGACTACAAAATACAACAATGGAGACGGAGGAGAGGCTCTTCCTCTTTTTTACATCATGACATATAGTAAGTCCGATGTTGAGAACACAGATTGCGCTTTCATATACGGCCATCTGATGACATTCGATGAATTGAAGAAATTCAAGGTCTACGAGGACGAGCAGTATGTGTGCTATGAGGTGAGCGGCCTCATATACAGTGATGTGATGGAATACGCGGAGGGATACATAAATTACGGAGGCAGTCTGATTCGTTGGGACGATAATGCAAAGGAATTGCTTTTGGAGATATATGATACATACAAGGATAAAATGGAATTTTACTATATAAGATAATGTTCAAGATGGCTAATGGGGACGAAGATACACGATATTTTATGCATTTTTTTCTACCGAAGCTTTGTAAGCCGCATAATTTTTGGTGAATAAGAAAATCGCAAAAAGCGCTGCATCGCCATAATCTCGGATAAGATTCTAAAAATTACAGCAATATACATATATGTAACGAAATCAAGAGGCTTTGATGCGTTGAGCATGCCGAGAGGCAGTCACCCATCGGAGCCTTTTTCCTATTTTAAGTTTAATTTCAACGTTTGCGGGTTTCGTAGGAAAATTATGCATAAAAGTGCGTGTAAAGAGCCCCGACGAGCCCGAATAGTCAAAGAG
>CALZOZ010000077.1 GCA_945828095.1 uncultured Clostridia bacterium
ATCCATGATAGTACCCTTCATGGTATAGGTTTCTCCCGGGGTGAGATTATAGTAGTTTACTGTGTCAACAATCGTTATTTCTTTAGCTGCCGTGATTTTTCTGGAACCGTCTGTTCCTGAAGCAGATGTTTTTATCATCGGTTCCGTGACTTTTTCATTCTCCACTTCAATCCTGGTAATCAGGCCAAGCATTGTCGTGTCAATCAAATGAAATTCGCTATCTGCTTTATACCCGTCAGGTGCCTTTACTTCCCGATAGAAAAATGCACCTTTACTACTTACAGATATAGTGGCAATGCCATACTGTCCTGTTATAATGTTCTTTTCGGTAAGCTTTTTATCAGGTATGAGTGTAAGACCATCTTCGGCCAGCTTGCTTGACCAGATTTCAAACTCAGCTCCGGCAAGAGTCTCTCTTGTATCTTTATCTACTTTCTTGATTTCGATTTGATAAGAAAAACCGCCGCCCGGAGTATACGGAACAGCTTCGTTTTCAACAACGAATCTGTACTGAGGAAGACCTTTGATTACTCTGAATCTGTGATAATCATAATCATCAGCCTTGTATCCTGAAGGAGCCTTTATCTCACGCCAGAAGTATGTGCCGTAATCAAGGACCGACGTAAAGGTTCCGTCAGCGCCTGTGGTGTAGGTTCCAAGAAGTTTGTCCGGTTCATAGGTCCATTCGCCGGAAGGTTTTGCAGAGTAGATTTCAAAGACTGCTCCTGAAAGCTTCTTTTCAGGGTCTTCCCTGTCAACCTTTACAAACTCAATTTCCGGCTTGTGGTCGTTTTCAACAGCAAAGCCGTCTCTGTTATCAGAGTTGATCTTTATCATCAGCTTGTCAGCTGAGGTGTCCTGTCTTGCCAGAGTGACATTCTTTGTGAATTCAAATGTCTGAGCCGTATCGAAGGCACCTGTTGAAGAAACTTCTGAATTAGCTGCATCTGTAAAGAGGCCCGAAAGCACATTTTCTATGGCTGCCGTGACCACTCCGTATTTATCCATGGATACGGTAACGTCTGCACCGGATGCTGTCTTAAGCTTTAAGGTATCCTTCGGATTAAGAATAATCTCGCCGGACGGGTCAAGCGTCTCCGTTACAGCAGTTGTGCCGGATATTCTCTCGTATGATGCTTCTATTACGTTTACGTCGGCAAAGTCTTTTACCGTAATAACAGCGCTGTGCTTGAATATCTGGTTTCCGCCTGGTGTCAGGTTTCCTGATTCTGTGGTCACAGTCTCATATCCCAGTTCAGGCTGAGCCGGGTCTATAAGCTGCTCCTTTGTGGTAACTGTCTTTGACGGCTGGTGAGTGATAACTGCCTTTAATATTAACGCTGTCTTGTCTGTTCCTGCGCCGGTAAGGGTAAACTCCGGTGTGTAGGTGATAAGGTCTTCACCTTTAGTCGGTGTCCAAAGCTCCTCATAGCCTGCATAATATCCTGTGTAGGCTGCGGTAGGCGTAAAGGTTTCTGTTACACCGTCAACGGTGTAATCAAAGGTGTTTCCTGTTTCGCCGAGTTTAACCTTAAGGGTCTTCCCGTTTGGCAAAATGATGTTTGTCTCAGCATCTGCGAAAGTATCAACGGTAACTTCCGTAAAGTCGGAATCAGCATCGATGCTTACTCTTCCGTCTTCACTTGCAAAGTCGGTATCCAGAGGATATACGCTTCCGTCGATTGTGATAGACGGCATAGGAAGTCTTGACTCAACCATGATTGTTGTCTTCACATGGTTCTTTTCTTCAAGAACGAACCTTCCGTAAATACCGTCATTGATTGTATAGTCAAAAGCGGCATCCGATGAGTAATCAGCATCGTCTTCTCTTACTTCAAAGTTGAATCTTACGTCGCTCAGAAGATAGTCTTCCGGTCCTTCAAGCTCCCTGATGTAGTAGTTTCCTTCAGGAAGCTTTGCATCTGCAAGGACGCTTCCGCCTGTGGTGTAATCAACTGATATAACATCAATCAAAGTGTCAGCCTTGATAGTCTTCTTTGTGACTTCATGCTTTCCTACAGCTGTTGCTGTAATATCTTCTGCGGTGTAAAGACCGAACTTCACAGTCTGCCCTTCCTCCGGCGGCTGGTATGCATCCGATCTGAACGAAGTCTCAAAGACTTTTGAAAGGTCAATCTGAACGCTCATATACTCATTGTCAAAGGAAGCAGCTCCCCAGATAACAGGTGTGAACTGGTCTTTGTACTTAAGGGTTACAAGCTGCTCTTCACTGTCATTTAAGTAGTTATCATCAGCTGATAATTCGCGGACGATGTAATCGCCGAGAGGGAGAAGACCGCTTGTAGCAATTCCGTCCTCATTTGTAGTAATTACTTCGATGATGTCTGACTGAGTATAACGGTTTGTCTTATACACATTGTAAAGGTCAAGTACACCTACATTGTTTCCGGATGCAGCCTCAGCGCAGTAGATTGCCATAGTATATCCGTCAGCAAAGGTTATCTCAAGGGGAGTATCCTCCGTCTGATTGGTGATAATTTCAAGGTAGTACATGGTCTGGCCGCCGACTGCAGTAGATTCAACTCTTCTTGCAATTACACTTACTCCGTCAGCAAGTCCATCTTTACTGTTAAACTCTGCTACCGGATTTTCCGGAGACAGTTTTGAGTACCAGTCTATGAGAAGCGGCTGCTTCTCGCCTTCTGAGTTGTAATGAATAAAGTTAAGTGTCGGAACTATGTTCTCATAGAGATGTCCCACTGCCGATTCCGGCATAGTAATCGTGGTATAGCAGGCTCCGCCTTTATAGTACATATCAGCCCTTGTTCCGTCAGCCCAAGCAAAATATATCGGAGCTGCAAATGGGACTGTTCTGAATGTAATCTCCTGCGGAGCATTCTCATATTCGTAGCCGACACCAACGTCAATGGTTTCTGCAGGACTTGGTATCTGCTTTGTGATGATGGTTGTGGCCACCTTGGTATCCTGGTCTACAGTAGAGCCAAGAGCAAATCCATCGAAATTAACAGTAAAGCCATCGGCATCACCCTTTTCCTGAGTGTAGACTGCTCTGTAGACCTGAACACGCATCTTTTCAAAGTTTCCGATAGGTGTGCATTCCTGCCAGCCTGCCAGATCAGAAAGTAGAACTCTGTAAACGGTTTCTCCGGTTTGGGCATCTGTCTGATAGATAATAACATACTGTGGGTCTTCCTTCGGATCACCTGTAAAGGTCTTTAAGGTCCAGCCTTCCGGTACTGTGTATTCCGGAAGTGCAGCACCTGTTTCATCACTGTCAATGAAAGCATAATCACTTCCGGCGCCGGTAAGAGATGTCTTATTTCCGGCGATGTAGCAGCCTGTCACCGCTGCCTTATATACATCAGCTGCTTCGCTCTTTAAAACTGCCTTTCCGCCGACAGTCTTTGGTGATATTAAAGTAAAGCCCTCGTTATCCCATTCGAACATAGTCTTGATTTCTTTAATGTCTTCGGTCTTATATGTCGGAGGAGTATCTTCCGGGTCATCAAAGTCACCGTCTCCGTTGGCATCAATCCCCGGTACATCTATAACCTGTCTTTCTCCCACCTTTCTTTCCTCGGTCTTTAAATCGTCCTTGGTCAGTTCGTAGTAGATATAGTCTTTTACGAGGTATCTTTCCGGACAAGGCTCTGAAAGGTCTATTTCGTTTCCGTCTGTAAAGATGTCCTTTTCTCCGTCAGCCTCAAAGACATATGTTTTCTTGTACACATCAAGTTCTGATACTGTTGTCCAATCAAACGGGTCACGAAGAGGCTTGGTGTAGCTCTGGATTTCTCCATTTGAATCATCAACAACCACATTACCTACGGTGCCGCTCATGTAAGTCATAGGAATCTCGGAAACGAAGCCTGTAATCGGAACAGTTGTCTTTGTCACATTGACTTCTGTAACATTTCTTCCGCCTGCCTGGTTCTTAAGGATTACCTCAATATCATAGCGGTAGCTGTACTTATCGTCTGCAGTCTCATAGATATATGAGTATGTGGTGTCTTTCTGCTCAGGGGAAACATATATGGTTCTCTTCATGTTTCCTTCTGAAGCTTCCCTCTCAAGCATATACCAAAGCTCTGCTCCCGATTTGTGTGAGTATGAGCCGGTTTCATAGTTTGCGGCCGTATATTCCTTTGGATTAAAGAGTTTGCCAAAGAAAGCCTTTACCTTTTCAATTGCATTGGAAAGGTGTGATGATTTTTCCTTTGGAATTGTTATCTTATCACCTGTCTCGGAATCGTAAATGGCCGGTCCTTCAGAACCGTCATTTAATGTCTCATCCTTTGCAGCGAAGATTCCAAAGACTGCATCCTTTAATTTTGCTGCTGTTTCAAATACAGGGGTAAGAATTGTATATCCGTCCTTTTCCTCTTCCTTAAAGCCTACAAGGGCTTCTCCTGTTTTACTTATTTCGAGTTTACCTTTTACAGCATCGTTTAATACTGCAGCAATGCGGTAGTAGTTCCTGTACGGATGGTCTCCGCTGTCATAGGACGGGTCTGCATCCATTCTCTTGCTGTCAAAGGTAACGAGCTGGGAGAAATTACCGTCTTCGTGCATATCCTGCTGAGTAACGGTGAAGGTGTATCTGTTCACTACCATCTTGGCAAGTTCATCAAAGGTGTATTTATCCTTATCCTGGTACTTCACCTTATTTCCGGCAGCATCGTAGATTGCCACAACATCTTCGTATTTGTGTCCGTCGCCGCTGTAGTAGTCACCGAACTTTCCGGTGTCTCCGAACTTAAAGACTCCTTCCTCAATATATCCGAAGTCGTGGTTTTTGCCAACGCCTGTTTCATCGTACTTACCTACGAAATATCCATCGGGAACCAGCCACTCGGATATTTCATATCTTCCGTAAGGCAGCTGATAAGGGATGGTAATTTCGCCGTTTTCAGAGAGCTCAAAGGCGTAGTTTGTACTCTTTGAGTTAATGCTTTCTGCGTTTGGAAGGAACCTGTTATATATGTTCTTTGCTACGGTCCCGCCCTCTCCGAACATTGCTCTGTTTTCTTCGTCAGTATAGTCAGGGTTTCCTTTGAAACGGATATATACCTTGGTTCCGGCAAGGGGAATCTTCTTTCCTGTTTCAGAGTCAACCTTTTCAATCTTTACGATGTTTTCCTTGATTTTATCTCTCAGGTTCACATCATATCTGTTGTTATAGTAGTCGCCGGTGCCGTTTGACTTGGCACCGATTGGATTTGTTCCTGCTGTGCCGTATCCGGAATAAAGTCCTTCATCGGGAACTGCGCCCTTAGAGCCGTACATTACATTAGCACCGCTTGCTCCATTATGTTCTGATACAACTACAGTGCACTTTTCAAGAACATATTTCGGATTATCTGCTTTTACCTCTGTTAATTCATACCTGCCATACGGAAGGTCTTTAATGAGAATCTGGCCGTTGGTACCGACCTTCATTCCAAGGCCGCCGTTAAGTGTGTTGTTTGGAATTCCTGATCCTCTTGATACAGTGTACTGATGGGTACCGCCCTCAAGGACTGTCGGAGTTGCTGACTGAAGGTGTGCATATTCTACACCTTCCAAGCCGTCCATAAGCTTTATGGTCCAGTAAGAATCTATTGAGATGTTGCTTTTGTCGCCACCCATGGCAGAGTCTTTAAACGGATTCTCCTGCTCATTGGATTTGATAATGAGGACATCGCCTCTGAACTCATCATCCACAAAGGTTTCAAGGTCATAGTCGAGGATGTTCTTAACAGCAGCTTTTGTTCCCGTAGAAGTAAAGCTGCTGCCATCACCTTTGGTTGCTGACCATTCAAATTTGTAATTTACTTCAGTCCACGGAGCCGATTCGCATTCGTATGTGCAGTTATCCTTAGCATCTGCGTGATATTTAAATGTGTATTCTCTTACGCCTCCGTATGGGTCAGGATTAATATATCTTCCGTCAGGCCTTGTTTCGGTGATTCTATACTGCACCGCAACATCCCATGTTCTTGACTTTTCCTTATTTCCGCAGTGCTTCACAAGACCCGGTGGGTCATTTCCGTCCGGCACCATATGGTCAGGTGTCATGGTCTTCGTAAGGTATGCATCAAGGTCTGATTTAGTCAAAAAAGGTCTGTCCTCAAAGACATACTCTGAGCCGTAATCATCGAGAGTTACTGTGCTGATGGTCTGCCATCCCTCGCCTCCAATATTTCTTTCAAGAGTGAAGGTTGCATCAAGGCCTGCACCGCCAAGTGGAGTGTGGCTGTCTCCGTCCCATCCGGTATTTGCATCTATCTTTTCGATAGGCATTTTGATTGTCGGGAAAACTTCCACATCAGGAGGTGTGCAGTCGCCCTCTTCTTCTTTCGGGTCAGGTCCGTCTAAAACAAGCCATCCTGATACCGGATCGTTAAGCCCCGATACGAAAGCCTGAGTATGGCCTGTCTTGGTTGCGTGTTCCCAGATGTATCTCTTGTACTCGGAACCATTAGGACCATTCAAGTATTTTTCTGCTCTTTCGGCGATAGCATCCTTATGTTTTATCTCGAGAGTCTTTCCAAGAAGCGACTTGTCGGTAATGGTGATGATGTACTTGCCGTCCTTCTTGGTAGCCCCTTCTACATATTCAATCTTTATTCCGTCTAAATCATCACCGTTTTTATTGACAGCTTTGTATTCGCCCTGGTATGACCCTGCCGATATTTCCTTTATGATTGTATCTGCCGCTTTTTCCTCTTCTGTAAGAAGTATGGTCTGAGGTTCATTCTTAAAGGAGCCTGCAATGCTTCTGTCAAGGTTTGATCTTTCCTTAATCTTCGATGCCATGAAGTTATATATGTCCATAGCAGGAGTTCCCCAGAGGTTCTTTGAGTAATGCTCCTTTGGAATGAGATCTGTGTAAACGCCTGTCTTATATCCGGTTTCAAATCTTAGACCATTCTCACTTCTTTCGAAGTTTTCATCTCTGAACAATTGCTGGCATTCCCATATGAGCATCTGTGATGCTGCGTACCAGTCTGACTTTTTGTATGTTGTGTTCGGGTCCTTGTACTTAGAATCGGCAAATCCCATATCGTTAAGTTCCTTTACGCCTACACTTCCATCAACAGGAGCCAGCATCAGAACCTTGAAGATATTCTCAATAGGATATGGTGGCGTTTTCCCTATATAGGTTGCATATGCGTTATATATAGGCGACTTTTCATAGTTATGCTTGTATAAGGTTGTTGACTTATGGGATACTCCATGCTCTATACAGTAAACTAAAAAGCCTCCAGCTCTATACATCTTGATGGGCTGCTTGGCCTCCGAACAGCTTCCATCATCTCTTAGTACCGCATCTCTTGGGTCCATTTCGGAATTGTAGTCTACAAAGTAAATTTGAAGGTACCTTCCGGATTTAAAAGTGTAACTGCCCAGGTTCTCTTCTGTAAGGGTATATCCGCTTGCAGCCTCTGCTGTTTCAGCCATATCTAGGCACGGCATGGAAGTAAAGACGATGGTAATGGCCATCGCCAGTGTCAGGATTTTTTTACCTAGTTTCTTAAAATTCATTTTGCTGTTTCCTCCTTGTTTAATTTTTATATAAAAGAAAAGAGAGCAAGTGTTTTCTTGCCCTCCTATCTGAAAAAAGAGTATTATATGTGTATTTGATGTTTAATATAGCATAAAAGCATTGTAGTAGATGCTCGGACCTTCATTCGTACTAAAGTGGTCATCCCAATCTCCTACTCCTACTCTTGAAAAGTATAGGAAACCAGAATCATATCCGCCCTGTTTAACTACCTGCAAGATATATGTTTCTATGCCACCCTTATAGAGCCTGATTACATCCTCCTGTTTTGAATAAATTGAGAAACGTCCTAGTTCACCGTCTGAGTAGTAGTTTGAGTTCTGAGGATTTCCCGTAGGTCTATCCTCGTAGTGCCATCTAGGCTCATTTTCAGCGGCATAGTCTATTGCGTACTGACGAAGCTCCTTATATATCTCATCAATGTTTAGAGTTTCTTTCAGTGTGTAGGTATCCGACCATGGGCCGTAGATTTTCTTACCATTTACTGTCCTATATGCTCTTACTCTGAACTGATATACGCTGTCGTCCTGAACGAGGCTTATCTGCATCTGGTTTTTACCTATTTTACTCTCTGCATACTCTTCTACGGTGAGCCTTTTCGAAGAAGGCTTGCCGTTTTCAAAGGTTGTGATGCTTACATAACCCGAAGGATTCTGTTTTTTTAGCATTGCCAATCTGGTTTTATATGTCGAAAATGTTCTTCTTAATCCATCTTCATCATAAGAGTAATTTCTGAAACCAGTCTCCTCGCCATCCTTAATCTGATTTATCTGTCCTTCATAATCTGTGGCTCCCCTTACAGTCTTAAAATCAATCGCTATGGTTGTAACTGCTGTATCAGGTGCATATGCATAGGTTATTGTCACCTTTGCCGGCTTTGGTGCTGCGCTCATCACTGAGCTGAACTTCGAGTAAACGGTCTTTCCGTTTATTTTCTTATATGCTCTTACCTTGTAGTAATATGTCTTACCGCAGGTTCTGCTTCCGTTGATATAGGTTGACTTAGTCGGGTCTGTTACGGTGCTTACCTTCTTGTAGGTTCCACTCTTTGATGTGGCTCTGTAGATCTGGTAGCCATCCACTCCCGAAAGCGGCTCCCATGTCAACTTGATTTTATCATAGCTGTACGATGCGACTTTTATTAAATTAAGCTTTGCTTTCTTAAGCTTTGAACTTGTCCAACTGGTTGCTTTAACATCGGTGGCTATCACTGTCTGTTCATCCGCATAATCTGTAGTTGTTTCTGCCAGAGCGGGAACTGCAAATGTGCAAGCAACTGCCAATGCTAAGGTTGTAACAAGCAGTCTCTTTTTTAATTTCTTAGCTTTCATACTTCTTTCCTCCTGGTCACATTTTATTATGTGTTTATGCTCACAGTCAAGAGTCTAAGAAGCTGATTATCTTTTCCCCTACCTTTCACGTGATTTTTCTTTTCTCCTGCGGTCGAGTTCAGCTGCTTTTTCCTGAACTGCCTCTTCCAGAGCCTCATAATCGCTCATTCCATACTTATCAGCCTTTCTACGCATTTCGGCAGATATTCTTGAAATCGTTTTGTCTGACTTGAGTATAGAATTAATTGCTATACCATTTTGGGTCTTAAATTCAAGACGCTTTTCCTTATCTTTGTGAAGGTCGCTCAAAAAATTTCTGACATAGCTTTCATCCCAAATCCGCTGCTGCTCGAAGAAAGCCGTGGAAAGCTCATCTCTGGTTAAAGGTATCTCCATCTTTTTACCATTAACCTCCCTGGATATTTTCAAAGAAGAATAGTCCTCGTCTTTATCATCCGGCAGTCTGATTTCAGGAAGCTCTGATTCATTGATTTTATTCAGATCGTTTTCACTATCATCAAAAAGATGTTCATATCCATAGCTTCTCATGCTTATATAACCATGCTCAGCGCAGATTATATGGTCCACCACGGGTATCGCTAATACTCTTCCACAAACAGCAATACGTTCTGTAGTCTTGATATCTTCTTCACTTGGTGACAGATTGCCGCTTGGGTGATTATGAAGAAGCATGATGCATGCAGCGGAACTAAGCACAGCACTTTTGAAGACTTCCCTGGGGTGTACCAATGTACTTGTCAGTTCTCCAATACTTGTTATGCTGGCACTCAGCGGCAGCCCTTTTGGGTTCAGATGCAGCACACAGAAAACCTCTCTGTCGTACTCGCCCAATTCTTTGCTCAGAAGTGCCACTGCATCTGAACTGCAGGCAATCTCCTTTTCACTATACAGCTTTCGCTCTGGCACAAGCCTGACGCCTACCATATCAAACTCTTTTTTACTTCTTGCTTCCATCAAACCTTACCGAAAGCCTTTCCCCTATTTTCATAGTGCTAAGTGCAAGATGTAGGTCTTTACTGTCCACCTCTCTTACCTTTTCCTTTGGCTGCTCTACAAATTCGATCAATAAAGTGTTGTTGCTTTTAAGGTCTTTTAATAAAAAATCCATTCCCTTGTTCACTGCTATCTTTTTCCTGTCTCTTATACACATCTGACGCTGCCGACGATATGCAGTGTGTA
>CALZOZ010000078.1 GCA_945828095.1 uncultured Clostridia bacterium
AAGGACGACTGGGATGACGAAAAGAAGATGAAGGCCCGTGTCAGCATGAACAGCCTTAAAAAGAGGGCCGAAAAGGTGAGTGAAAAGTATCCCGAAAAAGCTTCATCCATTGCAAAGAAAATGAACATGCTTTCCATCGTGGAAAGTGCGGAGAATCTGCCTATAGACAAGGTTGCCAAGGTTTTCGGAGAGATAATGGCGGAGGTCTTCTGCTATAAAGACGACATGTGGAAGAATGATCTGTACAGGGTAGGATTTTACTTAGGAAAATTCATTTATCTCCTGGATGCCTACGAGGATATAGAGCTTGACATAAAAACGGGAGATTACAATCCATTTAAGGAATTGTACCGGACCAGCAGTCCGGAAGACTTCAACGACAGTGTTCTCAACCTTCTTCTGCTGATGATAGGGGAGTGTACGGATGCTTTTGAGAGACTGCCTTTGGTGGAAAATGTTGAAATTCTGAGAAATATTTTATATTCCGGCGTGTGGGTGCGCTACGGCAAGGCCAAGTCGGACAGAATCGGGGGCAAAGGGGAAAAAGAAGATAAAAACGGAAAGGATGTCATAGTCGATGGATCCATATAAGGTTCTTGGAGTAAGCTACAATGCTTCAGATGACGAAATTAAAAAAGCATATCGTAGCCTCAGCAGGAAATATCACCCCGATGCCAACGTGGGTAATCCAAATCAAAAGGAATACGAGGAAAAATTTAAGGAAGTGCAGCAGGCATATAACATGATTATGGACCAGCGCCAGGGAAAGGGACAGCCGCAGCAGTCCGGCAGCGACGATTTCTGGGGATTTGGAGGCCAGGGTTTCGGAGGTCAGGGCTTCGGACAGAGGCAGACTGAAACCAAGGATGACCAGTATCTGCGTTCAGCGGCAAATTACATCCAGAACGGTTACTATCGCGAGGGTCTTAATGTGCTGGAACAGGTTCAGGACAGAAGGGGACAGTGGTATTATTACAGTGCCTTTGCCAATTACAAGGTGGGAAACAACGCTATCGCCATCGACCACGCCAGGACAGCCTGCGCCTTTGAACCGGATAATTTTTACTATGCAAATCTGCTGCAGCGTCTTCAGGGCGGTGAAACAAGGTATCAGCAGAGGAGCGCACAGTACGGAGGCAATCCGTCTATGGCCGGCAGCAATTACTGCGGCCAGATCTGCGGAACCTGTCTGGTGCTGAATCTTTGCTGCGGAGGCGGATACATGGGTCTCCCGATGATCTGCTGTATTTAGTATTTAGCAGAATCTTAACGAAAAACACTGATATATATACACTCTTCTGTCTTTTTCACATTGACGAACAAAGTCGAAATAGGTATAATTTTTAACAAGGAAGAAGAATCGGAGGACATTATCGGTGTGTAGAAAAAAATGCAAACTGATTATTGTGATTTTAGCCGCTTTCATGGTGCTTGCATCTGCAATCGGCTACTTTACTTTTGTCTCTTTTTTGGTTTACCAGGAGAGTTCCAGCCATCTCAAGGAAATCTACACACAATCTAATAAAGCGTTTAACGACATCCTATCTGAAAAATGGAAAAGCCTCGATGACTGGCTGCCGTACCTTGAAAAAGCCGGTAGCGATGAAGAAATGTTACAATATATAAGTGACAGACAGGAGCAATGGGGCTTTACCGATTTCTATTTTATCACACATGACGGAGACTATATAACTTCAAATGGAAAGACAGGATATATAAGTCTGAGAGATCAGCTGCCTAATCTGATGGAGAACCGTAAACCCATTGTGGTCAGCGCTGCGTTTCCGGGAAGTCCTGAGCTGATATTTTTCGCTGTACCGGCATTTAAGGGTGAGTACGGCGGTTTTGAATTTGAAGCAGTCGGTATAAGCTATAACAATAGCGATATGGCAGAGTCTCTGAAAGTTTCAGCCTTTGAGGGCTGTTCCGAAAGCTATGTGATTGACAGCACCGGAAGAGTTATCATCGATTGCTCCATGGACACCAACAAAGCTTTCTTTAACCTGCTTTCCTGGCTTGGAAAAGAAACCAGCATGGGAACAGCAGAAACAAAATCTCTGTCCCAAAAGATAAACCGCGGAGATTTCGGCGTCACCAGGTTCGTAAAGTCCGGTGAGGGATATTACCTGGTATATCAGCCTACGGATTTGATTGACTGGACAGTGGTAGGCATAGTTCCGACGGCCGTTGTTAATGCAAGCATGAACAGATTGCAGGCAATTACCATTCCTGTGATTATCGCCTTGTCAGTCTTCATATTTGCCATTGTGATATTCTTCATTGTGAGCGAAAACCGCAAAAACCTGGCAGCAAAAGATGCAGAGATACTATATAGGGAAGAACTTTTCGGCATTCTTACCGGCAATTCGGAAGATATTTACTTTATGGTTGATGACGGTGATTATAAGGTGACCTATGTAAGCCCTAATATAGAAAAAGCACTGGGATTGCGTGAAGAGGATATTCGTGCGAATATTCGTCTGGTGGATGAACTTGCGGCAAGTCCTGATACGGTGCGCGTTATTGACAAGTTCTCAGAAATAGGGCTGGGCGAGCAGAAGCAGTTTGAAAGAGAATATATACATTGCAAGACAGGTGAATGCCTCTGGTTCCTTGTTACGGTATATCATGCCGAAATAAACGATGAGAAAAAATATGTTATAATTCTTTCTGACCGAACCAGAGAAAGACGCATGAATCAGACCCTGAGTCATGCTCTGCAGGTTGCAAAGAGCGCCAATGAGGCAAAGAGCAATTTCCTGGCCAATATGTCCCACGACATTCGTACTCCGATGAACGCAATAGTCGGTTTTTCTGTGCTGCTGCGTAAAAATACGGATAATCCGGACAAAGTAAAGGAGTACACGGAAAAGATCATTTCTTCAGGTCATCATCTTCTGAGCCTCATTAACGACGTGCTGGATATGAGCAAGATAGAAAGCGGAAAGACATCCCTGAATCCTACTGAGTTCAGGTTAGCTGAACTGATAGAGGAAATTCATACCATAGTACTGCCTCAGATGAAAATGAAAAAGCTTAACTTTGAGATGAGAAGCAGGGGAAGACTTCCGGAGTATATTGTGGGCGACAGGCTGAGAATCAATCAGATTCTTCTGAATCTCCTTTCCAATGCGATAAAATATACACCTGAGCACGGTTCCATAATCCTGACTACAGAAGGACGTCAGAAAACTGCCGGCCTGGCACAAATACGTTTTACTGTAGAGGATAACGGCTATGGAATGAGCCCTGAGTTTTTGAAGAATGTATTCGATCCTTTTGCAAGAGAGGATAACGAGAAGATAAACGGCATTCAGGGTACAGGCCTTGGTATGGCTATTACCAAAAATATAGTAGAACTTATGGGCGGCAGCATAACTGTGCACAGCAATCCGGGTCAGGGAAGCATTTTCACCATAGATCTGGAGCTGCAGACTGTTGCGGGAGAACCGGATAAAGAGTTCTGGAAGGAACACGGCATAACCCGTATGCTTGTTGCCGATGATATGGAGGACGTCTGTGTTGATGTGCGTGAGCTTATGGCGGAGACAGGAGTGGAGGTAGACTGTGCCATAGGCGGCAAGGAGGCTGTAAGAATGGCCTCGGCTGCAGCTGAGATACACGAAGAATACCATATCATTATCCTGGATTGGAAAATGCCGGACATGGATGGAGTGGAGGCTGCCAGAAGGATTCGGGAAAAGGTGGGAGATATGGTTCCTGTTATGGTGCTTACTTCCTATGATTTTGACGATATTGAGGAGGAAGCACGAGGAGCGGGCATTACCGCATTTTTGAACAAGCCTTTCTTCGTTTCCAGCTTCCGCCGTGAAGTTGAAAAAAGCTGTGTGCCGGCGCAGAAGCCTGACAATATGGATTCGCCGGATGAAAATGTGGAATTTGCAGGCATGCGTATTCTGGCTGCCGAGGATAATGAGTCAAATGCTGAAATTCTGACTGAACTTCTTAAGATAGAAGGAATTGAGTGTGAAATCGCTGAAAACGGCAAGGAAGCCGTGGACATGTTCAACGCCTCAAAGCCGGGATACTACGACATGATCTTTATGGACATCGCCATGCCGGTAATGGACGGTTATGAGGCCGCCGGCTATATCCGCAGCAGCGTACATCCTGATGGAGCCACCATACCTATAGTGGCCATGACTGCCTATGTATTCGAAGATGATGTAAGGCGGGCTTTCGAAGCAGGTATGGATGCACATACTGCAAAACCTATTGATATTGAAAACGTAAAGATGCTTATGCGTCAGCTGAGGGGTAAGAAATAGAATATAACTGAAAACCTGATTCGATGGTGCCGGGTCAGGTTTTCCTTTTTCTTGACAATATACTCCATTTCGAGGTAAAATATAAGATACGCATTAATACAGAAAAGAGGAAATACTATATGGATAGAATTGATGGCAGGAAGCATTTTGAACTGCGTCCTGTAAATATAACCAACGATTATTTAGTTAGTCCACATGGCTCGGTGCTTATCGAAATGGGCAGAACCAAGGTAATCTGCACCGCATGCGTTGAGGAGACCACAGCCCGCCATCTTACAGGCACAGGATGCGGCTGGGTGACAGCGGAGTATTCCATGCTTCCCGGTTCAACAGCCACCAGGAAAAAAAGAGACAGGGGCGGCAAGACCGATGGCCGCAGTGTTGAAATCCAGAGACTGATCGGAAGATCGCTGCGTTCCGTGGTTGATATGAAAAAGCTGGGCGAACGTACTATCTGGATTGACTGCGATGTGATTCAGGCTGACGGCGGCACCAGAACGGCATCTATCACAGGCGCGTTCGTTGCCATGGTGGAAGCGATGAAGAAGCTGAAGGAAGATGGCAAAATTGATGAAATTCCTGTTACCGGCTGCGTGTCGGCAGTGAGCGTAGGTATCGTGGAGGAACAGCCGCTGCTTGACCTCTGCTATGACGAGGATTCAAGAGCAATGGTGGATATGAACGTAGTCATGACCGACAAAGGAGAATATGTAGAAATACAGGGAACAGGCGAAGACAGACCGTTTAAGCCGGATGAACTGGGCGAACTTCTTGCGCTGGCGGCATCAGGCTGCAGGACCCTTCATGAAATACAGAAGGAGATTATAAATGGATAAAGTAATTGTTGCTGCATCACGCAACAAACATAAAATAGAGGAAATAGAAGCTATAACAAAGAAATTCGGAATGAGCATCATTTCCAGAGATGAGGCAGGCGTTCCTCCGGTTGAAATCGTTGAGGACGGAGAGACCTTTGAAGAGAATTCCTTTAAAAAGGCTGACGAGATAATGAAGCTTTGCGGAAAAATCACTCTGGCTGATGATTCCGGCCTGATGGTGGATTATCTATGCGGTGCACCCGGCGTCTACTCGGCCAGATTTGCAGGCGAGGACGGAAATGACGAAAAAAACAACGATAAGCTCCTGAAGCTTCTTGACGGTGTACCGGCAAAGGAGAGAACTGCAAAGTTCGTATCTGTCATTACCATGGTGTATCCTGACGGAACTGTCCTTTCAGCAAGAGGGGAGTGCCCGGGCAGAATTATAACAGTACCGACGGGAGACGGCGGATTCGGATATGATCCCCTTTTTGTTCCTGAGGGATATGATAAAACCTTTGCACAGCTCACACCGGAAGAAAAGAATGCCATAAGCCACAGGGCGGCGGCATTGGTTGAGCTGGAAAAATTACTGGAAGCCAGAGCATAGTCAGCCGAAAGAAGATATTTTAATCTCAAAAGGAGAAAGCTGCAGGATGATAAAGGAAAGACTGAAAAAAATGATAGTACTTGGAATCAGCCAGTTCCAGGACCCCTATTATCAGGGGGTTGCGGCTCAGCTGGCATTTTTCCTGTTCCTGTCCATATTGCCTACCATCATATTGTTCTCACAGCTTATGGGTCTGTTTTCACTATCCCTTGACAGTTTGCAGGAGTGGGCTAATATCAACATAACCGGAGAGGGTCTTGATGCCCTTCAGGATATGCTCACCTACCATCCGTCCGGGGCAAACAGCCTTTTTATGGCGGTCATCGCTCTCTGGGCAGCATCCAGAGTACAGTTCGCATTAATAAGAGTTACCAATTACACTTTGACTGACGGAAACAGCACCGGTGAGGGATATGTCAAGGACAGACTCCGTGCCATTAGGACTATGATTGTAACGCTGTTTACAGTAGTCTTTTCTCTGGTAGTGCTGGTTTACGGACAGGTGATTCTGAATCTGGTATTTGGAATTGTTAAGGCTTCGGAAATCGCTGATGCCTTCTGGATTACATTAAGGTGGCCTTTGGCGGCAGGCTTGTATTTCTTTATGATTTCATATAACTACTATGTTCTGCCTTCAAAAAAAGTGCCTTTCAAGGATATTGTACCGGGCAGCGTGTTTTCTTCGGTGGGATTTTTGCTGGTAACTTTCGTATATAACATCTACTCCACCAGGAGTACAAACTACGACATTCTTTACGGTTCATTCTCCAACATAGTCGCTCTGCTTATGTGGTTCTGGTTCATGTCCTGGGTTATGTGCCTCGGAATAACCATAAACAGAGTGTGGTGGGCAACAAGGCCTGTAAACCAGAAGCCTATCGCCGAGGAGGCAAAGGCAAGGAGAAAACCGCTTAATATTTTCTAACAGGCAGTTGAAGAAAAGAACATAACAAAGGGGGACAATCTATGTCAAAAAAAGCGCTTATAATCATTAACCCGTGCTCGGGAACTAAAAGAGCAAATAAATATCTTACAGATATAGTCGATATTTTTACCACCGCCGATTACGTATGCACGGTGCTTACCACTACCAAAAGGGGAGACGGAACTCTTTATGCCAGAGAATATGCATCCAAGGTGGATCTTATTACCGCTATAGGAGGCGACGGAACCTTCAATGAGGTGGTTTCCGGTGTAATTGAAAGCGGCGTCAGGGTTCCAATAGGCTATATACCGGCCGGCAGCACCAACGATTTTGCCAGCAGCCTGGATATTCCAAAGAACATTCTGGCAGCAGCCCGCGATGTGGTCAACGGTGAGCCCGTGTCCTTTGATGTGGGAAGCTTTAACGGCAGAAACTTTTCTTATGTGGCATCCTTCGGGGCTTTTACCAAGGCATCATATGCTACGCCTCAGAACGTAAAGAACGCTCTGGGACACCTGGCATATATTCTGGAGGGTATAAACTCTATCGCCTCCATACGCAAGGAGCACATGGTAATTGAAGCTGACGGCCAGATTTTTGAAGATGACTATATTTTCGGAGCAATCAGCAATTCCACATCGCTGGCGGGAATTCTGACACTGAATCCTAAGCTGGTAGATATGAGCGACGGCCGTTTTGAGCTTCTGCTTGTAAAGGCGCCAAATGACCTTATCGACCTGGCGGAAATTGTGTATATGCTCAATTCTCAGAATTATGAGTCCAACAGGCTGGTGTTCATTAACGGCAGCGAGTTTAAGATTCGCGCGGATAAAAATACTTCATGGTCCCTGGACGGAGAATATCAGGAGGGCTGTGAGGAAATTGAGGTGAAAAATCTCCACCATGCTATCGAGCTTATGATGGCAGGACACAGCCATAGGGGAGGTGGAAAGCATGAATAATTTTCTGATCCTGGCTTTTCTGTTCTTTATGGGATGCTTTTTAGGCTGGGGTCTGGAGGTGCTTTACAGACGGTTCAGCCCTGCCAATGTCAGCAGAAGGTGGATAAACCCAGGCTTTCTGGTAGGACCTTATCTGCCCCTTTACGGGTTTGGCCTTTGCGCCTTGTACTTGCTTGCGAGCCTTGAAAACACATCCCTTATAAGTGAGGTTACAGCGGGCAGCAAAATTCTGCTTTTCATCGTTATGGCCATGGTCATGACACTGTTTGAATACATAGCCGGTGTGATCTTCATCAAAGGCATGAAGGTGAAGTTATGGGATTACACCAATGAAAAGTTTAACTTTCAGGGTATAATATGCCTGAAGTTTTCAATTTACTGGGCTATCCTGGGAGCTGTTTACTATTTCTTAATACATCCTCACATTCTCAATGCGCTGCAGTGGTTCGCAGACAATCTGGCATTTTCCTTTGTAGTGGGAATGTTTTTCGGTGTATTCGCAGTGGATGTGGTTTATTCCCTGGGCATCGTCACCAAGGTGCGTGCATTCGCCAAGGAAAACGACATTCTGGTCCGCTACGAGGAACTCAGGCGGCAGATTCGTCAGCATTCTGAGGAAAACAAGGAAAAACTTCACTGGTTCCTTCGGTTTGCATCCAAGGAACAGCTTCGTGATCATCTGCAGAGATACCTTGAGCTGCAGGAAGCCTTTAATGGAAATCCAATGGATGAGTGGCGTGACAATGTACTGAAGCAGTATAAAAAGAATGATACAAAAAATGATAACAACTGAGGCGAACTTTCGGGTTCGCCTTTTTACTTGGCGTTGTACAATTTGACCTGAAACGAGTTTTTTTACAACATCGGACAATATCCTTTGAAGGGGGGGATGATTTCGTTCTAGTATCACTATAAAAGTTAGACCTTGGGTCAAACCGCCGAAAAAGTTAGAGAGCCAAGGAATTAAGCCTTAGAGATTGAAGCACAAAAAAACCGGAGACAGAATATTCTCCGGTTTTGTATTGATGTCAACGTTTATTATTATTTTTCAATCGCTCTGTACTTGATGATCTTTGCACCGTTTTCACCTTCGAAGAGAAGGGAAGGTACGTTTTCTGATGCAGCTTCAACCAGAACATAGGATATGCCGTCCGGACGGCGTGATGCCATTACCTTGGATACCTGAACATCTACAGATGAAAGCATCTTGAGAATTTCTGCAGCCGGATCAGCCATGTCCTTTACGATAAATGAAAGTCTGATTCCCTTTTCCAGAGTTCCCATGTCCAGTTTAGGGAAGTTTACGGAATTGATAATATTTCCGTTTTCAAAGTAGCCGCGTATCTCATCTGCAGCCATTGCAGCGCAGTTGTCCTCTGCCTCTTCGGTGGAAGCACCCAGATGCGGAAGGAGAACTACATTCTTTCTGCCCACAAGGTTGTCGTTAGGGAAGTCGGTTACATACTGGGAAACCTTGCCTGTCTCCAGAGCGGCAGCAAGATCCATGTCGTTTACCAGTTTATCTCTGGAGAAGTTGAGAAGCACTGCACTGTCCTTCATTGCGGCGAAAAGTGTGCTGTCAACCATGCCCTTGGTAGTTTCGTTGGCAGGCAGATGAAGAGTGACGTAGTCGCAGATGCCCAGCATTTCTTCAAGATCAGTGTAGACACTGATGCCTTCGCCGCCGGAAACATAGTATGGGTCATAGCCGACGATTTCCATACCGAGAGCCTTTGCAGCAGCTGCAACCTTGCGGCCGATTGCACCCAGGCCTACGATACCCAGAGTTTTGCCTGTGATTTCATGTCCTGCAAACTGTGACTTGCCTTTTTCTACAGTCTTGCTCACATCTTCGGTGAGAGTCTTTGCCCAGTCAAGAGCGGCAGGAACATTTCTTGTTGCCAGAAGCAGTCCGCAGAGCACTAGTTCCTTTACTGCGTTGGCATTTGCACCGGGAGTGTTGAAAACTACGATTCCTTCCTGGGCACAGCGATCCAGCGGAATATTGTTTACACCTGCACCGGCTCTTGCCACTGCTTTAAGGTCACCGGAGAACTCCATTTCGTGCATATCCTGACTTCTTACAAGAATTCCGTCAGCCTCTTCTGTTTTGTCAGTGATTATGTACGCCTCGTTAAAACGGGAAAGACCCGCAGGTGAGATTTTGTTTAAAGTTGCTATTTTATACATATCGGTATTTTCCTCCCTCATAGAATTTTCAAATTAGCATAATGTAAGTATATCACTTTACGAAGGGCGGGTAAAGTGATATAATCCCATCTTTGACACTTTAGCAAAGACAAAAGCTTGCAAACCCGTTGAAATTACTGGAGTTGCAAGCTTTTTTCCTTTGCATCGATATGTGCTATTTTTTCTTCTTTGTGCTAGTTTTCTGTTTTGTTGC